>CAQRDK010000003.1:16489-125649 GCA_948868795.1 uncultured Candidatus Saccharibacteria bacterium | reverse complement strand
TGCGCTGGCCGTAGTGTTGATCTTGATGCTCGGGGGCGGAGCGTTGTATATGTGGGGGGACGGGCTAATTTCGCGACTAACAGGTGGGAAGTCGGGTCTGTTTGATTCGTTGATGGCAATGGTTTCGGATGAGATTCCCTTTGAGACTGACAAAAATGGACGAACTAATGTCTTGATCTTCGGGACTGAAGGCTATGATATGGACGGGACTTCTGGTGATGGCGTTCACGACGGGGCGCAGCTAACGGATTCAATTATGGTGGCGAGCTTTGATCAAAAAACGAAGGACGTAGCGCTTCTGAGCTTGCCTCGAGATTTAAAAGTGCCGATGGCATGTTCGGCAGGCAAGATAAACGAGGTTTTTTGGTGTCATAATCAGAGCGGAACAAATGAGGAGGCTGGCGCAGAAGCCTTAATGAAGCAGATTGGCGACATTCTGGGAGTTGAGTTCCAATATTATGCGCATGTAAACTGGGGGTCGCTGATTAGCATTATTGATACATTGGGCGGGATTACGGTGACGCTGGATGAAGACATTAACGACTACTATTATACTGGCATGGTGGCGAAGGCCGGGGAGCCGATGGCGGTGAACGGCGAGCAGGCATTGGCGTTGGCGCGGGCACGGCACGGGACGACAGGCGGCGACTTCACGCGAGGAAATACGCAACAAAAAATCGTGGAAGGGATTGCGCAGAAAGTTCTCCAAACAGGCGTTGGAGTGAATGAGGCGCTCGGGTTGCTGAATATTCTAGGAGACAATCTGCGTTCAAACTTTTCAGCAGATAATATTAAAGCGGCGGTACGACTTGCGAGTGGTTTTAATATTTCAAGTATTCGGCAAGTTCCGCTAGTGAATTATGATGAGAATATCTTCTACGTGACAACAGCAACAATCAATAACATTTCGTACGTCGTACCATCGGCGGGCGAGCGTGATTATTCCGAGATTCAGGAATATGTGGCGGGGATGTTTAGCAGTGACGGCGTGAAGCGCGAGGGAGCAACTTTTGCGGTTTATAACGCGACAGATGGATACGGCGTAGCGTCAGCCGAGAAGGATCGGCTGGAAGCGGACGGATTTAAGGTTTTGAGAGTCGGTGATGCGACTAGCGGAGTTTGCGAAACAAAATATTGCGTCTATGAGATGAGTAACGAGAAAGTGGCAACACGGGCGGCGCTCGAAGAGCGCTACGGAGTGGCGGTGCGGCCAGAGAGCGAGTTGCCGGAAGGTGTTTGGGGTGGAGACGTAGACTTTGTGGTGATCGTAGGGCTAGTAGACGAAGAGAGCCAGTAAATATTTACTGGCTCTATGCTGATTCAGGGAGATTTTATTCCTCAGGACTATCGAGGGAGATTTTCTCGATGATAAGTTGGCGCTCGCGGCCCTCACCTTCGGAATGAGTTTTGACGTCGGAGTAGTCCTGAGCAACTTTGTGAACGACGCGACGGTCTGCCGCATTGAGATTAAGACGTTTGGAGTGACCGGTGGCGCGAACTTCACGAATCCAATCTTCGGCTTGTTCGGCGATGCGGTCAGCGCGCTGGCGCTTATAGTCGGCAACATCAACATTAACACGGGTTAATTCCCCTTCGCGACCGACTAGGGCCATAGAGACAATGTGCTGGAGGGCGCGGAGATTGTTCGCTTCGCGACCGATTAGGAGCGAGTTCATACTGGTCGAAGGGATAGAAAGCTGGATGACTTCGTCGTCAAGGGTAGAGTCGACGGCGACGTTGATACCGAAGAAAGACAATAGATCTTCGAGGTATTTAGTAGCGAAGCGGATTGATTCATCTTTATTCATGATTATTAACTCCTTTTCTTTTTATGGTGACGGCTACTTTTCGCAGAGATGCGAGTAACTTTAACGCCAGGTTTGTCGGCGGATTTGGTGGAGTTTTTATTTTTCATCCAGCGATCGGAAGAGTTATCTTCAACGATTTGCGCTTCTTCGATACTTTTGAGTTCTTTGATGAGGCGTTTGTCAGCGACTTCTTCCATCTGGTCGGTTTTCTTGTTGAGAATATATTTCTGTTGGAAGCCGGTCATAAGGTTACTAAAGAAGTAGTAGAAAACGAGAGCGCCAGGGAGGTTGATCATGATAAGGAGCATCATAATCGGCATCATGTAAGACATCTGGCCGGTCATAACTTGGTTAAGCTCGGCTTGGTCAGGTTCTTTGCCGTCGGCGGCCTCTTTCATGATTTGACGGAAAGTTTTGGACTTTTGAGACTTTTTCGAGGGGAGCTGCTGACGAGAAATCCAGAACTGCGTAAAGGCAGAACCGAGCGCGAAGAGGAGCATGACGAAGGAGCTGACAGAAGTAAAGCCTGGCTTCGGGTCGAGGTCGACGAAGCCGAAAAGTTTCGGGTGGAAATCATAGGTTTTCTCGGGGATAGCTTCGACACGAGCTTTGATTTCTTCTTCGGAGCCGCCTTCGGCGCGGGCATTTTTGACGGCGGTCTGATATTCGAGATAAGGCTGCTGGAGCTGGATAACTTCGTCGATGCGCTCGATTTCGCGGACCGGGGCGTAGGCGCGGCGCTCAAGGTTGTCGTCTGGAGTGGGGACAACCATGACGCGAACGGCAGTATAGAGCGCAATAAGAATCGGAAGCTGGATGATCAAAGTAATCATGGAACGGAACGGCTTGATGTTGTTGCGTTTGTAAAGATCCATCATCTGAAGCGATTCGAGCTGACGATTACCGTTACAGTTCTTCTTAATTTCGGCAAGCTCCGGCTGGATTTTGCGCATTTGGCGAGTCTGGTGAAGCTGACGCTTCAAGATAGGCCAGAGGCAGATTTTGATAAGAATAGTAAATAAAATAATGGCGAGACCAAAGTCGCCCACAAAGCCATAAACAATGAAAAGGATATTCGTGATCGGGCGAACGATCAACATGTCAATTAACTCAAACATATTTATATTATAGCATATAAACAGCTATTCGGTGAGACTTCTTGAGATGAGGTCGTGGATGGTGCGGCGGAGGTCGAGGAATGGCATGTTGGCGACAGATTTGTTAAAGACGACAAAAACGCAGTCCATGGGCTGCTGAAACTCGGGGAGTTCGTGGCGAATAGCTTCGTAGACGCGGCGACGGATGCGGTTGCGACCGACGGCAGATTTGAGGACTTTTTTGGAAACAACAACAGCAAAGCGCTGGTAGCCGCGAGTATTAGGCGCAAAAACCAATGAGAGAGAAGGCGTGCGGATGGTCTTTCCCTTTTGGTAAACGTAACGGACACCGCCGCGAGAATGGAATCGGTATTTTTTAGATAACATTTGTATATATTATACACCTAAAATACCCCCGAAGGGGTATTCTGCTCAGCGTCTGTTAGGCGGTGAGGCGGGCGCGACCCTTAATGCGGCGGCGCTTCAAGACTTTTTGGCCATTTTTGGTGCTGTTGCGTTTCATGAAGCCGTGTTCAACTTTACGCTGACGTTTGTGTGGCTGATAAGTCCGTTTTGGCATAACATTGTCCTCTTGCTTTTATAATAATGAAATACTTGTTCTAGTATACACTAGTTTTCCACTTTTTTCAAGAAGTTTTCCACACATTCTTCCAGAGTAAGCGGTGAGTTGTGGAAAAGTCGACCCCTGTAATTGGGGAGCGATATTATAACATGTCGGAAAATAGGGTAAAAACTGTGGAAAAGTCGGGGGATGTTTGCTATAATTGGGGTAGTTAAGGAGGTCACCAGAGAGGTCTATGTTGGACGTGTGGAAAAATGTGCTAGCTGAAGTCGAGCAGACCATTCCGCGCGAGCAATTTTCGACGTGGTTTACGGGGACGGAACTTTTAGGGGCGGATAATGGGGTTGTAGTTGTAGGGGTGCCAAATGTGTTTAAACGAACGCAACTGCAGGCGAAATACTCTGAAGTAATTCGGATGGCTTTCGAGCATAACGGCGTAGCGGTAGTGGATTTGAAATATCAGGTGATGAGCCGGGAGAAACCGCGAGGCGCACGGATTGGCGAAGGAGCGATGCGCCCGACAGCGGTGGCGACGGTGGCGAGCAATAATATTCGGCCGTCGAGCTCGGTGAGCGGGTCGATACAGACAGGGTTAAACCCGCGTTATACGCTAGACAATTTCGTGATTGGATCGAATAATGACCTGGCGGTGAGCGTGGCGCAGAATATTATTAATAATCCAGGGGTGAGCTATAATCCGTTTTTCCTTTACGGCGGGCCGGGGCTAGGCAAGACGCATCTTGTACAGGCGATTGGTAATGCCCTGCTCCAGAATAATCCGAAGATGAAGATTTTGTATACGCCGATTTCGAGCTTCTATTCGGAGTTTATTAAGTCGCTGCAAAATAAGAAAAGTGATGCGTTTCGGGAGAAATATCGAAAGTTGGACGTGCTGATTATTGACGATTTTCAGATGATTATGAATAAGGATGCGTCGCAGGTTGAGTTTTTTGATATTTTTAACGAGCTATACGCGCTAAATAAGCAGATTATTGTGACGTCGGATCGGCTACCGGACCAGATTAAGTCGGTAGATGTCCGCTTATCGTCGAGGTTATCGCAGTCGGGGGCGTATGATTTGCAGTTACCACAGTTTGAGGATCGGTGTGCGATTTTGAAGTCAAAGGCAGAGTTTAAGGGGGCAGAAATTGAGGATGAGGCGATTGAATATATCGCGGAGAACATCAAGACGAATATTCGGGCGTTAGAGGGAGAGCTAGAGCATATTTTGGCGGTGGCAGACTTCAAGAATATGACGCCGCTTGAAGTGATTAATGAGGGGTACGTCAATACTGGGAATGCGCAACGAACGAAGACGGTGTCGCCGAAGCTAGTGATTGAGAAAGTGGCGAAATATTATCAGATGACACCGAAGGAGATGTGCAGCAAAAGTCGAGTGGCACATATCAAGAACGCTCGGCAAGTGGCGATGTATATTTTGTCGAAAGACCTTTCGATGAGTACGCCGAAGATTGCCTTAGAGGTGGGGGTGAAAGACCATACGACCGTAATGCATGGGGTAAGGAAAATTGAAGCGGATTTGAAGCTGAATTTTAATTTGCGTGACCAGATTGCATCGATTAAGGAAAAGATTTATGGATAGGACCTTGTGCGAATATATTTCCAATAAAATATATTCGCAAGACAGCGTTGCCTCGGTAAACAAAAGCATTAGCTTTTGTTTCCGCTCGGCCCCTAGTCCTGTTCGGTTCTTTAGGGCGTGTTCGGGTGCTGGATTTTGTTCGGGTTGGAAAAATGTTCGGGTTTTTGACGTTCGGTTTTTAGACTTTGTTCGGGTGTTTTCTGTGGAAAACTTGTGGAGAAGTTTGCGGGAAAGTTTGTTGAAAACTTGTGGGAAAGTTTCCACAAGTTGGCGGGATGGCGGGTTTTGCACATGGTGTGGCGGAAAAAGTGGGGTTTTCCACGGTTTGGTGGAAAAGTTTTCCTATGAGTTTTCCACGTGGATTAACAGAGGTGTATGGACAGTTTTGCACAGTTTCCACAGGTCTTACTATTACTACTATTATTATATTAGGAAGTTTTGGAGCGACACCGTGGAGATTTGCGGAGAAAGAAAAAGTGCGAACATTTAAAAGTAGCGTACAGAAGGTTAGAAAGTAGATTCGGAGTTATTAGAAGAAAGGAAGAAATATGGAAATTAAGATTGGGCAAGAGAAATTAGCAAAAGCATTGAATCATGTTAGCAAGGTGGCTGCGGGGTCGAGGGCAACGTTACCGATTTTGAATAATGTTTTGATTAGGGTGGATGAGAATAAGGTTTCGCTGACGACGACGAATCTGGATATGGCGGTGGTGAGTTATTTGCCGGCGGCAGGATGTAAAAACGGTGTAGTGACGGTGCCGGCGAGATTGATGGCAGAGTTTGTGAGCAATTTGCCTCGGGGGGAGATGGTGGAGATGATGGCAGAAGGCGAAAAAGTGACAATCCGGGCCGGCGAATATACTTCGAGTATAAATGGGGCGCTCGCAGATGATTTTCCGGAGTTGCCGGAGATTGAAGAAGATAAGGCGGTGAAGTTTACGCTGGGGGTGGATGAGTTTAAGGATGGGTTGGCGCAGGTGATGGTGGCGGTGAGTAACGACACGACGCGGCCGGCGCTTACTGGTGTATACTTTAATACGTTTGAAGGTGGGCTGTATCTTGCGGCGACGGATGGGTATCGGTTGGCGGAGCGGAAGGTTCTGGGGAAAACTGAGGCGGAAGTTGTGGCGATTGTGCCAGCATCTTCCCTTCGGACGGTGATGGGTTTGCTTGGGGATGAGGCGACGGAGATTGAGGTTTTATTTGATGAGTCTCAAGTGAGGTTTAGGCTGGGTGAAGTTGAAGTAACGTCGAAGTTGATTAGCGGTTCGTTCCCTGATTATCGACAGTTGATACCGAAAGAGACGGAAATTAAGACGGAATTGCCGCGCGATGAACTGACACGGGTGACGAAATTGGCGGCGCTGTTCGCGAAAGAAGTTGGTGGGTCGGTAGTGTGTGAAGCTTCTGTGGAAACCGGAGCGTTTGCGATTTCTTCGGTGGCGAATGAGCTGGGGGAGAATAAGTCGGAAATTAAGACGGAAGTAAATGCGGACGGAAAGGTGACGCTGAACTCGAGGTTTTTGCTGGATACGTTAAATGTGCTCGGTGGAAAAGTGGTGAGTTTTGGATTCTCGAATAAGCTGGATCCGGTTGTGCTCCGGAGCGACGCGACGGCGGATTATGTGCATATTATTATGCCGCTGAAATCGTAAAGTTGTAGTACGGGGCTGTGGAAAATGGTGATTAGAAGTGTAAAACTCACGAATTTTCGGTCGCATGAGAGTTTTGTGCTTCAGTGTAATCCACAGACGACAACGATTATTGGGGAAAACGGCTGTGGAAAAACCTCAGTCCTAGAGGCGATTTATGAGGCTTTACAAGGGAAAAGTTTCCGAGCGGTGGATCGGGAGATTGTGCGGCGAGGGGCGGAGTTTTATCGGGTGGAGCTGGAATATGAAGATGGGCGGAAAGTGGTGGCGATATATGATGCTGGGTTGGCGAAGAAGGAGTTTTTGGCGGAAGATAAAAAGTCAAAACGGTTACCAAAGAAGGCGAAATATCCGATTGTCTTGTTCGAGCCGGATGATTTACATTTAGTTGGGTCGAGCCCGGTGAGTCGGAGGAATTATTTTGATCGGGTTTTTGGGCAGTTGTCGGAAAAGTATAATACGGCGCTACTTAGGTATAATAAGGCGCTCAGGCAGCGGAACGAATTGTTGAAGGACGAGGGGGTGCGGCAAGAGGATTTGTTTTCTTGGGATGTGCTTTTGACGCGGCACGGAGCGGAGCTTGCGGAGGCGCGGCGGGGGTTTGTCGAGGAGATAAATAAGAGGTTTACGGAAGTTTATCGGTCGATTGCGGAAAATGAAGATGAAGTTTTGTTGTCATATGAGAGTTCGGTGCGATCGGAAAGTGAGTTTTTGGCGCGATTGATGGCGGATTTTCCACGTGATTCCCTGCTCGGGCATACAAGTTTCGGAGTGCACCGAGATAATTATGAATTTATTTTTAATGGAGCGGGAGCGGACGGATCGGCGAGTCGGGGCGAGGTAAGATCGAGCGTGTTGGCGCTGAAGTTCATCGAGGCGGAGATGGTGGTGTCGGTTTTGGGGCGGAGGCCGGTGGTGTTGTTAGATGATGTATTTTCTGAACTCGATGAGACGCGGCAGAAATGTCTCGTGAGGAATTTTCAGGAGAATCAGATTATCTTGACTACTATAAGTAGTCAAGATAATCTTGCTAACTGCGTCGCTCTGGAGAAAAGGTAAACCTTTCCTTCTTTCGCTATCCTCGTTAGTTCAGATTATTATTACTTCTGTCGGAAGTAATAATATGTCTGGCTGCGTTGTTTTGAGTGAGAGGGTGGGGAGCGTTCACCGTCTTTTAATTATAGTGCGTCGTTTGGTGCGCGGCCCGGGGTTGGCTCGGTGCTGAGATTATTATACTCAATTGTGTAGTCGGATGGATTGAAGCCGAGCTTCCTGATTTCGTCTAGCGCGTTTTGTTCGTTGCCTCCGGTCTGATCATTGATAACTAAAACGATGTTGGTTTGATTGTCGGTAATCTTATAATTAATTGTGTAGTTAGTGTACTCGGAATAATTGTTTGAGTAGTAGGTAATATTGTATGGAAGTTGGTTGATGATAGGGTATTTTGCCGTTAAAGCTATGAGGGGATCGCCAGTAAAAAGATCTTTACAGTTAAATTTTGGATAAATTAAATCAGATTCTAGGCAGATAATTAGGCTAGAATATCCGGAAAGTTCTGCATCTTGATCTTTTTCATTAGACCACTGGAATTGACCGCGGTAGGATTGCTGCAGGGATGGGATGTCGATGATAAAATTGCCGTAGTGGAGTTTTGTTTTATCCGAGTAGCTGGATATCTCGGACCCATTTCGAATTTTGGCATCGTTGATTGCGCTTAAGTCGGTTTCTGGGTTATTTTCTTGTAGTATGTTGTATAGTGACGCGAAAACTGAGTCTTTAGTGTCTTGAGGGGCGTCTTTGTAATAATGTGAAAAATCGGTAATTTTAACTTGGTTTCCGTAGGGATTTTTATGGAAGATGCCACTAAGAAATATGATGCTGACTCCGATAATTATAACGAAGGTAATAGCTCCTGCGATTATGATAGGCTTGAGGCGATTTTCTTTATACATAAAATCCTTATTTATAACTTTAAAATACTGTCCGTGTAGGCATAAGTATAGGCGCCGTTTGTGTATTTATCGAGGTCTTGTTCAATCGAGGTGAGACCCCAACTTAATGGCGTGTCGTAGCCTTCTTGGCCGATATAGATTTTTCCGCGTTCTTCATCTATACCAAGCACAATACCTGTGTGACCGCATGGAGCGTTTCCGCACATGGTTGAGCCGCTGGCGACACTGAAGATGGCGTAAGCTCTGGGTATTGTGCCTCCATCTTCAAACCCAATATTTTTGTTAATTAGGTTCCTGACGACGTCGCGGCCGTTGCCGAAACCGGTAATGGATCCGACTGTAGTGTAACGGGCAATAAAATATTGGACGAAGGTGACACAGTTTCCTTTTGGCCCAGATGATGAACCGTGGGTACAGTATATATTCCAATCCGTACAAACTACATCGTTAACATATTCAGACATAAATGCATAGGCGTCTTCATAGCTCATACCTCCGGAAGTAAGGCCGCCACTGCAGGATCCGCCACCTCCAATTGATTCGAAAACGACATATGCCCCAAATGAGGTAGTAGTTGCGGTATCACTCCATTGTCCATCACCTACATACATGCCGGGCCAAGCTGGGTTCATACTGGCCTTGTTGGTTGGATCGCGCTCTGGGTCGTAGCGGTTCATGACATATACGGAGCCTTCTCCGTTGCGAGCCTCTTCTTGTGAAAAACCTAGTGCAATACCCTTATCTATATATTTTTGTGCAATACCGTTGTAACGAAAGAATAGGCGTTTAATTCCGCCACTGTCATTAAGGTCGAGATTTTCGCTGTTGGCGATATCGTTAAGAATACTAGCCATAATTTCGGTTTGGCGGGTAAATTCGGCATCGGAAATTTCTCCGGCTGGGAGGAAAGCGTTAGCATTGGTCCCTCCGCTCGTGTAAGAGTAGAGTTGATAGGCTCCTTGTCCATTACTAGGGTTTGAGCGTTTAAGGCTGTTCTCTTTGTAGTGAATTGCGGCAATAATTTGCCACGGAAAACCATATTGTTCGGCGGCCGATTCATAGAATGGTTGATTAGCGGTGAGAACCGCCATTTGTTGCTCGCCAAGGATATCCGCGCCAGAATAGTTTTGGCTAGTGCCGGAAGTACAAGAGACGTTGGCTCCGCTAGAATTATAGTAGTAAATCCCGTTTTTATTATAAAAATCGAGAGTGCTGTCGGAGAGAGCGGCTGAAGTAGGAAGGGTAAGGAGGAATGTTAGTATGACGCTGAGGCCGAGCTGGACGGCGATACGGATTTTTTTGTGAATTTTATGTATCATGCTGCGTAGCTCCGATTGCGGACATCGGCATAGATGATGTATTGATGTTGAGCGATGAGGGGTTGGTTTGGGTTGTTTTGTTGGTCGAAGTCTGGCGCGAGATCTTCGCGGAAGGCTTCGGCTACTTCATCGCCGTTCGGGGTTGGTTCGTTGTTCATAGCGATACGAGTGCTGGCGTCGTAGTCGTTGAGGAAGTTTGTGTATTCTACCAAGGCGATGAGGCCTTCGGCGTCATCTTTTGACATGCCGGAGTAGTGGGCGAGGATTCCGGATGGAGTGGTGTCAAGAGGATGTTCTTTCTCATAGGCTTCTTCGTAGGCTGTGACTGGGTTTTTAGAGTCTTCGTAGGCTCCCATTTGTTCGAGAATGCGCTGGTCTTCTACATAGCGCTGGTAATACTTCATTTCTGAATCCCACATGGAATTCTCTGAGCTGTTGACGCAGTTAGCGCCAGTTGCCCAGCCTTGGTTTACTGGATCAAGGCTACTGAGTCCATCAATAATACTGACGACGTCACTGACGATTGGGATACTATTAAGAATGGTGCTGAAGCCGCCGGCGCTGCTGCTGGCTTCTAGATTGCTAAGGATGCCGGAATCAAGAACGCCGAATGGAGAGTCGCGACCGTCACAGTAAGTGATATAACGAGCTAAGTTGGAGTCGTTGCTGATTTTACAGTTACCGTCACTATCGCAGTCGAGATTTGTTGTGTTGCCGCTGCCTTTTCCAGTTAGGACTGCGCCGTAAGTTGAGTCGTCCGGATCGAGTTCAATAGTGGAGAGGTCGGTGGTGGTGACTGGATTACAATAAATGTCTCCGACGGCACCGATTTCTTCTAGCGCTGGACAATCTCCGAAAGTCGTCATATAGGAGCTGTTTTCTCCTTCTGCGGAGGCTCTACCTCCGATGGACGCTAAGGCGGTGGAGGCTGTACGCATGAGAGATGTAATGCTGGTTAATTTTGTGGTAGCTAAGGATGGCGCGAGGCTGTAGGCGATACTGCCGAGGAAAGTGTTCTTATTTGTGACATCGAAGGGGCTTAAGTTTTTGCGATCGATTTCTGCGTCCATGGCGAGGACGGTGTTTGTGGCTTGATTGAAGGCGGTGGCGACGCTTTTTGATGAGAGAGACTGGCCACTGCCGGATCGACCAACCCTAGTATTAGCGGCGGAGGCACCTTTAGTGAATAGCTCGCCCGCTGGGATACCGGTTGCGGTTTCGAATACGTTAGTGAAGAGTGCTTGAGCAATAGTCGGGACTAGGAAGCCAACGGCGGCGTTGACGGCGGTGGCGATACCGACGTTGACGACGGTAGCCACGAAGAAGCTGCCGACGATCTTTGCGAGGCCGCCAGTACCAATTGTGACAGCCATGGAAAGGGCGGATTCGGCAATTTGGGTAAGTGCGCAGCCTGTAGCTGTAATGGTATTGAAACCGAGGAATTTTACAACTGCGTTAGTAGTACGATCTAGGGAGTAATTTTGAGTGGTTGCTTTTTGGGCTGGAGCGTCAGCCAAAACCATTTGCATACCATTAGACTGGAGCGGTGCGCCGGTAACATCTTCTTTGGATTCAGAGGAACCGTTGCTAAGCTTTTGGACCTGGGCGGTTGTGCTAGTGCTGAGGAAATTCATAACTTCATGATAGGCGGAGGTGTCGCCGTAGCCAGCTTTCATTTTGCTGATATTTTCCATGAAGCCCATGAAATAGTTAATAGATTGGTAGATTTCGTTGGCGGCTACGGCCATCGATATCAGATTGGCGACCTTTAGAACTGCGCAACTAGCATCGAGAATACCCGTGGCGGTGGCGGCTTTTTGGGCGAGCCCACTTACGAAAGACTTAGCTTGTATTTCCGCATCGGCTATACTGGTTCCAGATTTGTTTGCTCCTGAAACGTTGTCTACATCGGGGGTTTTAGTTGTTTCGGGAATTTTATTGCCATTGCCGTCTGTCTTATAGCTTCCGTCGGGGTTGGTTTCGTAGACTGTATTTCCGTTGGAGTCTTTTACTTCTTCTTGGTGATTACTGCCGGTTGAGAGGTTTGTGGTATTTCCCTCGAATTTCTGGGACATGGTTTTGTCAAAGGCTGCTAAGTCGGCATCGGCGTCATTAGTTTGCTTAAACCCACTAAATAAGTTGCGGCTGAGGCCAAGTTTTTGGTATATTTTGTTTGCGATGTCGTCGAAGAAGGTAGCAACGCGTCCGCGCTTGGCGCTGGAATAAGCATCGCGGAAGTCAACGTCGGAATGGTATTTATTAATGAAGTCGCTTGCGGAGATAGTTTCGTCATTCCATTTTAAGACGCGATTTGTGCCGGATCCTTCGACTTCGATACCGTAGCTAGCTAGGCGTTTCTGGAAGGAGTTGGACATATGCTTATATTTTTTAGCACCATACCAGGTGACGGTGGTTTGGTTCCCACCTTGGAGCATATATTTCATGATTTGTGGAGCACGGAGGGCATAGCTGGTATATTGGGTGTCGGTGGCTTCTGTGAACAGGGCTTCCATGGCGGGGCCAAGGAGTGAATTTGAACTCCCAAGGAAAGTTCCCCCGCCAATCAGAGTTAAGGCTATGGCAACAATGGCACCGATACCTTTTTTCTTACCTTTGACTTTAGTTTGGTTTGGTGCTTCTTTTCCATTGCCGGTATAATACGATTTTTCTGCGTTGTTGGTGAGGGCATTATTTTCTGCATCACGAAGATTAGCAACGGCGTCGTTGCCTGAACCGCTTTTGTCTGGAAGCGGATTGTTTGCCATAGGTTACCTTCGGGCGCCTCCGGGGCGGGTGGTGATGAGGGATTCTTCGGTTTCGGAAGCGATGATTTGGATATGGACGTGGTTGGCGCCGGCGAAGAAGAGGCCTTGGCCGACTGGGAAGTTGGCGAGGCGTTTCTTTTCTTCGTTGGTGAGCTTAAAGACATCGGAAAGAACATCGACGGCGGACGCGGATTGTTTCAGAAGGAGTTGCATGGAGGAGTTCGCGACGATAGCGCGACCCATTTTGCTACTCATAAAGTCTTCAACGTCCTGAGTGATAGTGGTGAGACCGAGGTAGTATTTGCGGGCGCGTTTGGCGAGGCTGAAGAGGAAGTTTGCGGAATCGTCGTATTTCATGAGCTGCCAGGCCTCATCGACGATGAGGAGGCGGCGTTTTTGGTCGGCGCGGACAATATTCCAGATGTGGGAAAGAATAATATACATAGCGACGGGACGAAGTTCGTCCTCGAGGTCACGGATGTTAAAGACGACCATTTGGTTGTTGATGTCGATGTTGGATTGTTGCGAGAAGATGCCCGCGAAAGTACCGGTCGTGTATTTGCGGAGGCGCTGGGCGAGCTGTGGGCCGGTGCCGCCCATGTGGAGGAGAGTATCGTAGAGATTGATGATGGTCGGCGGGGTGGCTTGGTGCGTAAGGGGGTCGCTGGTGATGCCGGCGCGAGCGTAAGTATCAATGAGGGCTTGGTCGAGGTCAGCCTCTTCGTTGGCGGTTAGAGCCGGGACGACTTGGCCGTTGGCGGCGACTTGGTTACCGCCAAGCATGAGGCGGAAGAGGCCGTGGAGGGTGACAAGATTAGCGCGGAGAGCGTCATTGGCATCTTCGCTATCGACGACTTTCGGGAGGTCGAAAGGGTTAATGCGGACATCGGAGTTGAGCGAGAGGCGAATATAGCTGCCGCCGACGGCGTCGCAGAGCTTCTGGTATTCGTTTTCTGGGTCGATAATGAGGATCTCGGCGCCGATCATCATAGAGCGAAGGGCTTCGAGCTTGACGGCGAAAGATTTACCAGCACCGGATTTCGCGAAGACGACGAGGTTGGCGTTTTCTAGGCTGAAGCGGTCGAAGATGACGAGGCCGTTGTTGTGCATGTTGATACCGTAGAGAATGCCCTTTTCTTGGGTGAGGTCGGCGGAAGTGAATGGGAAGCTGGTCGAGATGGCGCCAGTGTTCATGTTGCGGCGGATTTGGAGTTGGTCGGTACATTGCGGCATGGTGCTGTTCATTCCCTGCTCTTGTTGGGCGCTGGCGACTTTCGAGAAAATCATTTGTTGGCCGAGGAGGGTTTCGACTTTGTGCTGGACGAAGTTAAGTTCGTCGAGAGAGTCGGCCCATAAAGTAATATATAGACCAAAGCGGAAGAACTTTTCGGCACCGACTTGGAGCTTGTCGCGGAGTTCCTCGGCATCGTTGATGGCGGCTTCGATTTCTGGGTCACGGACTTTACCGCGTTCGGCATTGACTTGGTAACTAGCTTCGAGCTGGGTGACTTTTTTGCGGAGGTTTTTCATGACGACGGTGGTTTCGACAGGGTAGACATACATAGAAACGTCGAGGACTTCGTCGATGTTGATGAGGGAGGAAATCCAACCAGTATAAAGAGTGCGGGGATAGCCATAGACGTAGATGGTGCGACCGTATTTCGTGCCAAGACGGAAATAGCCGGAGTGGATTTCGATGGAGCTTGGGGAGATGAGATCGCGGAGGGTGGTGATGCCCTGTTCAAAGGCTTGCTGAACTTCGGCCTCTTCGGCGTGTTGGGATTGGATGGCGATTTCGGCGGCGGTAAGCTGTTTCGCGGCTTTATTTTTTCTAGGCATTTGGTTTTTCTCCTTTACGAACATAAGTGGTGGCGAGTTTAGAAAAGTCGACGAGCGGTTCGCGGACGGCGGTGTCGGGGTTATTGAAGTTGTAATACAATTCACTTAACTCGCGGGTGTTGAGACGGACGGACTGGATACCGATCTGGAAAAGACCGGAAACAACTGATTCGACGCGGTTATTAAGTTCGTCGACGGCTTTGTTGTAAGTGTCGCGATTGATGCGGGTGACTTCGGGGGCTTTTTTGCCGAAGGTTTTGAATAAGTTCTTGGTCTGGTTGACGAAGGCTTCGGCGTCGGCAGAGCTGTAGTATGGGATGACGACGAAGAAAGATTTGTCCATGATGTTTGCTTCTTGGGAAAGGAGGTCGATGAAGTTGATGTAATCATCCATGAGAACGCCGAGGAGCATGTTGTCGTTGTTGCGACGAATAGTAGTCAGACGGTCAATGTAAGGCCCGATGTCGACGCGTTGGGAGCGGACGAGAATCTGGACATTGAAGTTCAGAGAGTTTAAGAAGTTTTGGTAGCTATATTCGACGCCTTCGCGTTCTTGTTCGGACATGAGGTCGAAGTTGATAGATTGGCAAGCGACGACGGCGCGGAAAGAGCCGTCTTTCATGATGACGAGACCGTCGCGAAGTTCGGAAATGAGAAGGGTGGATTGGGTGGAGATGGGATTTTCGATGACTTTCGGGGCCTGGGCTTGGCCGGAGAGGGCTTGTTGGCCTTCTGGGGCGGTGCTGGCGAGGGTTTGGGCGCCAGCAGTATTCATGGCAGCTTGTTGCTGAGTGAGAACTTGTTGTTGGTTGGTGCCGGATTGATACATCTGAGATTGGGCAAATTGTTGGCCAGGTTGGTAACCCATGGGTTGCGGATTTTGTGGCGTGTTTGCTGGGGGCATGTTTCCGGCGGGCGGCATTGGCATATTAGCAGGCATAGGAGGCATGACTGGCTGAGGCTGAGTCCCCTGCTGGGCGGGAACGTTGAATTGGCCTGGATTAGTTTGTGGGTTCATGATGTTGATGGCTCCTTAATGCTTCTTAGTGTAGTGATACGTAAACTTCGCTTTCGTTTTCTTCGCGGATGCGGTCGGCGGCTTTCTGGACGTCTTCGGTGGGTTGGGGATTGGGCTGCTGGTTGTTTTGTGAGTTTGTGGAGAAATCGACGGGTTGTTGATCCATGAGAGGATCGTAGGCAGGGATGCCGGCACTGGTAATGGGGGCTTGGGTTGGGAGATCGGGCTGGATGACGACGGGGGATTCGAAGCCGGAGGTGGTGGCGGGAATACCGGAGGCGGTTAAGTTATTGTCATTGTTGACGCCAAAACCAGCACGGGGCTGAATGACGCGTTGGCCGGGGAGCTGGATCATATTATTCTTGGCGATAGTATTGTCGTAGTTATATTCGGAAGTTTCAATAGCATTACGCATTTGATCGACGACAGCGGCACGGCGTTCCTGCTGTTGCTGGACCATAATGTTGTTGAGATTATAATTATCGCTGCGGTTAGCGTCGAACATGTCGGTTGTGTTATAAGCTTCGGCGTAGAATTCGTCTTTCATGGTGGTACTGGCGTTTTTGATGGCGTGGCCTTCGGAGTCGACGATTTCGGCTAAGAATGAGAGGCGATGGCTGGCTTCTTCGCTAGAGAGGTCGCGAGCACGGGAGGCTTCGACTTGTTTCGGAGCGGTGATCAAGATAGTCGATTCGCTTTGGCCGGGGAGCCAGTAGCGCTTGTTGGGCTTTGTATAGAAAGAAAGGAGCGCGGCGAGGTAAGTTTCCATCGGCTGATCCTTTTTCAGAGGAAGAGCGAGGGCGCCAAAAAAGATCATAAATGGAACAGGAATAACAGCAAGAAGTGGGAAAAGTTGGAAAAGCGCAACGGCGAGCATGCCGCATCCAAAAACAATCATCAGGTAGATAAACTGACGGAAGCTAAACGGCCCAAGTAACTTATCGTCCGCCTCAACGTCCTGCGGAACTTTGTATGTTGCCATATATATTATTATACATTATATATGGCAAAAGTGGGAAGGATTTTGTGGGTTAGTTGAGTTAGTGAGCTGAGCGGTAAACAAGGTCGATTGCAGCTTGTTGGAGGTCATCGATAAGCTCGCGTTGCCGCTGGTAATAGTCTGCAATTTGACTAATACCGTCTTCGGTGGAGCCTAGTTGCCGTTCTTTTTCGGATAGGTAGTAGATAATATCTTGAAGTTCACCAAGAATGTAATCATCATTGAGGGTTTCGACGGTTTCGAAGTATCCGGTTAAAGCGTCGGCAGCTTGTTCGAGCGATGAAGCGTATTGGCAGTAAATGTTGATATTAGTAGTGATGTTTTGAATATTGTTTCGCTCGGCGTAGTCTTGCTGGGCTTCTATGCTACGCATGAGGCTGTCGTAAGTACTATCGACGCCTTGACGGCCGGATTGCGGGCGAGGTGGATATGATCGGCCGCCACTGCCACCGGGGATATTTGAATTACTGGGTTGTGCGCTAGTGCTAGGGTTGCCTTGGAGGTTTTGGACTTGAGATTTGGCGGCGCGATACTTGTCTTGGAGGATGCGCGGATCGTCACCGGCAAAGAAGTCTTGGTTTTTGGTGCCAGCGCCAAGGATGTCTTCGAAGCTGGTGCTTGGATCCATGTTTTTGGTACCAACGTCGGTGAGGGTGTCGATGAGTTTCTTGAGAGCTTCGAGCGTATCTGGCTTTTGGTTTTCGAGGACGCCTGGAGACATACTACGATTCATCATGCCAGCAAGTTTGACGGCAGCCTTTGGCAAGATATTGTGTTTAATGTAATTCTTGCGGTCTTCGAGAGTGGCTTCACTAGCGCTAACTTCTTGCCAGACGGGACTACCATTTTCGTCTTGACTAAGGCGGAAGCCCTTAAGGGCTTGGCCATTGACGTTGCGATAGTTCATAACATCAGAATCTGGGAAGAAGAATTCGAAGGCGCTGACGCGATTGCCATTGTTGTCGAAGAGTTGTTCGTCATAGATTTTCTTGAAGTTTTGCTCGAAGAGCTGGTCATCGACACTAGAGAGAAGCATGCGCCAGGTATCAATAGCGTAGCCATCGTTTTGGAGGAATGGGCCAGCTTTGGAGGCGACGCTGAGGCTTTGGAGGTTAGCGATATTATATTGGCCGATAGATGTGACGTAACCCATATTGGTTTGGGCGGTGATCATTGGCGTAACTTCAGCAGCGTGTTCTTTGTACTTGCTAGCTAACATAGCAGCGGTAATGGTGCTATGATAGCGGCGCAGAATACCGGTCTGTTCTTCTGGAGCATGCTTGACGCCGATTTGTGTGAGATAGCGGCGGTTGATTGGGTCGCCGATATTGATATCGTCTGTGAGCAGCTCTTTCATATAGCCAGCATCATCTTCGTAAACGCGCTGAATAAGTTTATTATTGTCGTCGGTAATATCGAAGTACCGGATGCGTTTATAGGAAGCTTTTTCGTTTGCGGAAAGAGCGTCGTATTCGGCGCGAGTGAGTTCTTTGCTACTGTCTTTGTCGACCCAGATATAATCTTGCCATTCGTCATAGTGTTCGCCTGGCAGTAGTCGGTGTTGGATGTTTTCAACGACCTTACCGTCTTTATTGGTGGCAAAACCGTCGTCGGTCATGCCGGCTTTATCATAGACCATGGCACGGAACTGTGGCTTTTTGATGCCAAATTTATTGATGATGATGCGGGCTTCGCTGCGGCGACGTGATTCAATTTGAGCGTTACCGACAATAACTTGGCCCATGATTGAGGCTTCGCCAGTATGCCCGAGACTGCCGGCGGCGCCTTTAATGAGGCGATTGAATTGGTACGGGTTGGTGTCGTGATTGGTGGTTGCGTCCATATACTGGCTAAGTAGCCATTCTTGGTCGGCTTGAGCTTCATTTGCAGTTAGAAATTGCTGCTTCATGGTGTTGAGGTAGGCTTCACCGTGGGCATCAGAAAGGCGGCTGGCGCCGGAGCCGGAGAAGTGGCGGCCGTAGGCGGAAAGCGTATTACGATAGGCAGCATTAGCGACGCCAACGCGGGTCTCATAGAGAGCTGCGGTTTTGGCGTTCTTGGTGTAGCGGTTGGCGCGTTTCGACCAGGTGTCGTTGCCGTCCTTATCGACCCCTGTGCTAGAGGAGGCGGTAATGAGGGCGCGTTCATGGGCTTTACCGTGGCGGATTTCGAGTGAGTTCTTGGTGTCGAGTTCACGGAGTTCGCGGCGGTAGTCGAGGTAGCGGCGGAGTTTGGCACCAGGCATCATGGAATTAGCGAGGTAGCGTTGGCGGTTAAGTTCTTTGTGGCTGAGGGACCAGCCGGCGATACCGCGTTCGGCCGGAGCGGCGAGTCTGCGCAGGCCGGCGTTGAGGGTGCCGAGGATGGTGCCGGACATTTTCATGAGCGACCAGGAGAAGACGAGCGGGAAAATTTGGACGGCGATGCCGAGAATGAGGCCGAAGCCGTCGTGGGCGGAAGTGATGAGCGCCCAACCGGCGAGTTGAGAGGCGCCGAAGAGGAAGCTGAACATGGGGTAGAAAATAAGCATCTGGAAGAGGAGTTGCTTCCATTTTTGGAACCATTTTTCGGTGTTAGGGAGGAGGTAGGCGACGAAGGCGAGCGGAGAAACCATGATGAGGAGGGCGACGAGGGCTTGGCGAGCGGCGATGGTCAGGAGACCGGAGACGATGGCGATAACTGCACCGAGGAGGACTGGAAGGAGCATCCAGAAGAGCGCGGCACCACCGCCGGTCGCGCCGATGGCGATACCAGCGATGCCGACGCCGGAAATGATTGAGGTGATGATTTCGCCGAGAGGGACGTTGGCGATTTCGCTAGCTTGGCCATTGGCGATGACGGATTGCTGAATACCGGTAAAGAATTCGCGGAGAGTGGACCCGATAATATTACTGAGGTCGACGGCGAGAGAACAGATGACGAAGCTGAGGTTGACGAGGACGACGGCGATGATAAGGCGAGGAAGGATGCGTTTGACGCCGTAGTTGTTGATGCCAAAGCCGGTGAGTTGAGAATAAATGACGATAAGGAGGAAGATGACGAAGACGATGTTGGTGATGTTGCGGGCGTATTGCCAGACGAGGTAGATGGGCGAGTTGGCTTCCATACTAAGGGGTGGAACGACAGAAAGACCATCTACAACGTTGTAGATAGCATCAATGAATTTGGCGATGACACCGGTGGTCGGACAGACAATCCAAGCGAGGGCGCCGACTTGGTCTTCGCAGGTGTTAGGTTGGTCTTCTGTGTCAGGGTTTTCTGGGTTGTCGGGGTTATTTTCTTCGTTGCCCGGCTGGATATTAATATTGCCGCCGGAGGTATCGCCGTCTGGGGCAATATTGATATTGCCTCCAGAAGTGTCTCCGTCAGGAGTAATATTAATGCCAGGGTTATTATTTCCTGTGTTTTCATCGTTCGGTTGGATATTGATGTTCCCTCCGGATGTATTATCGTCGGGCGTGATATTGATTCCTGGATTGTCGTTTTCGACGGCGTAAACGTAAGAACTGGGAGTATTCATGAAAACGGTAGCAAAAATTGTGCCGAAAACCAATAAGATGGCGGACACAATCCTTGTAATTCTCGCAGTTAGGTTTTTCATGATAGACTTCCCAATAGACCCTATTTCAGGGCATACAACCATTATATCACACATAAGCGCTTTAGTCAATACTATTTTTCGGTGAAAAATAGTATTGCTACCTGCGTTGCTCAAGAGAAAAGTAAACGTTTTCTCTATTTGCTATCCTCGGCAGGGCGACCTTTTTCTTCGAAAAAGTGTTGCTACGGGGCGGTGTCTCGGAAAAGGTAATAAATTGTCTTTCCCTCGGCTTCTATCGCAGAGCAATTCTTTTTTCTGGAGTTTGGGATATTGGTTTTTTGCGGGAATAATGATAAGATAGTGGTATGAGACAGAAGATTTTGGGATTTCTTGGGGCGGTTTTGGTTGGAATTAGTTGTTTTGCGGGGGTTTTGACGGTGTCTGGTGCGACGGCTGAACCGGCGTGGGCTGAAGTGACGATAACGACTGGTGGCACGGATAACTGTGCAAAGAATTATTTGGGCTTTCGGCCGTGGTTTTATGATACGTCTGGTAAGATTTGTAGTGGCGGGAATATAGTTCAGCCGGATAAAAATGATCAAGATGCGATTACGGTGTTTGTCTGGACGATTATTTTGAATATTACGTTTGATTTGACTTTGGCGGTGGGATATATTGCTGTGGCAATGGTGATTTACGGCGGGTATTTATATATTATGGCGCAAGGTGATCCGGGTAAGGCGGCGAAGGGCCAGCATACCTTGGTGTCTGCTGTGATTGGTGTGGTAGTTGCGATGGGGGCGTCGGTGATCGTGAACACGGCGCAGGTGATTTTAGGCTTAAACAATGGCGTGCCGACGACGGTGAGTACGACAACTCAGATTCAAAATATTTTCTCGTGGGCATACTCGATGGCGGGGCTAGTTGCTGTAGTGTTTATTATTAAAGGTGGGGTAGAATATATGATTTCGCGGGGTGATCCAGGGCGAGTGCAGAAGGCGACGCGTAGCTTGGTTTATGCAGTGGTTGGGTTGGTGATTGTGATTTTAGCGGCGGTAATAACGAGTGTAGTAATGGGGGCGATTGGAGAGGCATTGTAAATGAAAAAGATTGGATTAGTTTTAGCGGGAGTTTTGGCGTTGGCCGGGTTGGTTATGCAGTTTGTGGCAGAGCCGGTTTTGGCGGTGAACTCGGATATCTGTAATGGCCCGTTTGATGATGAACAGAAGGCGGCGGCAGGGTGTGGGACGCAAAAAAGCGCAGGAGCGGTGGCGACGACCATTATTAATGTAGTGTTGGGGTTTTCTGGAGTGATTGCGGTGGGTGTAATGATTTATGGTGGCTTTTTGTTCCTGAGTAGCTCGGGGGATGCGGGTAAGGTGAAGCGAGGGCAGGATGCGATTAAGTATGGGTTAATTGGGCTTGTCGTGGCGTTGCTTGCGTATGCAATTGTGGCATTTGTGAGCATGGCGATTTCTTGATGATTTCGTGGCGTTTTCGGGGAGAAAATGCTAGACATTTGAAGGTTCGTGTTGTATTATAGGAAGTAAGAGTAATTAATAAATAAGGGAGAATTATGAAGAAACTTATTTTTAACATTTGCGCGGTGGTGATGACTATGCTTGGTTTGGGTGGCGTTGCGGCTTTGTCGCCAGTTGTGGCTGAGCCTGCGTATGCTGTCACTAACAACAGCTCAGTCCAGGACTGGGTGAATGAAGCTGGTGGAACTGATGCTACTGGGTCTAGTGAGGGCTTAATGGGGATGATTAAGAATATTATTAACATTGTGCTTGGTGTGGTTGGTATCGTTGCAGTTGTGATGATGATTATGGGCGGTATTAGCTTCATTACTTCTCAAGGTGATGCTGGTAAGGTTACGAAGGCTCGCAATACTATCCTTTATGGTGTGGTTGGTTTGATTGTAGCTTTGCTTGCGTTTGCGATTGTTAATTTTGTGTTGACTAACATCGCCTAGTTAGGATATCGAATGAAACTTAAACAAGCTATTTTGTCGATTATTGCTTTAGCTGGCTTGAGTGTTTATCTACTGACGACAGGGACGGCCTATGCGGCCGTCACTTGTCCAGATGGGACTATTCATGTTGGTCAGTCGAAGCCAACTTATGCGGAGTGTAATATTGATTCAAGTGCGACAACTGATGATTTGTTGGGAACTGTGAAGAACGTGATTAATGTTATCCTTGGTATTTTGGGGGTTGTTGCGGTTGTCGTGATTATCTTGGGTGGTTTTACGTTTATTACTTCTCAGGGGGATGCTGGGAAAGTAATGAAAGGCAGAAACACTATTCTTTGGGGGGTGGTTGGTTTGATCGTAGCGCTTTTGGCGTTTACGATTGTTAATTTCGTGTTGAGCGGCGTGTTTAGTTCTAATAACTCGGCGGGTGGTGGCAATATTAATATTCAACCTGATAGCAACGGTGGCGGGGGTGGGAATATCAATATCCAACCTGGCGGTAACGCCGGTGGGGGTAATGTCAATATTCAGCCTAGTGGCAATAATAATGCAGGGGGCGGGAATGTCAATATCCAACCCAATTAGTAGCTGTCGTTAGGGGAAGGAGAGGGTAGGCTTTGTGTTCTCTTGCAAAGCCTATTTTTTGAATTGAGAAGATAGGCGTTTGGATGTTAGGGCGTAGCTGCGAGACTTAATGGGTGTGAAACTAAACTCCGCCCGGAGGGCGGAGTTTAGTGTGTGAGTAACGACGACGCGTAATCTATTGGATGGCAATTTTCTTCGGAGCGTCTTGTTGTTCCTTTTCGAAGGAGATGGTGAGGACGCCGTCTTTGAGCTCGGCTTTGACCGTGCCTTCTTCTTCTTTCACGGGAACAGGGAGAGCGATGGTGCGAGAGAATTCGCCCCAGTAACACTCTTGAATGTGCCAAGCGGTGGTATTTTCATCTTCCCCGCCGCTTAAAATGCCGGAAATTGTCAGGATGTTGTCGGAAATCGTCACGTTTAGATCTGACTTAGAAATGCCAGCCGTGCGAGCCTTAACAACTAGTTTGTCTGCGGTTTCGTAGACATCTACAGCGAGTTGTCCTGGAAAATCGTCGGTATCTTCCCACCCATCATTTACCCCCGGATCTGATGGTTCATCAACGTTGAGGATAGCCTTTTCATTTCGGTCGATGACTGGCGCCGGTTCGGCGTCATCGAGGAATGCACGAGCTAAATCGTCTTCCATCAGCATATCGGCATCATTAGTGCGAGCCATTGCTTGAATTACCTCCGTTATATTGTTATGCTTTATTATAATGGTATTTTGTAGTAAAATCAATAGTAATTGTGAGTTTCATTGTAAAAAATACAACAAAATGGGGACTACTTGACCTGGTTTGTCCGCACACCTGTAGGGGTTGTGGACGACTGGGAGCGGTACTTTGCGAGTGTTGTAAAAATAACATAAAATCGACGCGTGAGGCGATTTGCCCGCTCTGTAAGCGTTCGGTTGCGATGAGGGCGGGAAAATGTCCGGGCTGCGGCGTGACGCGCGGAGGTGAGTGTACGGAGGGGCATGATGGCAGAGTGGGGCGGGATTGGATGTGTTCGGACTGCGAAGTTCCCTTTTGCTGGTTGGGCGTGGTGGGTTGGCGCGAGGGCGCGCTGGCGAAGTTGGTTAAGGATTTTAAGTATGAGTCGGTGCGGGCGGCGGGAGAAGTTTCGGTGGACTTCTTAGATGAGCGGATCCCGAAGGATTTTGGGTTTTTGGTTTTTGGTGTGGGCGATGCTGGTGAGGTTGCGATGAAGGAAGGTGGCTTGGAGGTGGTGGTTGTGCCGTTGCCGACGATTGGGCGGCACGTGCGGGAGCGAGGGCTGGATCATACGGCGATTTTGACGAAGAAATTGGCGAAGCGAAGGAGGTGGAAATATGAACGGGTGCTAGGGCGGGCGACGGATGTGGTGCAGGTGGGCACGAAAGCGGCGGAGCGGAAGGCGCAGGCGGAGAAGACGTATGAGGTTGTGCGAGAGGTGAGTGGGGAGAAGTTGTATTTGTTGGTGGATGATGTGTGGACGACGGGTGCGACGATGCTAGCAGCGGAGAAAACGCTTAGGGAGGCGGGCGCGAAATGGATTGCCGGGGTGGTGCTCGCAACGGGGAGAGGTGAAGAGGATGCGAACTAGAGGCTGACTTATCGATGGAGCAGCGAAGGGGCGTTAGGGTTGACTTGCGGGACAAAAAAGACGCCCCGGAGGGCGCCTTTGAGGTGTTTTTACCTTAAGCTATGAATCGAGTGATTATTTGTAAGGCGGCTTCGTCGGTTTCTGGGGTGCTGTAGCTGCCGATGGTGTTCAGGACGAAACGGACGATGGCGTAAGCGAGGACGGCGATGATAAGACCGATAATAGCGTAGAGAATGGTGTTCTTCGCATCGGTGATTTTCTTGCTGTCGCCGCCGGAGATAATGTAGCGGACGCCGCCCCAGATGAGCATGATGACAGAGAGGGCGCCAACGATGGCGAGGGCGATGCTGGTGAGCTGGGTGAAGACGCCATTGTCGCCGATGAGTTCGGCAGGCATGCCTTCGGCGCGGGCGATTTCTGCACCTTCTTGAACGGTGAGAGCCATGGCTTTACCAGCGCAAAGCGTGAGGCAGGCGCCGATGCCAGTGATGATTTGTAGAACATTTTTCGCAAACTTCATTTGATTTTCTCGCAGTTATATGATAATGAATTACTTGTATATATTATAGCACAAAAGTCGAGGAGAAAAATGTTTTTGAGGGATTTTGTTGTAAAAGGTGTGTCTTGTGGTATAATGGGGAGTATCTGGAGGGTTACCCAAGTGGCTGAAGGGGACGGTTTGCTAAATCGTTAGTCTGGGGAAACCTGGAGCGGGAGTTCGAATCTCCCACCCTCCGCCAGGAAGGAAAAATTGTCACGCTTGCGTGGCGATTTTTGCTTCTCCGCTAGAAGAAGCAGGAGATTTGAACTCGAGTTCGTTATCGAGCGAAGCGAGATTACCTTCTCCCACCCTCCGCCAAACGAACTAAAATGGGCTACTTTACAAATTCTATCGGCGTTCGCTCGCCATTAGGCGCGCTTCGCTAGATAGAATTCAAACTAGCTTTTTTAATTCCTGTTTGATAAAGATGTTTTTGTTTGCGGGATTTTGAGTGAAAAGTGAGTGGGGTATGGTAGAATATAGTTATGGCTACGAATAATTCGAAGAATTCTTCAAAAAAGGTGGCGGAGGCGAAGGTCGTCAGGGAGGCTCCGGGGCGAGGACAGACGGACATTAGCTGGGAAGCCGAGGAATATATTGTGCGCGACAAGACGACGTGGTGGTATGTTGGGTTGGTTGCGGTGGGGTTGGTTTTGTCGGGGATCTCGGTGCTTTTACAATGGTGGAGTTTCTTGGCGGTGGTGATTTTGAGCGTGATTGCGCTAATGATTTATGCGATGCGGCCGCCGCGAATTTTGCGTTATTCCCTGTCAAACAAGGGGTTGAGCGAAGGAGATAAACTTTATAATTATAATGATTTTAAGTCATTTGGTCTTTTGCATGAGGAGTCGCATTTTGCGATTGTGTTGACGCCGCGGAAGCGGTTCTCTCCGCGGGTGACGGTTTATTTTCCGGAGGCGCAGGGGGAGGAGATTGTGGATGCCTTCGGAGCGAGGCTGCCGATGGAAGAAGTGAAACTAGATATGCTAGATAAACTAATAAAGTTCTTGCGAATTTAGTTTTTGTGATATAATAAGTAGTATACGTTAATGTAAATAATAAATGGTGGGAGACGATATGAACCAAAACCGTAATAAAGATAATGATTTGCAGCGTGCGATCGACGAAATCACCCAAAAGGGTGGTTCGGCTGGTGGTCCGAAACCATCGAATGCTTCGGCTCCAGCAGGTCAGCCATCAATGATGCCGCCAGCGGGTCAGCCAGGCGCGATGCGCTTGCCGCAGACTCCGGCTGCTCCACAGATGGGTATGCCGACTGTTCCACCGATGGGTGGTGCTGGTTTTGGTCGCTCGATGGGCGGTTATGGTTCCGGTTCTGATATTTCTAAGGTTAAGGAAGCGGCGCTCAAAGAGCTCTTCCCGATTATGGATCGTGTTGAAGTTGATCCAGAGAAGCGCTTCATGCTCTATCAGGAAATGTTGAATACGATGCGTGATAAGGCGGTGATTGCGCCGGCTTATGAAGCTGCTCGCCAGATTCGTGATGATAAGGTGAGAGCGGATTCGTTGCTCTACCTCATCAACAGCATCGACGAAATGTCGCTCTAAAGTCTTTGGATAGGAAAAGCCCCTCGCGGAATGCGGGGGACTTTTTGGGGTTCGCTAGTTTTGGACAGTTTTGGGTGGATTGTTGAGGTTTTTATGGGGTTGGGCTGGAATTGCTCCTGGACGGGTTGGAGTTATTCTTGGATGGGGAGGTAGACAAGCTCGTCTTCGGCGGCGATGCGGGAGAAGATGCTATAGAGGTAGGTGGCGCTCAGGACGACGGCAAGACCAGCGTCGTAACTGGCAGTAACTTCGGCGCCATCGGGGATGGGCTGGTTGCGGTCAGGGTTAATGAGGTAGAGAAGGTCGCGGATGACGTCGCGGGAAATGAAGGCTTGGTGCTCGGGGAGAGCGATCTTTGGGGAATAGCTTGGAAAGAAAGTATAGCAGAGGATGGCGCGCTGAAGGCGTATATCTTCCCCGTTGGTGGTGGCGCGTGCAGTCATTTCCTGAAGGAGACGTTTGGCGCCGGCGCGGGTCAAGAGTGGTCGGCGGCGACCGAGGTGGTTGGGGAGGCTGAGAGTGCGGAAATAATAGACGAGCCGGTGGTGTTTCTTGAGGCTTTGATAGGCGTCGAAGATTTCCGTGTAGGAGAAGCTGAGGTGGAGCTCGCAATAGGGGTCGTTCTGTTTGTTGATGCCGTTGTAGGCGTAGGGGAGGACGTAGTGAGTGGAGAGACTGTAGGCGTCGGCAAAAACGTCGCGGCTGGAGGTGTTGTCGTCTCCGATGACGTAGCGGCCGGAGAGGTGGTTGATGATGAATATGGAGGCAATACTGAGAATACCGGTACCAACTATGGTTGTAGCCAGATACGTGATGATGAGCTGGATGACCCTCCAAATGCGCGCACTTGATCCGATGGGCTCTCCGGTGGAGCGTATAGTCTCGCCGATGAGAAAGGCGATGAGTAGGGATAGCAGGAATGAAGCTGTAATGACAAGGAAGCAGTTTAGGCGGGGAAAACGGGCGGTTTCGGACAGGGGTTTCATGGGGTTTCCTCCTTTGAAATTGTGGATTTTTGGTGAGTGGGGATGGTTTATGAGGGGCTGTGTACGGGTAGTCAGAATACCAAAATAGCGAATTGAAAAAGTGCGCGGTATCCTGAAAGAGGCCGTGTTATCTTTCTATTGTAGCACAGGTTATGCTTTTTGTCAATACGTAGGCCATGAATTGGCCAAATGCTGCTAGATATGCCGATGAAAAAGCCCCTGGGCGGGGCTTTTCGGAAACTTGGTTGGCCTAGATGTCGAAATTGCCAGTAGCGTTGACGGCACTATAGAGGGTGTAGTAGTTGCCGTCGGCGCGTTGGGCGATGGATTCCATGCCGCAGCCAGGGCCGGATTTTGCACAGGAGGAGCCGGAGTAGAATTTGATAACGTTGCTGATATTTGGGAGTTTACCGTAGGAGCGGAAGTTTTCTTCTTTGGCAGCTTTGGCTAGAGGGATATACTCGACGGTGCCGTCCTCCATGAGATAGAAGAGGACTTCGTAGCCGACGGCTTGGCCGAAGCCGGTGAGGAGGATGTCAGTGGGCTTGCCGGAGAGACCAAGGTCGGAAATGTTTTCTGTGCCGGTCTTGGAGGTGGTGAGATATGGGTAGTATTCTTTGATACGATCCCAGTTAAGGGTGAGGGTGGTTTGGTTGGTTGTAAGGTCGAGGCCAACACTAAAGGCGGAATTGGAGCTGTCGAGGGAAGTGCCGATGCTGTAGGTCATGTCGTATTCGCTATCAAGCGGTTTCTTGCTGCCGAGGACGAGGCTGCTGGGGACGGATGCGAGGATTTTGTTGCGGATTTCCGAGGTGATTTCTTCGGAGTCGTCGGGGGTTTCTGGGCCGTCATCGGGGTTGTCGGTTGGCTCATCTGGGGTGGTTGGGGTTTGGCTGGAAAGTTGGTTTTTTAGGCGAACGATTTCGGAGTCTTTGTCGGAGTTTTGGATGCCGAAGAAAACGCTGGTGCCGATGCCGGCGAGGGTGAGGACGGAGAGGATGAGGACAACCGGGAGAAGTTTGTTCTTAGGCTTGTTGATTTTAGATTTCATGATGGGTGAAGTCATAGGAGCGGGAGCGGTATCAGGAGCGGTTGGGGTTTCGGAAGGGGCTGAGGCTGATGGGGTTTCTGGGATGGTCGGTTCAGATGGGGCGGTCGATGTGGATTCGGGGGCCGTAGAGTTGTTGGTTGGTTCGGTTGGGGTTGTTTGAGGTGTGGAGGCGTCGGGCGTGGTTGATGCTTCTGGCACAGTTTGGCTGTTGGGGTTGTTAGAATTGTTGAGATTGGGGTTTTCTTCGGGCATAGTTCCCTTTCTTTTGAAGTGTTTATGTTTAGATCTTTGAATATATTATAGCATAAAGTGAAGAGCGTGGTGATATAATGGAAATAATAAACATAAATGGAATGAGATATGGATGATGAGTTTAATAATAAAAATATGGTTGGTTCGGAGCGAGATGTCGTAGAGGTAGCTGCCGCGACTGGCTTGGTTGGTGGGGATGCTGATTCTAAGAAGAAGCAATTGGGGTGGAAGATCGCGGTGGGTGTGTTAGCGTTAATAGTGGTGGTTCTGGCTGGGACTTTAGCATGGTGTATGTTGACGAGAGGGGATTCTGAGGGCCAAGGCGGTGCGTCTGGAGGTGATGATGCGACATTGGATGGTTCTGAAGATGCCGAGGGTGATGCTGAAGAGTTTTTGAAACAGGATGAGGCAGTAAGAGAGGTAGTCGCGGCGATAAAAGAGAAGGCTTTGGAGCTGCTGGATCCGTATAAGCTGGTCGATAGTATCTATGATGTAGAGGTGCCATACAAGCCAGAGGGATTTTTGACGGCGATTCAGCTAAATCGGGGGTATGGGGTTAAGGTGGAGGATTCCGTGAACCCGACGTTGCCGGAGAAGATTAATAGCGTGGATTGGGTGACGGAGTATGGTAATGTATTGAAGGAGCGGGGGTTTGTGGATACGGGGGAATATTATACGCTTTCTAGCGCGGTACATAGCGGAGGGTCGTTGTTCGTAAATGAGGAGAGCGGCGTAGTTTGTATGGTGGAGGATGAGCCGCGTTTGGATTGTAGTCATAAGGATTGGTATAATAAGGCAGATGCGGAGTTGACGAATGAGTTAGCTAAGGTATTTGAGGCTGCGACAGGAGAGGAAGTGGGGTATTTGGTGGCGACGGTTGAGAGTATCCAGAATAGCTCGGTGGCGCCGTATCAGAGGATTTATGTGGGCCGAAGCGGATATAGGTCAAGTTTCTACCGGGTGAGCCCGGACGCGGAGTGGGTGTATTTTGCGAGTGGGCAAGATGGGCCAGCTTGTGCCGAATATAATACGGAAGACTTGAAGAAGGCGTTTGCGGGGACGCGGTGCTGGGGTGAGGGAGAGTATTTAGAGGTTGAGCCGTAAGGGAGCAGTTGAAACGGAGTACATAAAAACTCCCCGTTGCCGGGGAGTTTTTAGGGTTATGGCGTAACTTTAGTACATGCCGCCCATGTCGGGAGCAGCGGGAGCTGCTTTCTCGGGGATGTCGACGATGAGGGCGCCCATGGTGATTGCGGTGGCAGCGATACTGGTAGCGCTCTGGACGGCTTCTTTTGTGACTTTTGCTGGGTCGATGACGCCAGATTTTTTGAGGTCGATGAGACCTTTTTCTGGCTCCATGACGTTAATTCCCTGACCTGGCTTTGCCTTCTCGACTTCGGCGAGGAGCGCTTGAGAGTTCAGGCCGGCGTTTTCCATGATATGGATAAACGGAGCTTGGAGGGCTTTCTTGACGATTTTCGCACCGTCGGTGTCGGCTTTGAGGTTGCTTGCGAGGTTGACGAGGGTGACGCCACCACCGGTGACGATACCTTCGGCAAGAGCGGCTTTCGTAGCAGCAACGGCGTCGTCGACGCGGAACTTTTTCTCGTCGATTTCGGCTTCGGAGGCGCCACCAACTTTGATGACGGCGACTTTACCGAGAAGGGCGGCGGCGCGTTTCTCGAGCTCTTCGCGGGCGTAATCGGATTTCTCAAGTTTGGCTTGGGACTGGATGAGGGCGATGCGATCTGCGACGGCTTTCTTGTTGCCAGCACCTTTGATGATAGTGGTTTCGTCTTTGGTGGCGAGGACTTTGTCACAGGTACCGAGGACTTCCATGCCGACTTCTTCGAGCTTCATGCCTTTGTCGCTGGAAACGACGGTGGCGTCGGTCAAGATGGCGATGTCTTCCATGATTTCCTTGCGGCGGTCGCCGAAGGATGGGGCTTTCAGAACGAGGGTATTGAAGACGCCTTTGAGCTTGTTTAGGACAAGGACAGAGAGGGCTTCGCCAGAAACTTCTTCGGCGATGATGACGAGGTCTTTGCGACCGGCCTGAGCACATTGTTCAAGAAGCGGGATAAGCTCGCTAGCACTGCTGATTTTTTGGTCGGTGATAAGGACGAGAGGTTTCTCGAAGAGGGCTTCTTGGCGGTTGGTGTCGGTGACGAAGAAGGGGGAGGAGTAGCCTTTGTCATAGGTGAAGCCTTCGACGATTTCTTGCTCCATTTCGAGACCTTGGCCTTGTTCGACGGTGACGATGCCGTCTTTGCCGATTTTGCTGATGACGTCGGCGATGAGCTGGCCGATTTCTTTGTCGCCAGCGGAGATTGAGGCAACTTCGGCGACTTTTTTGTCATCGCCTTCGATTTTTTCGGCGGATTTTTCGATGTCCTTGATAATTTCGGCGCCAGCTTCTTCAATTCCCTTGCGGAGTTCCATGGGGTTCACACCAGCGGCAATGAGTTTGTTGGCTTCGCTCAAGATATTGTAGGTTAAGACGGTGACGGTCGTGGTGCCGTCGCCAGCGACTTTGTTGAGCTTCTGGGCGGCGGATTTGATGAGTTTCGCGCCGATTTGTTCACCGAGGTTTTCTTCGGTCGAGCCGAGGTCGACGGCTTCGGCGACGGTGACGCCATCATGGGTGATGGTCGGGCCGCCGTAGGATTTTTCGATGACGACGTTCTGGCCTTTCGGACCGAAGGTGACTTTGACGGCGTCGTAAAGTTGTTTGGCGCCAGCGAGGACTTTCTCGCGGGCTTCAGCAGTGTAGAAAATCTTTTTTGCCATATTGTTCCTTTAATTAAATGATTATGAAGTGAATGTTCTCTCTGTTAGGATAGGGTTGAACTTGTAAAGGGTTTAATAGTTCGTTTAGAGAGTGGCGAGGACGTCTTCTTCCTTGACGATGATGTATTCGGTGTCGTCAATCTTGACGTCGGTCGTGGAATAATTTTTGTAGATGATCTTGTCGCCCTTTTTGACGGTTTTGACGTCAGGACCGACAGATTCGACGACGGCGTAGGCGGGTTTTTCTTTAGCCTCGCCGAGTAAAATACCAGATTTGGTTTGAGTCATTGGCTCTTCTTTGACAGCGATAATGCGGTCTGCTAGAGGTTTTAGTTGCATAATTCTCCTTCCGTACCTCTATATTAGCGCAGATTTTTGGCACTGTCAAGACATGAGTGCTAGTTATGGTTAGAATTGGGGCTGATTTTTGAGTTGATTGAACTACGGTGGTGGGTGATATAATAGAGAAAATAAGGAGGTGAAATGGGCGAAATTTTGAGGAACGCGGAGCGAGACGATAAGAGGCAGGGCGAGGCGACAGAATGGGATGAGCTGAAAGGGGTGCCGTTCGCGGGATTTGGGAGTGCTGAGCGACAGAAGTTGGCGGAAGAGGGGCGGATTAAGGATACTGGGGCGTATGTCTTGAATGAACAGGGAGATGTGGTGGGGGTGGCGCCAGCATTGTCGCAAGAATATGAGAAGTCTAATATGAGGTATGAGCGGACGATTGGTGGTGAATTGGAGTTTTTGAGTAATTTCATGGTTGATAAAGCAGAGTTCTTGGAAGAGGAAGAAAGACGAAGTTCCAATACGTTTGGCGATTTTGGGTTGGCGTATGATAGATACAATGAGCAACGGCAGAAGTTTAATCAAGAAGTTGAGTATATAAATGGATTGATGAGATATTTCCGGTCTGTGGACGATGGGCAGCTGGCGGATCCGGCGAGGGGCGATGAGGTGTTTGATAAGGTGCGAGCAGATATTGCGCGGCAGGCTGACGAGGTTCAGAGATGTCGGGCTGAAGGCACGGAAGCTCAAGAGGAATTGGAAGAAGCGACTGCGAAGAGTAGGACGATGCAACGGGTCTTTAAGGTGATGCGGGCGAAGTTTGAGCATGGGGCGAGGTTTGGGAGGACTGAAGCGGGATTTGGGGCGATTTATGATGACGATGAGAGGGATGGGACCGTGGCGACTGATGACGGGATAGACAAAGAAATGGTGCCAACGGGCGAAAGTCCGGAGATGAAACGGCAACGTGTTCATGAGGAATGGAAGCGAAGGGAGGAGGTATCGCAGCGACGCAGAAGTGAGCGCGACGAAATGCGGAGGGAGGAGAGCGAACGGAGTGGGCGATTTGAGGAAAATAGGCGTCGGAATGAGGCACAGGAGGAACAGGAAGAAGAGATTGAAATGGAGATGTAGAAGGGGCGAGCTCGCTCTTCGGGCGGTTTGTCGATTTGTGGTATAATGGGGGTATTATGAGTTTTTAGGGGGAGTGAGCGAGGAAATTGTGAGTTTGAAGGCGATTGTGGAGAAGATTCCGTTTTATGATAGTTTGGTGTTGCCGTTGCACTGGGGGCAGGCGGTGGTGGCGGGGGCAAAGAATGGTTGGCCGGGTAAGAAGATGCGGGTGATCGCGGTGACGGGGACGAATGGCAAGACGACGACTTGTTTTATGATTTGGAAGATGTTGAATGAGGCGGGACATAAGACTGGACTGCTGACGACGGTGGCTTGGGGCGGGGTGAACGGGGATGAGAATGACATCGTTGGGGTTTCTGCTGGGTCGGGGGCTGAGGGGATGGATGCGCTGAGGATGCATAAACAGTTTGAGCATATGACGACGGAGCGGGTTGGGGTGTTGAACGAGCGGATGAAGGCGATTTATGAGGCGGGGGCGGAGTTTTTGGTATTAGAGACGACGTCGCATGCGCTGGTGCAGTTCCGGACGCTGGGGGTGCCGGTCGAGGTTGCGGTGTTTACGAATATTACGCATGAGCACTTGGATTATCATAAGACGTTTGAGAAATATCGGGTGGCGAAGATGAAATTGTTCAAAAAGGCTCGATTCGGGGTGGTGAATGCGGACGATCCGAATGCAGAATGGTTTTCTGGGGTGGTTGCTGCGCGGAAAAATTATGCGGAAGGTGATATATTTACTTACGGAATCGAGCAGGGTAGGTTTGTGGCGACAGAGGTGGAGTTGGATGCGTCTGGGGTGAAATATTCGTGTCATGATATGGAGGGCGAGAAGGCGGATTTGGCGGTCGAGACGCAGATCCCGGGGAAATTTAACGTCTATAATTCCCTGGCGGCGGTGTGCGTGGGGCGGAGAGTGGGGCTCGAGGACGCGGAAATTGCGCGGGGGATTCGGTCGTTATCTTCGGTTGAGGGGCGGATGACGCGGATTCGGGAGGGGCAAGATTTTGAAGTGATTGTGGACTATGCGCATGCGCCAGACGCGCTGGAGAAGGTTTTCGAGTCGGTCGGCCATGCGGTCGACAAGGGGCGGAGAATTATTTCGGTGCATGGGGGCGCGGGGCGGCGCGACCCGTCGACGCGGGCGATTCGAGGGGAGATTCTGGGGCGGGAGAGCGATGTCGTGATTATTACGGAAGATGATTCGCGGGATGAGGACCCGAAGGAGATTGCGGCGATGTTCGTCGAGGGGGCAGAGAAGGCGGGCAAGAAGCTGGGGGAAGATTTGATTGTGGAACTCGACCGAGAGGTGGCGATTCGGAAAGCGCTCGAGATGGCTTCCGGGGGAGATTTGGTGCTGCTGCTCGGGAAGGGACATGAGAAGACGATTCTCAGGGCGGATGGGCCGCATGAGTTTGAGGATATTAAGGTTGCGCAGAAGATTTTGCGGGGCTTAAAGGAGAAATAGAGGGGATTGAGTGTAGTTTGTGTGCCTGGTGTGCGGACAGTAGGCACACAGGATGGGTTAGGCTGGCGCAAAAAAAGAAGCTCCCGGAGGAGCTTCTTGAGGGTTTGAGCTGATTAAGCTTCTTTCTTGTCGTCCTTTTTGTCGGATTTGGCAGCTTTGTCTTCGAAAACTTCTTTGACTTCGGTGTTGGCGGCTGGGGTGGCAGGAGCGGCTGGTTGAGCTGGCTGGGCTGGTTGAGCGTAAGCGACAGGAGCGGCGACAGTGTAACCTTTGGCAGCGAGAGCGGCGTCACCCTGGACGAGGATGATGATACCTTCGACGAAGCCCCAGATGCCGCTACCCATGATAGCGATGTAAGAGAGGAACATGAGGAAGCCGAAGAAGAAGCCCATGAATGGGACTTTGGCGGTGAGGGCGACCATGACGGCGGAAAGCATGATAAGAATGAAGCCACCACCGGTCAAAGCGACGTGGATGAGGCCTTTCTTTTTCTCGCCGAGGTACCAGTTGTGGGCGCCGAAAGCACCGAGGAAGATACCGAGGAGACCAGCGGCGACGGAAGATTTGATGCCGGTCGGGATGGTGTTCTGGAAGGCAGGGTTGTTCAGCGGGTTGGCGCTGGAAGCGTTAGCGTTTGGGGTGGTATTTGGATTGGCGTTTGGGTCCATAAGATCTCCTTAGTAATATAATAATTAGTTTGATTATAGCGGGATTTGGCAGGAAAAGCAAGGGCTAGGGTTTAGGGATTGGCTGCGCGAGGCGGAGACGGTTCTGTGGTGGGGCCAGCGATGCGGAGGGGTGGCTTTGGAAGCCGGGAGGAATGTGGTATAATATAGGGATGAAGATATTGGCGATTGAGAGTTCGTGCGACGAGACAGCGGCGGCGGTGATTGAAGATGGGGTGAAGATTTTGAGCAATGTGGTGGTGTCGCAGGTGGATATTTTTGCGAAATATGGTGGAGTGATTCCGGAGGTGGCGGCGAGGTCGCATCTGGAGGCGATTTTGCCGGTCGTCGAGAAGGCGCTAGAGGATGCGGGGCTTACGAAGGAGGAGATTGACGCGATAGCGGTGACACATACACCGGGGCTGATGGGTTCGCTTTTGATCGGAACGCTGACGGCGCGGATGTTGGCGATTCTCTGGGGGAAGCCGCTTTATGCGACACATCATCTGAAAAGCCATATTTACGCGAATTGGCTTTCGACGGGCGAGGCGCCGGAGTTTCCGCTGCTCTCGCTGGTGATTTCCGGGGGACACACGCAGATTATTTATATGCGGGAGCATAATAATTTTGAGATTATTGGGACGACGCGGGATGATGCGATCGGGGAGTGTTTTGATAAGGTGGCGAAGATTTTGGGTCTTCCCTATCCGGGCGGGCCGTCGATTGCGAAGGCGGCGCTTGAGGGAGATGCTTCGAGGTATAAATTGCCGCATCCGAAGGTCGAGGGGCTAGATTTTTCATTTTCTGGGCTGAAAACGGCGGTGCTTCGGGCGGTGCAGGCGGAGCTGGGGCTGCCGATTACGACGCCATCGTATGAACTGAAGGAGCATCTCTCGGAGCAGCAGAGGGCGGATTTTGCGGCGTCGTTTCAGGCGACGGCGTGCGATATTTTGATTGATAAGCTGAAAATGGCGGTTCTGGCGCATCCAGAGGCTAAAACGCTTGTGTTTGCGGGAGGGGTGAGTGCGAACCAGGTCCTGCGTGAGAAGGCCTTAAAAACGCTTCAGAATGGCCCAGACGGGGTGTTTAGGAAGGTGTATTTCCCTGCTCCGCGGCTGGCGGGGGATAATGGGGCGATGGTCGGGGCGGCGGCGTATTTTGAGGTGATTTCTGGGGTGGAGCCGACTGATCCATATGCGCTGTCGATTGCTCCGAGGACGGCGATTGGGTGATCTAGTTGTGATTTTTACAATAGGGGTTGTCGAGATGGGAAGTATTTGATAGAATGGGAACATGTTCTTTTCATCAGAGGTCAGGGTTCGGACGTCCTGTTCGCTCTGATGTCTGATGATGGGCATGTGTCGCCGGCAAAAGTCTGCGGTTCGGGTATTAACTAATGCAAGTGGGTTGAGAGCTGATGCTCTCGCTGTCTGAATTTGGTTTTGGTTGCAGGGATGCGACTTACCGTTATCCGTGGATGGCGAGTTCCTTGTGAGAATAGATTGGAAAGGAGATGAGTTGTTCTGCGAGTCTATGCTTGTCAGAGCCTCAAGGATCGGGTTAAGGATAATCCGATCAGGGCGCCCTCTGGGTGAGTTTTTGGCCGGAAGGCCAGGTTTTCGAAACTCAGAAAGGAATACCGCAAATGAGACGTAGGCACAACCTTATGCGCTTCTTGGCGATGTTGGTGGTATTGACCCTTTGCGTTGCGTTACCTCGAGTAGCGTTTATGCCATCGAATGTCGTCTTACCAAGCGCATCATCCGTCGTTGGACCGGTAAGGTTTACGCCTTGCGAAAGAAGGGGCAGTTGTTTCTTGCCTCGGGCTGCGCAATGCAACCTCTACGCGTTCAACGCAAATGACCAGAGTTTGACTGTACGTAGGGCGGCCGCGTGAGCGTCGCCTCGCCGAGGCAACAGGGTGTTGTATGGCGAAAGACAAAATCGAACTCGACAATGACTGAAGAATCTGCGGACCTGGGCTGCCCGAGGGGCGGGCGGCCCAGGATTGATCGATTTGCACATGTTTGGTCGGAACTCGGATAGGGAGCCCGAATTCCGACGGTAAGAGACGTCACTTTGTATTTTTTCAAACCTTTCTCTTTCTTTCTCGTCGCGGGTGCGACAATAGCCTCGACTGGCTTCGGCTGGTTGGGGCTTTTTCATGCTTTGGATTTGCGGGGTTTTGTGTGGGTGCGGGATGTTGCGCTGTTGGGTGGTGGTTCTATGATTTATGATGGTTTGTGGCTTTGCACGGCAGCTTTGTAACTTTGCGGTTTTGCGTGAGGGCGGGGGATTGGTGGTATAATAGAGGAAATAATTGCGAGGAAAATATGAGCGAGGAGTCTCAGGAGGTGGTTGCAGTGCGCGCTGCGGGGGCGGTGCACGGGCATTTTTTGCAGTCGGATGAGTGGGGGCGGTATGAGCAGACGGAGGGACGTTCGACTTTGTGCGTGGAGGGTGAGGGGTTCCGGGCGCTGGCGGTGGTACATGAGACGGCGCTTGGGAAATATCTTTTTTGTCCGTATGGGCCGGTGCTTTGGGAGGTCGATAGGCATGATTTGAAATGGTCGCTTGAACGGGCGCTTGATTCCCTGGCGGACGTTGCGAAGAAGGAGAAGGCGATTTTTGTGCGGGTGGAGCCGACGGCGCCTTTTGCTGCGAAAGAGATGGAGGGGCTAGGGTTGGTGGCTTCGCATGAATTAGACCCAGCACATACTTTAACAATGGATTTGACTGTTGGTCAAGAAAGTTTGCTTGGTGGGATGGAGAAGCGGAAGGTGCGGTATTGGCGGAACTCGGCGAAGCGGGGGTTCACGATGCGGCAGACGCAGAATCCGGAGGAGATTGGGCTGTTGACTGGGTTGCTGGAAAAATTGGGGGAGCGGGATCATTTCAATCCGCAGGATGAGGGGCATCTTAAGCGGCAGCTAGAGGCGGGGTTTGCAACGCTATATGTATTGGAGGCGCCGAAGGATTTCGGGGCAGAGGCAGAGGGGACTCAGGGCGCTGAGTTGGAGGCTGATAAGGTCGGTTCGGGTGATGAGGAGAAGAGGGTGGTCGCGGCGGCGTTGATTTATGATTATGACGGGGTGAGGTATTATGCGCACGCGGCGGCGGATGAGGCGCTGATGAAGTATGCGCCGGGGTCGATTGTGCTGATTCAGATGATTTTGGATGCTTCCCTGGCGGGGATGCGGGAATTTGATTTTTGGGGGATGACGACGTCGGAGGATCCGAAGCATCCGTGGTATGGGTTTACGCAGTATAAGAAGTCGTTTGGCGGGAAGCAGGTGGACTATGCGGGGACGTGGGATTTGCCGGTTTTGCGACGGAAATACCAGTTGTATCAGGGAGTGCGGGCGGTAAATCGGGTGATGCGGAAGAAGCGGTAGGTTGGGGTTCTGTTTTGAGCGGGTCTGGATTGGCTGGACGGCCGAGTTTGACGGAGAAGATGAGCGCGGAAGAGTTTCGGAATTATTATTTTTTGAAGGAAGAGTTGGTGCGTTTTTGTCGGGAGAAAGGGTTGCCGACGGGTGGCTCGAAATCGGAATTAACAGAGAGAGCGGCGAGGTTTTTGAGCGGTTCGGCGGTTGTTGAGAATGATGACGACTTTGCGGAACCTGAGGTTTCTTTAGGCAGAGAGAAGGTGAGGCGCAGGGTAGCGAACAGTAATGAAGTCTTGAGCGAGGAGAGTGTAATTGAAGAAGGGTTTATCTGTTCCGAGCGGCATCGAGCGTTTTTTCAAGAGAAGATTGGGGCGGGATTTCGGTTTGTGGTTCCCTTCCAGAGGTGGCTGAAGGCGAATGCGGGGCGGACATATGGGGAGGCGATTGAGGCATATCGGGAGATTATGAGGAAGAAGTCACGGGGTGATGTCACGGAGGAGATTGGGCCGCAGTTTGAGTATAACCGGTATGTGCGGGATTTTTTCGCGGATAACAGGGGCCAGTATGAGCTTCAGGAAGCGGTTATGTGCTGGAAATATAAGCGAGATTTACCCGGACATAACAGATACGAGCGGGCGGACTTGAAGGCGCTTGAAGCTTAAATTAGCTATCTAGCAGTTCCCTGTTTTAGGATTGTTAATTCCCCTTGGTGGGGATTTTTTGTTGGTTTTTGTCGGGGGAGTGTTGTGGGTTTAGGTGTTTTCTTTTGATTCGGTTCTATGGATTGGTTTTGGTATGGTTCGGTTTGGCAATAAAAAGGCATTTTCTGAGGTAATTTTGCGGATTTTCTGGATTTTGGTCCGGATTTTTTGTGCAAAAATACTCGTGAAAATGCTTGACTATCATTCCCTTTTCAACAAAATACCATAGACATTTTGACGCCAAAATGGTATAGAATAGCATAATTTTGCTTTGATTTGAACGAAAATGATGTTTGTGTTTGCCTTCCGAACCACTATGTCCACTCATAAGTAATTCGTTACTTCCATTATAGCGTGAGGGGAATGGGATGTCAATAGATTTGGTGCGAATTTTTCGCGCCAAAATTACAGGGGTGGAGGCGGATTTCGTGGATTTTGACAGGGAAGGAGAGTACGAGATATTTTGTGGGTTTTTCGTGGGATTTGCGAATTTTGGAGGATTGGCTGGAGGGGCAGGGAACGAGAGTTTTTGGAGTATCGTGGATACAATAGGGGTGAGGTGTGGGTTTTGTGCGCGCCGTTGTAATTTGGAAATGCGGACGAAATTAGAAAAGGAGTGCGGCGGGATTATTGGGGTGGGTTTTGAGCAGGGGTTGTTTTGAGGGTGTGATACTTGGGCAAGATTATTGGCAAAAAGTCAAGTCTAGGCAAAAGCGGGAATGGTTGGTATACTTGAGGTGTTAAACGAATCAAATATTATAAAATGCGGAGCTGTTTTTGCAGTTTATCATTGGAAGGTGATAACGGCACCGTAAGGTGGACTAGCTTTCGAGTGATAAACTCTGCAGTTTGGTTCGTTTAACACCCTTGCGGTGTCGTTTTTGTTTTAGGATATACGGCCTGTTTGGGTGTTAAACATAACCTAAAAGGAGGGCTGTGATGCGAAGCCGGAATAGAAAAGTTAAGAAACAGGGGGCGAGGCTAGGCTCGGTGGGGAATTACGCGGAGAGGGTGAGTTGCGGAAGATGCGTTGGCTATGGAAGTTGTGCGGGGCTGTTATTGCTGGCGTTTTTGTTAATGAACCCGGTGGCGGGGAATGAGGCGCAGGCGCTGGAGGAGGGGGATTATGATGATCAGATTGTGGCTACGGCCGATTCTGGCGTCACAATCTCCTTCACTCCTTCTTCTGGTTCGGCTTCGCTCACGCCAACGACTTCTGATGGTGCTTCGGCGAAGATTAATGTTTCTGCGAATGTAAAGATTGCCAGTACTGGCGGCTATACGATTTATCTTGGCGGAAAGAATGCGGCTTTGACTGGCGAGAAAACTGGAGAAGTGATTTCGGCGATGAGCGGAAGTAAGACTTTTGCGAATCTCGATACTAATACTTGGGGATATGTAGTAGCGGAAGGTTCTTCTGTCTCTGATGGTGCAACTTATTCTGCGCTGCCGCAAGGACAAGGCGTTAGCTTAGAGAGCAGAAACGGAAATCAAACTAACATTGATAAAACTTATGCGATTAGTTTCGCGACGAAGATTGGGAACAATAAACCGGCGGATGTTTATTCTAATCAGGTAACCTTAAGCGTGACCTCTACTCCGTGGCAAATCACACAACTTTCCAATATTAACGAAATGCAAAGTATGACCACCAAAATCTGCGAAGGCTCTGCTATTGGCGATACCAAACAACTTAAAGATACAAGAGATGGAAAGTATTATTGGGTTAGTAAACTCGCAGACGGCAAGTGTTGGATGACGCAGAACTTGGATTTGGATCTTTCTACGAGCATAGCACTTACGCCGACTACATCGGATGTTTCTAGCAATTGGACGCCTGAGTATTCTACGGCAATGTCGGTAACAAGTTCGACGCTGCTAGCCGATAATGTCGGTCAACGTTCCTGGAGCTTGGGTGATTATTATATTAAAACTCCGAACGGTACAACATCTTGCGGTACAGGCAGAAGTAGCTTAGCAAATTGTACGGCTTACTTCACTGCCTTGACTACTCCGACTTCTGCAAACGGCGATGTTAATGCGCACTATGCAGCGGGCAGCTACTATCAATGGAATACTGCTACTGCGGGAACGGGTGGTACGATTACGGGAGGCGAAGCTGTAAGTTCGATTTGTCCAAAGGGATGGAGATTGCCAACCTCATCTTCTACTGGTGAGTTTCAAGCGCTTATTGCCAAATATAGCGCAACAACTACGAATACGCTCGTCAGCGCTCCACTCTATTTCGTAAGAGGCGGGATGGTCTGGCGTGACAGCTATTTATTTAGTCATGCGGGGAACAACGGTTATTATTGGTCGTCCAGCCCGGATGCAAATGGCGCCGATGCTTATACCTTTTTCTTTAGTGATACTAGTAATATCAGCCCATCCACTAGCAACCATCGATATTTTGGGTTTTCTGTGCGGTGTATCGCTAGATAAGTTGTGTGGTTTTCTCTGCCTCAGCCTCCGCAACCGCCAAATGTTAGCAGTTTGTCGATATAGCACATACTTATTCCTTTTTTACAATAAAATCGATATCGAAGAACTTATAAGTTCACCCAACGAACTTAACTTATTTGGCGGGGCGGCGGCTGGGGCGGAGAAGAACTCTCGGATTTGATCCGGGAGCTCTTGGGTTTTGGAATACGGTCGTTGCGGCGGGGTGGTTTTAGGTTATATGGGGTAAAGTTAAAGAAATCCAAGAAAATTATAATATTTTTGGATTTTGCGGCGTTTGAGGTAGAAATGGGGGATTGACTTATTATGATAACTTTGCTATAATGAAGTTATTCCGAGGTGGCCGGGCCGAACGGAGAGATACCTAAGGCGAAGCCACTTTTTTGTTTGCTTTTATTTTTTGCGGGATATGATTTTGTTTTTTGTACCGGGTGCGTCGAGGAACGAATAGAAAGCGCGATCGATGTATTTTTTGTAGAGAGATGACATGCTGCGGTAGTTGGGTGCTAGTAGTTTACCGAATTTGCTTTTACTAATCAGATAGTCAACTGTCTGAAAGTAGTCGCCGTCTCCGGAGACTAATATGACTTCATCGAATTTTTCGCGGTCGGCGATTTTGGACATGATAGTAAAAACTATATCCGTGTCAACGTTACCTTTCTTGTGACCGGTCATTTCTAGACTATGTTTGCGAAACATTAAGATAAAGCCAGCTTCTTGGATCGACTGGTATAACTTAAGGTGATTTTCATCGGCTGTGCCAATGAAGTAGTATGCGCGTTCGACTTGGTATTTCTCTTGTAGATAGATTCGAAACCTTTGCAAGTCTACTTTCCATCCGTTTGCTTGGGTATTCATGTGTAGATTTTGGCCGTCGATAAAGGCTTCGTTATGTAAGATTGTTTTCTGTTGAGGTTCTGTCATGTCGTAAGGTTTCTTGATTAATTTTGATAGTTAGATGGCGGAGAGTTGGAGCTTGAGGCGGTCGATGAGGGCGGTTTTTTCGAGGATTTGCTCGCGGGTTTGTTTGACGAGGGCGGCGGGGGCTTTGTCGACGTAATTCGGGTTCATCATGCGGGCGTTCAAGGTGTCAAGTTCCCGACCGACGGCGAGGATGCGCTCTTCGAGGTCGTTGCGGTATTTCGCGATCACTTCGGCAGGAACGTCGAGATAGAGATCGTGGTTCGCGAGAGCGAGGCGGAGGCCGCGAGGCTGACCTTCGCAGCTCATGACCGAAGGAAGACCGGCGAGTTTCGCGACGAGGAGCTGATTGTCATCGACAAGGGCGTCGTTATCGTAAAGTAAGGTGTATTTTTTGCTCTTGGAGGCCACGGAGAGGGCCTGAGAGGTGGCTCTGGCTTCGGAGACGATAGCGATTAAGGTTTCAAACTGGGCGGCCGAAATCGGGTCGAATTTGAGCCGAGAAGGCCATTTTGAGACAATGAGGAGGCCGTCGGTCCAGCTGAGGCTCTGCCAGATAGCTTCGGTCACGAAGGGAGCGAAGGGGTGGAGCATCTTGAGAATCATTTCGAGAGTGGCCTTGAGGAGGGGGATGTTCTTGTAAATCTTTTGGCTTTCGATGAACCAGTCGGCATATTTGTCCCAGATGGTGGAGTAGAGGGTTTCGACGGCTTCGGAGAAGCGGTAGTTTGCGAAATCGTCCTCAACTTCTTCTTTACAGGCGGTGAGTTCGCGGCAGATCCAGTCTTCGCCCATGTTGTCGGTCGAGTAGGGAAGCTCGGCGCCAGCGGCGACGGCACCTTCGTTGACGATGTCAGCGGATTGTTCTTCGGTGGCGATTTCGACGGCGATTGGGCTGTCGGTGTGGGCTTCGTCGATCATGCCTTGAATGAAGCGGGCGACGTTCCAGAGTTTGTTACAGAGGTTACGGCCGGAGACGACGGAATTTTCGGAGAAGGCTTGGTTCATACCGGCGGAGCGGCCGCGGAGAATGCCGAGACGGAAGGCGTCGGAGCCGTATTTCGTGACAAGTTCGATTGGGTTGATAACGTTGCCTTTTGATTTAGACATTTTCTGACCGTGTTCGTCAAGCACTAGACCATGAAGATAAACTTCGCGGAAAGGAACTTCACCTGTCACATAAACTCCCATCATAATCATGCGGGCGACCCACGCAAAGAGAATGTCGGCGCCGGTCTCCATGACATTAAGAGGATAATAGGGGTTTTCCATGCCTTCTTCCCAGTTTGTGCAGACGATGGGCCAATGGCTGGAACTGAACCAAGTGTCGAAGGTGTCTTCGTCGCGGTAATAATGGACGCCACCGATTTCGATTTTGGTTAAATTCGTGCGGGTGTCGAAAATCCATTCGGGGACCTTGTCGGTCTCGGTCTGGCGGAACATTGGAATTGCGATACCCCAAGGAATCTGGCGGGAAATGTTCCAGTCTTTCAGACCTTCGAGATAGTTGATGAGGACCTTTTTCTTGTTCGCGGGGTGGAACTTGATTTCGTTATTTTCGAGGTGTTTGATGGCTTCGGCGGCGAGGCGTTTGACGTCGATGAACCATTGCTGCTTCAGCATTGGCTCGATGACGGTGCCGCACTTATAGCAGTGGGCGACGGAGTGAGCGATTTTCTTTTCGCCGCGGAGAAGACCTTGCGCTTCGAGGTCTTTGAGGACTTTTTGGCGGCATTCTTCGGTCGTGAGGCCTTGGTAATTCGGGCCAGCGGCGGCGGTCATGCGGCCGTCTTCGCCGATGACTTGGATGCGCTCGAGATTATGACGCTCACCAACTTCGAAGTCGTCGAAATCGTGGGCGGGGGTGATTTTCACGGCACCGGTGCCGTAAGAGGGGTCGGCGTGCTCGTCGGCGACTATGGGGATGATGCGGTCGGTCAAGGGGAGATGGACGAAGCCGCCGATGAGGTCTTGGTAACGCTCGTCGTTGGGATTGACGGCGATAGCGGTGTCGCCGAAGATGGTTTCGGGGCGGGTAGTGCTGACGATGATTTCGGTGTGCTCGATATTGGGATTATAATCCGTGCCGTGGTCAGGGGCGGTGCTGAGTTGATAGGCGATTTCCCAGAGGTGGCCGTCTTCGTCTTCGTGCTCAACTTCGATATCGGCGAAGGCGGTTTGATGCTTCGGGCAGAAATTGACGAGTTTTTCGCCGCGGTAGATCATGCCGTCGTTCCACATTTTCTCGAAGGTTTTGTAAACGCGGGAGATAACGTTTTCATCGAGAGTAAAAGTCAAGTCGGGCCAGGCGCAGGAGGCGCCGAGGGCGCGAACTTGGAGTTCCATGTTGCCGCGTTGTTGTTCGACAAAGTTCCAGACGCGGGAGTAGAGTTCATTGCGATCAAATTCGAAGCGGGTGTGGCCTTCTTTTTCAAGGGCGCGTTCGTAGACGACCCAGGTCTCGAAGCCGGCGTGGTCGGCACCAGGGATATACCAGGTCGACTTACCGCGAAGACGATAATAACGAGTCAAGGAATCTTCGAGGGCGATGGTGAGGCCGTGACCGATATGGAGGTTGCCGTTCGCGTTCGGCGGGGGCATGACGATAGAATAGCAGTTGTCGGTGTCGCTTTCGGTGCTGTCGATGACAGGGGCTTTAGGCTGGAAAGCGCCGGTTCGCTCCCATTCGGCATAAATGCGCGGTTCAAAATCTCCCGGAATATAACTCTTTGTGAAACTCATGATATTATTATAGCACAGATAGGGGTGAAGAGAGGGAGAAGGTTGGTGGAGATTTCGTTGAGATAAGCGGAAACGTTATGCGAGTAAGCGGGAGCGGTTTGAGAATTAGCGGGAGCGGTTTGGAGCTTGTTGGATTTTGTAAATGACTGTGCTTGTAAGTTTTGAGGAATTTGTGATATAATGGCGGATTTTTGAGATTTTTGGGTGGTCTGTGAAAAGTATGAGTTTTGATCGTGGCTGTGCTTGTTATTTTGGAAAGATTTGCTATATAATGCGGGGCACGGGCGGAAAGTCCCCAGACTAATTAACATTTGCCGGTGTGGAGTGGGAAGGAGAACGGCTATGCTGAGACTTTGTCTTTGGTTTGTTTGCCTCATAGAGCGTATTCGAATCAAAATAGCTCCCAATCATAAAGACTAAGAGCTACACATAAACCTATAATCCTATCCTAGCAAGTTTTTAGTAAAATGTCTATACTTTTCGCCCGGGTATGGGAAACTTTAGGATGCTTTAAAGTTGAACTTGTATAACCTATTCAAGTTCAAGGTTGTTTATACAGAGGAAAATTAGTATACTAATAGTAGTAATTAAAGAAAGTGAGCAGAAAAATGGAACAAAAATTGATGATTTATGAAACGGGTGGGAAGAATGTGCGATTTAATTTTGATGCGGGGGAGGAGACGATTTGGGCGTCGAGGACGCAGATGGCAGAGTTGTTTAGTGTGACACCGCAGAATATATCGTTGCATTTGGGCAATGTTTATAGAGACGCAGAGCTGGAGGAAAATCGAACTAGTAAGGAATCCTTTCTAGTTCAAAATGAGGGTGGGCGTGAGGTGACGCGGAAGGTGAAAGTTTATAACTTGGATGCGATTATATCGGTCGGGTATCGGGTGAATTCGCGGAAGGCGACGGATTTTCGGATTTGGGCGACGAAGGTTTTGAAGGGGTATATCGTGGACGGGGCGGCGGTGAATGAGCGGAGGCTCTCGGAGCTCACGACGCAGAAGCTGGCGGAAGTGAACGGGACACTAGACGTGGTGCGGAGATTGATGGCGCAGCGGGAGTTGACGGGGGAAGAGGCGAACGGGGTGCTTGCGGTGATTGCGCAATATGCAGAGACGTTTCGGACTTTACGGGAGTATGACGAGGGATTCGTGCGCCTCAGCGAGGGGACGAAGGCGCGGAAAATGCTGGAGGCGGGGGAGTGCGTCGCGATGATTGATGAGCTCCGGAAAGCGCTAGGGGCGGGGGAGATGTTTGGAAAACTCAGGGGTGATGAGTTTGAAGGGATTCTCCGGACGATTTATCAGAGTTTTGCGGGGGAGGAGATGTATCCGACGGTCGAGGAGAAGGCGGCGAATTTGCTGTATTTTACTATTAAGGACCATCCGTTTTTCGACGGGAATAAGCGGATTGGGGCGTTGATGTTTGTGATGTTTTTGACGATGAACGAGCAGGGGTTGCTAAAAAACGGGGAGCCGAAGATTTCGGATCGGGCGCTGACGGCGCTGACGCTGATGATTGCGGAGAGCGAGCCGCGGGAGAAAGGTTTGATGTGCGCGGTGGTGTGTAGGCTGCTGGAAGAGTAGGAAGTGGGGAATTTGCGGGGTGTGGTATAATTAAGAAAATTGAACGGGAGTTTTTTGGAATGAGTAGTGTTTTTACAAAAATTATTCAGGGGGAGTTGCCGTGCTATAAGATTTATGAGGACGAGCGGACGTTTGCGTTTCTCGACATTGAGCCGGAGGCGCCGGGGCATACGTTGGTGATTCCGAAGGCGGAAGTGGATAAGGTTTATGACCTTTCGGATGAGGATTATCAGGCGGTGTGGGCGACGGTGAAGATGTTGGCGAAGCACTTTGAGGAGGTGCTGGGGGAACGGACGATGATTAAGGTCGTCGGGACGGATGTGCCGCATGCGCATGTGCATGTTTTGCCGGTGAATGAGAATTGGGCGGGAGACCCGCGCCTAAAAATGACACCAGAGGAAATGGAAGCGATGGCAGAGAAGTTGAGGGTGGAATAGGAGTTTCAGGGATTTTTGAGAGGTGTTTTTTTGGGGGGGATAAAGAGCTGGGGAATGAAAAGCGACCGTCTCGTTTGGCGGTCGCTAAAGGGTTCTGGGATATTTAGTAGGTTTTGTAGACGTTGCCGTCGATGTCGATGAGGTAAGCGTAGAGGTCGGAGCCTTCGATGATGGAGACGATGTTGGTATGGCCGCTAAGAGGGGTGGCGGTGTGGTCGGAATTTTCGGAGAGGTCAATACGGGAGACTTTGCCGTCTTTTTGGATAAGGTAGAAGTAAGGGGTGCCGCCATTGCCGGTGCGGATGAATTGGGCGACAAGGATGTTATCGGCTTCGGCGATGAGTTTATCATTGTCGTCGAGGTCGGTGACTTTGAGATGGCCGTCGGTGTCGATGTTGGCGAGGACGGTGCGTTGGACGTTGTCGGAGCCGGTGTAATGATAATAGTAACCGAAGACAGAAACAGGGCTTTTAGCAAGGTTGGCGGCGAAAGTAGCGTAAGGGTCGGCGGTGGGCTGCTCTTCGTTATCGTCTTCGTTTGGGGTTTCTGGGTCTTCAGTCTCATTGGGATTTTTGAGAGAGGCGATGGTTTTGTCTTTTTCTTCGATCATGGTTTTTAGGTCGTCGACCATGGAGGAGTAATGGTTGGAGAAGATGAAGCCGAAGACGCCGAAGGCGATGCCGGCGACGGCGAGGATGGCGCAGATGATGAGGCTGATGAGGAGGGGTTTGCTTTTGGATTTTGTTGCGGAGTTAGGCTTAGTGGTAGACTGAGAGGGTGTTGATGGGCCTGGGTTTGTGGCGGTTGGAGTGGCTGGGATTATTGGAGCGGGGTTTTGGTTTGGGGTTGGGTTCATAAGTTTTCCTGTTTAGGTGTATATAGTATATTGTAGCATGATTTAGGTCAAAGTGGTTGGGCGGAAGCGAGAGGATGGGAATCTTAGGTTTACGCCTTCGCCTCGGGCGTCATCTCAATCAAAGAAGCAGTTGCTTCTTTGATTTCGTCTCCTACGAGGTCTGCTATGCTCGATAACGAACCGCGAGGTTCAAATCCTTAACTTTTCTGAGAGAAAAGTAATAAAAATACCGCACACAAAGTGCGGATTTTCATTACTTCCTGGCGGAAGCGAGAGGATATTCATCCATCATGCTTCCTTGAAAATAAAAATTGACGAGCAAGCTCGCCATTTTTCATTTTATGGCGGAAGCGAGAGGATTCGAACCTCCGAGACATTTCTGCCCACACGATTTCGAGTCGTGCGCCTTCAACCACTCGGCCACGCTTCCGTGTTTTATTATAGCACAAAGATAAGGTTAGGGAAAGATGGAGATTGGTTTGACGAAGAAGCGCTAGGCCCGCTTTGCTATCTTGACAAAAAGTGTAATCTGTGCTAGACTAGGGGTAAGTGTAAGTTTAAATAAAAACAAAAATAGCAAAGGAAAGCATGAGCGAGTTTGTAGGCGAAGTTGGCGGGGATAATACACAGGATAGTATGGATACGGGGTGGGGAGAGTTGGCGGCGATGCCAGATTTTGGGGATGAGAAGTCTGCGGAACATGAAGAAGTAGTGCAGATTGAGATTCAAAATCTTTCGCCGGATGATAGTCTTGAACAAGCGGCTGAGGCGTTATATTTGACGGATCAGTATATTTGTCCGGACTTTTTTGGTGATGAGGAGAGGGCGAAGAAACTTGCGCAGGCTTTGTTTACGGACGAGCCGGATGTGCTGTTTTCTTATGACCGGACGATTGTGGCAAAAGACGAGAATGGTGACATTGCGGGGATTTTGGTTTATCGTGATGCAGATTGTAAGCCTTGGGATGCGGATGCGGTGGAGGAGCGGTTTAGGACGACTGGAATTGAAATGCCAGAGAACTTCGATCGCGCGAATCGGGTTTATATGCCAAAGGTGACAGGGGAAATGGCGCCAGGCACGGCGGAGATTGAATTTGTGGGGGTGCGGGATGCTTATCGTTCGCAAGGGGTGGGTAAGAAAATGATTCAGACGCTGATGGATAATCCGGAATATGAGGAATTGCATTTGGACGTTCTGGATAGTCATCCGTGGGCTAGTAAATCATATGGTGAGTTGGGCTTTCAGCCGGAAGGGGAGAAGTTCGGTAATTATCCAGATGGTACTGAGGGTGTGCAGCATATGGTTTTAAGAAAAGAGACGAAAGCCGAACAGTCCGAAGCATAGTGATTAGCGAGTTAGAAAAGTCCTGCGGGTTGAACCGCGGGACTTTTGGTTTCTGGTAGCTGGGATGTTATTGTTGCTGAGATTTGGCGAGCTGTTGGGTTTGGAACTTCAGGAATTGTTGGATGAGGGGGACTTGGGAGAGGTAATTGTCCCACATGCCGATACGGCCGCCGCGGATGTCGGTGTTGTTGCCGTAATCGTCGGCGAGGCGGGAGAATTCGTAGAGAGGGGTTTCGATGTCGGTGGCGGCGAGCCAATCGTGGCGGCAGCCAGTCGAGGTGAGTGGGGAAAGAAACTCGATTTGGGCGACCCAGACGCGGCTACGCTCGTCTCTCAGGAAGAGCCAGTTGCAGGCTTGGTCGTGTGAGGGATAAGCGGAGGCGAAGGAGTGGGCGGTCAGGGTCGTGTAGGTATTATAATAGGCGATTGGGAGATAGAAATCGGGGGCGAGTTCGACAGGAGTCGAGAGAAGTTGGGGGGCGATTTTGCGGTGGCCGGGGGCAATGAGCTTGGCGTCGGAGTTGACTGGCGTGCTGGAGACTTCATGGTAGAAGTCGCCGCGGAGTTGCTTGGCGGATTTGGCGGTGTTGTAGGCGGGTTGGGTGTCGTAGGCTTTGGCGGTGCCGGCGAAGAGGTAATCGGGGTTTGTCATGGTGATACTGATTGGGGATTGTTCGAGGGTGGAGAGGGTGGCTTGGAGGGGGATGGGGAGAATGACGGAGCGCTCGTGGTAGCCTTGTCCGAGGAGTTCGATACCGTTGCCGTCGAGAGTTCGGATGTAGTCGGGGAGATAGCACCAGAGGCCGGTGAGTTTGTCGCGGTAGAAGCTGCGGACTTTGAGGTTGGATTCGGTGGAAACATAGGCGATGACCGCGGCGGTGTTGGCGATGGCGGGGTTGGCAGTGCTGCTGCCGGCGGCGAAGACAGCGGAGAGATAGATTGGACGGCCGTCGAGGATGATTTGATATTGAGGATAGAGACCGGCATTTAGGAGGGCGCTAGGCGTCAAGGGGTAATCTTGACCGTTTTGGCGCCAGGGGTCGCCGTCAATGACGGAGAGGGCGAGGACTTGTTCGCGGCGGTCAGGCGGGAGGAGGGAATAAAGGGGCTTCGGGGGCTGAACTTCGCGATGTTCTTCGGCTTGGGCCTGTTGCTCGGCGGACTGTTCTCGGGCCTTTTCGGCGGCAATTTCGGCAGCGGCGAGAGAATGAGGGGTAGGCGCGGTTTTGGCGAGGTTAGCTGTGAGGTCGGGGGCAGGTTTGAGCGGGGATGCGGCGGGTTTGGAGAGGTCGTAGTGGGGGCTGTGTTCGGGGAGATGAGCAGACCTCTTCAGGGCTTCAAACTGACGGTAGTAGTCAAAACGGGGGCCGTAGATGGTGGATTCGAGCTCATCGAAGGCGTGGAGGTATTTATTATATCCGGCAGGGGTGGATTCGGGATGAATGTCTTCGAGGAATTTTTCGCGGAACTCGGCGAAGCCGACGGGGGTGCGGTAGTCGGGCTGGCCTTTTTTGTGGAGGCTCATGAGAGCTCGGAGATCTTTCGCGCCGACTTGTTGCCAGTTTTGCTCGTTGTAGCCGCAGGCGATAGCGAGGATTTGGACGGCGCGGCGGTTTTTCGCGATGAGGGAGAAAACGCGGTCAACGTCGAGGTCGGGGTTGTCGAAGGGGGCGGGGATGTCGCGGAAGAAGGTTTCGAGCTCGGAGTGGCTGATTTTGTTTTTCTCGAGGAGATCGAGGAAGGCTTGCCGCTGCTCGGGGGTGATTTCGATGAGGTTCGTAGTGATGAAGACTTGGGGGTTGTGACCGCCGGTGAAGTAGGCGATGATTTGGGCTTGCTGTTGCTGAGAGACGATGACGGGGTTGTCGGCGAGGCTGGCGGCGGGGACAGGATTGGGGGTCGCTGGGGCGGTGGTCGGCGAGGCGGGGACGTTTTGGAACTCGTCGAGATTTTTGGCAAGCGTGGAAGAAAGTTTGTTTAGCATAAGTATATTATAGCATATATTATATATGGTGCGTTCGACAGGATGGAAATCTCGTCGCGCTTCCGATAGAAAAAGTAATCTTGCTATGTTGTAAAAAACGCCCGACAGGAAGGATTTTCTTGTGAAAATCCTTCCGCTAGGCGTCAACTCGGAAGAAAATGAGCAAGCTAATTTTCTTCGCTCGTTTCCTATAGCGGACGAACCTGTGGTTCGTCTCCTGTCTGGGCTGGAGCATAGAAAATACTCCATCTTTCGATGGAGTATTTTCTATGGTACACCCGACAGGATTCGAACCTACGGCCTTTGGCTCCGCAAGCCAACGCTCTATCCAGCTGAGCTACGGGTGCAAGTGTGGATATTTTCGCGCGATTTTGCAATCGGCACTACCGACATCCACCTGACAATGAAAATGAGCATTGCGTAAACGCAACAAGTTCATTATAGCATACTTTTCGGAGTTTTGAAAGAGGGAAATTGGGTTTGAGTAAAGTTCCATTAGCTTAAGAAAGAGGGATTCAAGCCTGCGACCAATTTGCTTTGATAGATATATCAACAAAAGCCGAGAAGGGACGTCGGATCGGGTTTATTATAGCGTAAGCGAAATAATTTGTAAAGAGTTTTTGGGGATTTTGGGTTGTTTGTCGAGTTTTTGTGCTACAATAGGGGTATGGAAAATACTGCGAAACTTTCTGGAGGTAAGAAGCGGTTCCGTCTTGAGCGCGCGAAGGTGAAGCTGTTGGCCTCTTATTATGGGCATCCGGCGCGAGATTTGAAGTTGATTTGTGTGACTGGGTCGACGGGGAAGTCGACGGTGGCGCATTTTGTGCACGAGATTTTGAGGGCGGCGAGTCAGCCGGCGGCGATTTTGGCGTCGGATCAGGCGATTAAAGCGACAGTTTTGCATAAGTTTTTGAATGATGCGTGGAAGGCCAAGGTAACGTATGCGGTGATTACGGCACCGGCGGCGGCGCTTGGGGCGGAGACGTTCTATGGGTTGCCGATTTATGCGGCGGCGATGACGGATTTTGTGCCGTCGGGGTTGACGGATGCGGATTTGAATTCGTATCTCGAGGAGAAAGAGACGCTGTTTCGGATGGATCCGGAGGTGGTGGTTTTGAATCGCGATGATGCGCATTACCCAGATTTTGCGCAGTTTAGAGGAAAGACGGAGACGCTGACTTATGGAGCGTCGTCGGATTCGGATGTGAAAATTGAGGGGTCAAAATTGTATCGGAAGGGAACAGAAGCGCAGCTTGGGTTCGGGGGGCGAGACTTCACGGTGGCGAGTTTCCTTGCGGGGGAGCCGACAGTGTCGTATATGGCGTGTGCGGCGGCGATTGCGACGGCGTTGAACATTGCGCCAGCGACGATTGCGGAGGGGATTGCGAATTACGAGGTGAAGGGGTAAAGAGTGGGGGATTTTGATTATTTGGGGGCGGGGGAGGTGTATCTGGATGCGGCGTGTCAGAGTCTTCGGCCGAGGCCAGTGGTGGAGGCGATGGAACGGTATTATTTTGAGCATAATTCGTGCGGGGAGCGGGTGAAGTATAAGTGGGGCGTGGAGACGGATGAGCTGGTCGAGGGGACGCGGAAGAAAGTTCTGAAGTTGCTGAAGCTGCCTTCGAAGGATTACTTCGTGTCGTTTACGCTGAACACGACTTATGGGGTGAATTTGTTGCTGAATTCGATTGACCCGAAGTTTGTGAAGAAGGTGGTGACGAGCGAAATTGAGCATAATTCGCCGTTTCTTGCGACGATGAACGTGGCGGAGAGATTGGGGGTGCCGCGGGTGGTTTTGAAACGTTTCCCGGATGGTGGGTTGATGTATGAAGGGGAAGATTTTAAGGGGGCGGTGGTGGTTGTGAACTGTGCGGCGAACTTCGACGGGCGGAGGCTTACGAACTTGAAGGAAGTCGTGAAGCGGGTGCATAAGGACGGGGGAATTGTGATTATTGACGCGGCGCAGGCGATGGCGCATTATTACGAGATGCTGGAAAAAACAGAGGCGGACGCGATTTGTTTCTCGGCGCATAAGATGTATGCGGCGTCGCTGGGGGTGATGGTGGTGCGGAGGGATTTGATCCCGAAGTTGCGGTTGAGTTTTGTGGGCGGGGGAATGGTGGATGATGTGTTTGAGGATCGGTATATTCTCAGCGCGACGGGAAATAAAGACCATGCGCATACGATTTTTGAGGCGGGGTTACAGGCGTGGGGTGAGATTATTAGTCTCGGGGCGGCGATTGATTGGCTTTCGAAGCGGACGAAGGAAGATAAGAAGCGGCTCGCGGCGTGTACGGAGGAGCTGGATGGATTTCTGAGGTCGCGGGAGAAGGTGAAGATGGTGGGGGCGATTGAGAATGGGGTTGTGGTGGAGAGGCATGAAGCGAATCCGACGATGAGCTTCTATGTCGAGGGGGTGGATTCGCATTTGCTCGGGGCGGCGCTCGGGAAAGAGGGGATTATGGCGCGGACGGGGTATTTCTGCGCACATTATTATCTGGATAAGGTGTTGGGGTTGCCGCCGCTTGTGAGGTTTTCCTTGAGCTATGCGACGCGAGAGGAGGATATCGAGAGGGTGAAGAAGGTGATGGGGAAGATATAATATATATGGAGAAGTTAACGACGGCGGGGCTGAAGTGGATGATGCTGACGGGGGTGGCGGTGGTGATTGGACTGGTCGGGGCGTGGTTGATGTGGGAGTTTAATCTGGGGCCGTTTGCGGGGAGTAATGACGGGTCGACGCTGGTGCGGTATTATACGGGGGAGGATTTTGGACTAACGAGGGTGCTTTCGGAGACGGATTTTGATGGGGACGGGGTGGATGATTATACGGAGTTGCTGAATGGAGCGCGGAAGGATATAGAGAATCACCCACGGTATGACGGGTCGTATGTGGATGGGGGATTTCCGCCGGACGATGTTGGGGTGTGTACGGATGTGATTTGGCGGGCGTTTCGGGAGGCGGGGTATAACTTGCGCGAGATGGTGGATGCGGATATTGCGGCGAGGCCGGAGGCGTATCCGTGGATTACGGAGCGGGATAAGAATATTGATTTTCGGCGGGTGAATGTGCTCGCGGTGTTTTTTGCGGAATATGCGGAGGAGCTGACGACGGACACTTCGGAGATTGCGGAGTGGCAACCGGGAGATATTATTATTGCGGAGAATGGGAACCATATCGGGATGGTGTCGGATCGGCGGAACGCGGAGGGGCGGGCGTATATTATACATAATGGCGGGCAGCCGAATCTGGAAGAGGATTATATGAAGAGGGTGACGCCGGAGAAGCATTTTAGGTTCATCCCGGGAGACGGGGGGGTGGCTTGGGCGGAGTGAGAGGTTTTGGGGTTTGTTGTACGTTTGCCGCGGTTAGGCGTGATTTTTGGGTATACGTTTAACCGTAGAATGACGTGCGATGTTATCTCTGTTGCGATATGGTTTGGGGAAAATACTAAATAAAAAGTTTGCCCCCTCCGAACGGAGGGGGCGGGTTTGTGCTAGGGTAACGTGTGTGGGAGAGTTGGCTGTAAAGTTTTTGCTTTCAGTTTAATAAGTAATTTTTCGATTAGATAAGTCGTTCATCCTAGGTTCCCACTTAACCTTGGGCTCATGAACGGTGCGCTCTCTGCGAATGTTAATCCTGCCGTCAAACGGTTTTTGCACTGCACACAAGGTGCTTTAGCCTGGGCGGGAATAACGGGGTCGACATTCTCCTGTCGACAATGGTTGTAGTTATGCGTAGAGTTTACTTTGTCGAAAAATCGACTCGCTGGGGCCATTCAATGGTTATGCGTATGAAAGTGGTTTGTGCTGCGATGCATGTATTACTGGGGTCTTGGTTCTTGTGAACTTGGATTCCGATGCGATGTTGCGTAATCGACAGTACTCAGCACCTTACTGCGGGATATAATACGACACTGTCTTTGTCGCTCCCTGATAACTGATGAGTGAGCCCTGGCTCTCTTCGTTACCGTAACGTGCTGCCTCGATCTTCGTATAGGATGTAATTGATCAAGGATAGTTTCATTATATCACACATAGGTATTCTAGTCAATACTATTTTTGCTTATTTTTGTGTTTTTACAAATATATGGCTGTTTATAGGGGGAGAATCTGTTTACTTATGTTGTAAAAAAATACAACATTTCGTAAGAAGACGGTTATACAAAAGAAAGGAGATGGCGTTGCTTTTATAAAAAAGTGTGTTAAAATGAGAGCATAAGTGTAATAAGATTATACAAAAATAAACATTATATATTATGAACGATCAAAGTAAGCAAGGTGATGCGGCAAATCCAGATAAGGCAGTAGCGGACGCGAAGGCGGCGATAGCACAGGCCGGGGGAAGTGTGGCGGCGCAAGGGGATTTTGTGCGGAAAATTGTGGAGAAAATCAAGGCGTCGGAGAATATTTTGATTGCTTTGTCGAAGAATCCGTCGGTGGACGAGATTGCGGCGGCGATTGGGCTGTCGCTGTTTCTCGACGGGATGCAGAAGCATACGACGGCGATTTATTCGGGGCGGACGCCGGATGCGCTGGCGTTTCTTAGGCCGGATGCGACGTTTGAGACGAATACGGCAAGTTTGCAGGATTTTATCATTGCGTTGAATAAGGATAAGGCGGATCATCTCCGGTATAAGCTGGATGGGGACTTCGTGAAGGTGTTTATTACGCCATACAAGACCTCGATTACGGAGGACGATTTGACGTTTTCGCAGGGGGATTATAATGTGGACTTTGTGATTGCGCTGAACGTGAAGTCGGCGGGGGATCTCGATGAGGCGTTGGCGGAGCATGGGCGGATTATGCATGATGCGGCGACGGTGGATATTACGACGGGAACTGGGGGACGGTTCGGGGAGATTGAATGGAGTAATCCGGCGGCGAGTTCGGTGTGCGAGATGGTGACGGAGCTGATTTTTGCGCTACAGGGCGGGTCGGATAAGCTGGATTCGGAGATTGCGACGGCGCTTTTGACGGGGATTGTCGCGGCGACGGATAGATTTTCTAATAACCGAACAAATCCGGATACGTTGACGCTGGCGTCGAAGTTGATGACGATGGGGGCGGATCAGCAGCTGATTACGGCGAACGTGGCGGGGAATGAAATTATACAGAATCAGCCGGAGGGGGAGCTGAGCGCGACGGAGATTGCGGCGCGGGCGGCGGCGGACGCGGGGGCTTTTGTTGATGTGCCGACGGTTGGGGTGGCGATGGGGGGAGTCGGGGTGGCTTATGGCGGTCCTGCTGGCTCTGCAGCCGGGGCTTCTGGGGCGCCTTCGGGAGTGTCTTCTGGAGCTTCGTCGGGAATGCCGTCTGGGATGCCTTCCGGAGTGCCTTCCGGAGTGCCGGATGTTTCTGGGCAGAGTTTGGTCGGGTATCAAGATAGGGGTGATGGCTTGACGGCGGCGGAGATTGCGGCGCGGGCGGGGATTACGAATCCGACGCCGAGTATGCCGATTGACGCGGCGGGGACGGTGGTGGCGCCGGTGTTGCCGAAGGTGGCGGATGATGTTAATAGCGCTGGAGCTGCGGGGGTCGGTGGTTTTTCTAGTCCGGTGATTGGACCGGCGAAGGGAACGGTCGGAGGTGCGGTTAGCGATCCGAGCGTGATGACTTTGCCGGGATTGAACGGTCCCGAGGTTTCTGGTCCGGCGGTTGTGACCGAGGCGAAAGAGATGGCGACGGCGGAGCCGACGCGGGCGAGCGCGCCTGCGGTAGGTGTGAAGATGCAGCCGCCAGCGCCGAGCCAAGAGCCGGCGGTGGATTATGGGCAGATGATGGAGCAGGCTTTGGCGGACCCGACAGGGGCGCCGGCGATGAAACCGGTGTTGCCACCGTTGGTGGGGAGCGATGGGGCTGCTGGGGGTGCGGCTTCGACTTCGGTTGGAACTGGTAATGGTCCGGCAGGGGCTTTTGGAATGACGATGACAGATGTCGGGGGTAGCGGGTCGACTGAAGGTTCTGCGAGCGGTGCGACTAATGGTTCGGCGGGGAATCCAGCAGCTGCCGGGGCGCCGGCGGAGTTGCCAGGGGAGCCGGTGGCGAATCCGTTTAGTATGACTTTGCCGCCACCACCTGCGCCGACGGTGGGGCCGGATATGATGCCGCCAGCGATGCCTGGGGCTTCGGTGGGGACTCTGGCTGGGGTGAAGTAGTTCTGTCAAGTGGCGTTGGTGTGGAGTGTCGTGACGGTCAAGTGGCGTTATGGCGGGGATTGTGATATAATTTTGACATGAATGAAGAGATTTTGCTAGTTGACAAGCCGGAAGGAATAAGTTCTTTTGGGGTGGTGGCGCGAGTGCGACGGAAGTTGTCGGAAGAGGCGGGGATGGTGAGCGTGAAGGGGAAAGACGGGGTGGTGCGAGAGAAGCGGAAGAAGGTGAAGGTCGGGCATACGGGGACGCTGGATCCGTTTGCGACTGGTTTGTTGGTTTTGTTGATTGGGAAGGGGACGAAACGAGCAAATGAGTTTTTGAAGCTGGACAAGGAGTATATTGCGACGGTGCGGCTGGGGGCGACGTCGACAACGGGGGATCCGGAGGGGGAGGTGACGGTTGTTCGGGATGTTCGGGTGCCGTCGCGGGTGGATGTGGAAAAGGCTGTGGAAAAGTTCGTGGGAGAAACCGAACAAAGGGTGCCGAGTTATTCGGCGGTGAAAATTAATGGGGAGCGAGCGTATAAATTGGCGCGGGCGGGGAAAGAGGTGGAGATGCCGGTCCGGAAGGTGAGGATTGACGAAATTGAGATTTTGGATTATAAATGGCCAGATTTGACCATACGATGTCAAGTGTCGAGCGGGACGTACATTCGGGCGCTGGGGGAGGATATTGGAAAAGAATTGGGAGTTGGAGGCTACTTGACAGCGCTTAGGCGGACGCAGGTGGGGGAGTGGCGGATTGAGGAGGCGAAGAGGTTGGAGGAGTTGGGGATAGATTCTTAGGAAAGTTTGGATCAATTTGCTCCAAATTAAAATTACTTTCGTCAAGAAAAAACGAAAGTAATTACACAATTAACTAACTCCATTCTGACATCACAGGACGACAAAATCAAGGTCGAAATTGCCCGTTTTGGATTGGGGATGAGAAAGTGAGAAAATAGGGGTTGTCGAGGGGAGGAATGTGTGCTATAATTGGGGACATATGATTACTAGAGAGAAAAAAGCCGAGGCGATGGCGAAGCTCGCCCGCAGTAAGAATGATGTGGGTTCTCCTGAGGTGCAGGTGTCGATTTTGACTGAGCGGATCAAGGAAGTGACCGAGCACGTCAAGAACAACAAGCACGATTTCATGGCGAAGCGCGGGTTGATGCAGATGGTCGGGCAACGCAAGAAGTTGCTGAAGTATCTCGAGAAGACTGACTTCGAGACCTATAAGAAGACTATCGCTGAACTTGGTTTGCGCAAATAGCTTCGGGCGGGGCTGGTGGCTCGTAGATTTGCGAGTTGCAGTTCGTAGCTGAAGTAGCAAAAGGCTCCCGAGGAGGGAGTTTTTTGATGTTTTAATTATAGGCTTTGACGATTTGTTAGAATGGAAGGTCGTGGTGGTTTGATTGGATGGGGGTTGGGATGGGGTTTGGGATTTTTGGGATGGGAAAACCGCCCTTCCGGAGGGAAGAGCGGTTTAAGAATGTGCGTTTGCGGGGAGAAATGTTGACAGATGCTCGGCGGAGCGAGCGGAAACGATTGACAGAATGGCCGAAAAGTCGCAGAAAGTGATTAGGTCAGTTCGGATTCTGGGGGGGGGTCGCAGTTTTAGAGGATTCACCCTCTTCGATGATTTGAATGACGGTGGTGCTGTCGATGCTGCAGCTGGCGGTCGTGCTCTTGAGGAGCTGCTTAGCTTCAGCGAGATAGCTCTCTACGAAGAAGGCCGTCGTGCTGGCGATGTCATCAAGCGTCATCTTGTGGTCAAGACTGCCGTCGTGACGAGTCCAGACCGGCTCAAAAGCGGTGTCGATGATGAACCTGAGGACGAGATCGCAAGTTGTGGGGTCCTGCGCGATTGTGTAGATAAAACTTAATCTACAGAAGCGGTTTTCGTAGGGCTTTTTGCTCTTGCGCTTTTTGTCGCGGTCGTTTTTGCTGCCACGATTGCCATGGAGCATGAGGTGTTTATAGTCATGGAGGAGGACGATGAGGGGATGGGTGACGATTTCCTCGGTGGTCAGCTTCGTAGTGAAGCCTTTGATGAGAATCTTCTCGTACTTGTGGTGGGGAAAATCGCCGTGAATAGCGACGCGCGGATCAATATCCTCTTCCTTGGCCAGGACGGCTTCAATTGAGAGGTCCTTGAGGTTGATAGGAACGGGTTGCGCGGTCGGCGCTTTTTGGCTGTTTTTACCGGTTTGGTCGGTTGCGGCGCTCTGATTTTCCTGGATAACTGGGGTTTCGGGCATGATATTCTCTCCTTTGCAAATTGGGATGTGCGAACGGGGGTGGATTTCTGATTTGACTTCTGCATGTTGCGTCGTTATCGTCAAAAACAGACCCCGTAACTCTATTATAGCACACTTTGGTCAAAAAAGCAAGAGTATTTTGGGGATTGGCGGGGATTTGGCGGGATTGTGTGATATAATAGGGGTAGTATTTTAATATTGGGAGGACGGCAGATATGGCTTTTCAAGGGTTTGAGGCTTTTGGCTGCGAGACTCGGAGTTTGCGGGCTGGAAGTTGGCGCGGCTTGTGGGCTTGAGGCTTGAAAGGTGATATCTGAGGTTTTCCCGAGAAAGGTTTTATGGAAATTATCAATCCAAGCGGTAAACAAACTTTGTCGGTGTCGACGGAACTTTTGGGGCGGAAGCTGACGTTGGAGGTGAATCGGGTCGGGTTTCGGTCGACGTCGTCGGTGTTGGTGACTTATGGAGATACGGTCGTTTTGGGGTCGGTCGTGGTTGGTAAGAAGCCGGTGGTGCAGGATTTCTTCCCGCTGTCGGTGGATTATGAAGAGAAGTTTTATGCGGCGGGGAAGATTAACGGGTCGAAGTTTATTAAGCGGGAGGGGAAACCGGCGGATGAGGCGATTCTGGTCGGGCGGTTGATTGACCGGCCGATTCGACCGTTGTTCCCGAAGGGGTACCGGCAGGAAGTGCAGGTTGTGACGACAGTGCTTTCGATGGACCCGAGCTTCCGGCCGGATGTGGTGGCGATGTTGGCGGCTTCGACGGCTTTGATGCTGTCGGGAACGCCGTTTGATGGGCCGATTGCGGGGCTTCGGATTGGGCGGATTAACGGGGAGTTCAAGGCGTTTTTGTCGCCGGAGGAGCGCGAGAAGTCGACATTGGACCTCGTTGTGGCTTGTAAAGACGGGAAGGTGATGATGGTCGAGGCTGGTGCGGATGAAGTGCCGGAGGCGATGATTGTCGAGGCGATGCATTGGGCGGTGAAAAATGTACAGCCGATGTTGGATTTGCAGAGAGAGTTGGTCGAGAAATGCGAAGTGAAGCCGCAGGAATATGAGTTGATTTTGCCGGATGAGGATGTACAGAAGGTTGTCGACGCGTGGGCGGCGGAGCATTTCGGGGAGAAAATTCGGGGGAATGTGATCGAGCGGCAAGAGACGATTGATGCGCTGAAGGCGGAGATGCACGCGGAGCTGGCGACGCGGCTCGGGGAGGGGGGGAATGATGAAGAAAAGATTGAAGATTATAATGAACGGTTGTTGCCGGAGTATGATCAGGCGTTTGACCTTGCGGTACATAAAGAGGTGCGGCGGGGGATTATTGAGGATGGGGTGCGGCCGGACGGGCGGAAGCTGGATGAGGTACGGCCATTGTCGTCGCAGGTGGGGATTTTGCCGCGGACGCACGGGTCCTCGCTGTTTACACGCGGGTTGACGCAGGCTCTGAACGTGGTGACGTTGGCGCCGTTGTCGTTTGCGCAGATTGTGGATACGATGGAGGTGACAGACGGGAAGCGGCGATACATGCATCATTATAATGCGCCGTCTTATACGGTCGGGGAGCCGGGGCGAATTGGGGCGCCGGGGCGTCGCGAAGTTGGTCACGGTTATCTTGCGGAGAGAGCACTCTTACCAATGTTGCCGAGCGAGGAAGATTTCCCGTACGCGATTCGGAGCGTGACAGAGATTATGTCACAGAACGGGTCGACTTCGATGGCGGCGACTTGTTCGAGTTGTATGGCTTTGATGGATGCGGGCGTGCCTTTGAAGCGGCCGGTGTCTGGGGTGGCGATGGGCTTGATGATGGACGGGGAAACGCCATATGTATTGACTGATTTGATGGATGCGGAAGATTTCGCGGGGGACATGGACTTCAAGGTGACGGGAACGACCGAGGGGGTGACGGCGCTACAGATGGATATGAAGGTACATGGGTTGCCGGTGGAGATTCTGGAGAAGGCGATTGAACAGTCGCACGCGGGGAGGATGCATATTCTGGAACACATGTTGTCGGTGATTGCGGAGCCACGGAAGGAGATTTCTCAATACGCGCCGCGGGTGGAGAAGTTGATGATTAATCCGGACAAGATCGGGACGGTGATCGGAAAAGGCGGGGAGACGATCAATAAGATTACCGGTGAAACGGGGGCGATGGTGGATATTGATGATTCGGGGTTGATTACGGTCGCGGGGGCGAACGAGGCGATTGATAAGGCGGTCGAATGGATTAAGTCGTTGGTCGAGGAACCGGAAGTGGGGAAGGTTTATGAGGGAACGGTGGTAACGATTAAGGATTTCGGGGCGTTCGTGAATATTTTGCCGGGAGTGGACGGGATGTTGCACATTTCGCAGATTTCGGATAAGCGGGTGGCGAATGTGACGGATGTGCTGAAGATGGGGCAAAAGGTCAAGGTGAAGCTGACGGCGATTGATGATAAGGGGCGGCTGAGTTTGACGATGAAAGGGGTGGAACAGTAAGTTGTGATACAATAGATATATGGCAAAAGCGAGGTCAACAAAATCAGGTCGGGGGGCAAAAGGAAAATCGACGCGGGGGCGGAAGAAGGCGGCGCCGGCGCATGAACTGCCAGGAGGATTTTGGCGGCAGATTGTGGCGATACTTTTGGCGCTAGTTGCGGTGTTTCTTGTGCTGACTTGGATGGGGGATGGGGGAGATTTGTTGAACTCGGTGGATGGGTTTTTGAATTCGGCGACTGGGAATGCGAAGTATCTGGTGCCGGTTTTGTTGATTTGGATGGCGTGGAAGATTTTCCGGACGGAGAATAATCGATTGGCGCCGGTGGTTTGGATTGCGTCGATTTTGATGGTGTTCTGGGCAGCGGGGGCGTGCGGATTGTCGTCGGTCGGGGCGGCGAATCCGAACGGGGGCGTGGTCGGGGAGTGGCTGAACCAGTTTATTATTCAGCTTTTGAACCCGAGCGCGGCTATTATTATATATATTATATTGATTTTTGTGACGGCGGCGTTTATTTTGCAGATGAATCCGGTGCAGATGGTGCAGAAGGTGGCGGATTTGTTCCGGACGAAAGAAGTGGAAGAGAAGCCGGTGAAGGCGAAGCGCGAAAAAGCCGTTGCGACGAGAAGTGCGAAGAAGAAAGATGCACTGGAAGCGGCGGAGGCTCAGGAAGATGTTGAGATTGAGGTGCATGGCGATAAGGAAGAGCCGAAGTTGAAGCCGCAGCCGAAGTTTTCGATGTTTGCGAAGCTAGGGAAGAAGAAGCCGGCGGAAGAAAAAACGGAGGTCGAGACGGCCGTGGCGACTGGGGCTATGGCGGAGAAGGCGGGGAATTCGGATCGGGCGTTGGTTGCGGTGACGGATTTGGATTGGAAATTGCCACCGGTTAACTTGCTGGAAAAGAAGCAGGCAGCGGCGGATTCGGGCGATGTGCAACAGACGGCGAAGATTATTAAGAATACGCTGGCGGAATTCGGGATTGATGTAGAGATGGAGGGGGCGAACGTTGGGCCGAGGGTGACGCAATACACGATGCGGCCGCCTTCTGGGGTGAACTTGTCGAAGATTTTGGCGCGTGATAAGGAGTTGGCGTTGAATTTGGCGGTGGATAAGGTGAGGATTGAGGCACCGATTCCGGGGACGCGATCGGTGGGGGTCGAGTTGCCGAACGCGAAATCGGCGGACGTGCGGCTCAGAGGGGTTATTGAGAGTCCGGAATGGAAGAAAGCGACGGACCCGCTGACGTTTGCGGTGGGGAAGGATATTTCTGGTAGGGCGGTGGTGGCGAACTTGGCGAAGATGCCACACCTTCTGATTGCGGGGACGACCGGTTCGGGTAAGTCGGTGATGACGAATTCGTTGATTTCTTCGCTCTTGTATCGGAATTCGCCGAGTGATATGAAGTTGATTATCGTCGACCCGAAACAGGTGGAAATGGCACAGTATGAAGATATTCCGCATCTCCTAACGCCGATTATTACGTCGGTGGAGAAGGCGCTGTCGGCGCTAAAGTGGGCGGTGAATGAGATGGAAAAACGCTATACGATTATGGCGGAAGAAAAAGTGAAGAATATTGTCGACTATAACGCGAAAATGGCGAAAAAGGCAGAAGAGGCGGCTGCGGCAGAGAAGGCTTCGGCTGCGGCTGCGGCGAAGAAATCTGGTGCGGAAGAAGGAAAGACGGAAGCGGCCGCGAAAGCGAAGAATGTGAAAGTTGAGGGAGCTACGGAGGAGGTGGCTGCTGCGGAAGTGGTCGAGGATGTGAAGACAGCTGAGCAACAAGGCGAGCGAATGCCATATATTGTGATTTTGATCGACGAGATGGCGGATCTTATGATGATGGCGGGGAAGGATCTGGAGATGCCGATTGTGCGGATCGCGCAGAAAGGGCGCGCGGCGGGGATTCACTTGGTGCTGGCGACGCAGCGTCCGGAGGTGAAGGTGATTACCGGCTTGATTAAGGCGAACATTCCGGGGAGGATTGCGTTCGCGGTGGGAAGCCAGATTGATTCGCGTGTGATGCTCGATATGACTGGGGCGGAGAAGTTACTCGGGAAAGGCGATATGTTGATGCTGACGACGGAGATGATGGGGAAGCCGCGGAGAATTCAGGGCGCGTGGGCGAGCGATGAAGATGTGGCGAAGCTGACGGATTTCCTCAGAGCGCAACGCGGGCCGGATTATAATGCGGACGTGGTGGCGCAGCCGGTGCAGATTAAGGGGATGGGCCCAGCGGACGGAGGAGCGATTGGCGATCTCGGACGGCGGTATGACCCGAACGATCCGGTGGTCAGGAAGGCGATCGAGATTACGCTTCGGCAAGGGAAGTTCTCGACGGCGTCGCTCCAGACGTGGCTAGGAAAGGGGCACGGGTTTGTGTCTGGCTTAGCGATTTGGCTGGAGGAGATTGGGGTGATTGGGCCGGCGAATGGGCATAAGCCGCGAGATGTGTTGATTTCTACGATGGAAGAATTTGAGAAATTGGCGAACGGGGGAGAATAGCTGGGGTGCTCGTCGGGGTTTTGGGGTTGAAAAATTAGGGGAGGTGTGGTATATTTATAGGGTATATTAGCTCAGCGAGCAGGTGTGTGGATTTTAGATTCCCGGAGCCGTGCTTGCTTAACCCAAAGGAGTTGTAATGAAAAATTACGAACTTACGGTTCTGGTTCATCCGGATTTGGAGATGAATTTGGAGCCAGCCACCACTAAAATCAAAGATTTGATTGAGAAAAATGGTGGTAAAATCGTGAAAGAATCGAACGACGGAAAGAAGCGTCTTGCTTATGGTATCCGCGGTCAGGATTTTGCGGTTTATTACTTCTATGAAGTCGAGTTGCCAGCAGAGGCACCGAAGAAAATCGAAGGTGTTTTGAATATTACTGACGAAGTTTTGCGGTATCTTTTGGTGACTGTCGATGAACGGAAATTGAAATACGAAGCAAAGCAGGCGGCACGCAAACCGCATGGCGAGGACGCTGAATCTGAGGATGAGCAGTAATGCGCGGGTTCTCGAAGGCGATTATCGCCGGGAACGTGACGCGTGACCCAGAAATGCGGGCGACGCCGAGTGGCGCGCAGGCTTGTAACTTTACGATTGCGGTAAACCGGACTTTCCGTGGGGGTGACGGTGAGCAGCAAGAGCAGACTTCATTCATTGACTGCGTAGCTTGGGGTCGCTCTGGCGAAACTATTGCGCAGTATGTGAAGAAGGGTTCGGGTTTGATTGTTTCTGGACGCATTGAACAGCGGAGCTGGGAAGATAAAACTTCTGGTCAGAAACGTTCGCGCGTGGAAATTGTCGTGGATGACTTTTCTTTCGTGGGCGGCGGCGATGGTGCTGGCGCAGGCGGAAGCCGTGGCTCGTATGGTGGCGGTTCTTCGAGCTCGCGTTCGAGCGCGAAACCGGCGGCGAGCGAAGAAGTTGTGCCGGATGATATGCCGGATGACGATGCAATTAACTTGGATGATATTCCATTTTAAGTAGGTGGGAAAGGAGAAATATTATGAGGAAAATGAAAACTAATCCAAATATGTACTTCGATTATCGCGATGTGAAGACTTTGCAGCGGTATATTGATGTTTATGGTCGGATCGAACCAATGTCGAAGACTGGTTTGACGGCGAAACAGCAGCGCCAACTCGCGGTTGCGATTAAGCGGGCGCGGCATTTGGCACTTTTGCCATTCGTGGCAGAACGCTAAAAGAATACGGGTCGAGGAAATTTCTATTTTACTTTTTCTCGACCCGGCGTCCCCGCATCCCGTCGTTACGGGTGCGGGTCGCCTTTCCTCGCTCGTGGCGCTGCGGATGGTCTCGAAAAAATGATCTAGAAATTTTCTCGAGCTCGCTTCTTTGCTCGTAATCGGCGGTGTTGCATGAGCATTAAGATAATGATAATTAGGAGGATTTGGGATGTATGGTCCAACCGATTTGAAGAAAAACGTGTTGATTACTTTGGATGGGCAACCGTATAAGGTGATTGAATATTCCCAGAAAGTGATGGGGCGGGGCGGCTCGATCGTGAACGTGAAGGTGAAGAACTTGATCACGGGCGCGCTGTTGCCGAAGACTTTTAAGGGGCAAGAGAAGATTGAGCCGGCGGAAGTGACGACGAAGAAAGTTCAGTATCTCTATAAGGATGACGAGAAGTTTTATTTCATGGATCCGGAGACTTTTGAGCAGTATGAGTTGTCGGCGGATATGGTCGGCGATGCGAAGGATTTCATGCGCGACGGCGATGAGATGGAAATCCAGTTCTATAACGGGACGGCGATTAACTTGACTTTGCCGAAGAATATTTGGCTCGAGGTGACCTATACCGAGATAGCCGTGAAAGGTGATACGACTTCGTCGGTGCAGAAGGATGCGACGCTGGAGACTGGCGTTGTGATTAAGGTGCCGGCATTTATTAAGACGGGGGATGTGGTGTCGGTGGATACTGAGACTTACGCGTATCGCGAGCGGCAGAAGTAAGAGAATTCGCTTATCTGGGCGAATTGCTGCGTTGAAAGCTCTAGTACGCAGGGGCAGGACGTTAAGTCCAGCCCCTTGCTTTTGCCTAGTAGGTTTATAGATTGGGTTTTGATGGTATAATATAGGTAGTTATGAAAGTGAAAACTACGGGGAGAGTATTGAAAGGGACCGCTGGGCGTGCGTCGGAAAAGTTTGAGGGGGAGGCGACGGAGCAGGTTGTGGGGCGGGCGGAGCTGAAGCTGAAGGAGGCGGCGAAGGCGTTTTCGTATGATTTTCGGGGGAAGGTTGTGCTAGATATTGGGTCGTCGACGGGCGGGTTTACGGAATTGGCGCTGAGGCTGGGGGCTTCGAGAGTGGTCGCGGTTGAGAAGGGAACGAAGCAGATGAAGGCGCCGCTTCGGTTCGACGAGCGAGTTGAGCTGTATGAGAAGACGGATATTTTTGAGTTTCGGGTTCCGGAAGAGATCGAAGCGCGGGGTGGGCTTGATGTGATTTTGGCGGACGTGTCGTTCGTGAGCTTGAGGAAAGTGTTGGCATATGCGCGGAAGAATTTGGCGAGTCGGAAGACGGATTTTCTAGTGATGCTGAAGCCGCAGTTTGAGACGGGGGAGGGGCAATTGGTGCGCGGGGTGGTGAAAAATGAGAAGATGCGGCGGGAGATTATGCGGGGGTTTGAGGAGTGGCTGCGGGGGAACGGGTTTTTGATTTTGAAGAAACGAGATAATGAGACGGTGGGGAAGGTCGGGGGAAACCGCGAGCGGTTTTATTGGTTGAAGTTGGCGAAGTAGGGGTTTCTGGTTGTTGCGGAGTTGGTGGGATGTGCGGTTTTTGATGGCGATTTTTATGTTGCGCGGGCGGGGTTTGTGGTATAATGGAATTGTCTAAGTTTATCAATATTAAGTCAACTGTTTTTATTGACGTAGAATTTTGAGTATTTGTTATTGTAAGCCGGAAACGGCACCGCAGCAATGCTGACAATAGCGAGTTTCTCAAAGTTGACGCGTTGATAGGCTTAGACACCTCTGCGGTGTCGTTTTTGTTTCTGGGTTTGGGCGTTGCGCCTGATATAGTTCCTGGGGATGACGGCACGCGGGGTGTCTAATACCTAAAAGGAGGGCCGTGATGCCAAAAGGTCAAAGAAAAGTTAAGAATGTTAGGAGGGCTGCCGGAAGTGCGAGCGGTGTGGGCTTACTATTACTGGCATTTTTATTGGTGAAGCCGTTAGGGAGTTTGTCAGCGAGCGCGCTAGAAGGCGAGGAAGAGGGCAGCGGGGTTTCTATGGAGATAGGTGAGCCGGCAGAGCAGGCGGAAACTTTGATTTCCACCGTAAACATCGCTTTCACTCCAGAATCCGGTTCTACCTCGCTAACGCCTATCTCTGCTAATGGTGCTTCCGCTCGTTATTCCATAAAGGCAACTGTCGGCGTAGAAAACTCTGGTGGCTATACAGTTTATTTAGGTAGTAATAAGTCAGAACTAACAGGGAGAAACTCTGGCGCAACTATTAACGGTGTTACAAGTTCATCTACTTATGAAGAACTTCCACTTAATACTTGGGGCTATAATGCAATAGAAGGAGAAACGCCAGGAACTACCTTCTCTAAAGTTCCAACTAATAATCGCGGAGATATAATCGCCTCCAATAACTCCACTAACATCAAAGAAGACAACAGAACCTTCACTTTAAGCTTCGCGGCACATATCGGGAATGATAAACCGGCTGATACGTATGAAAACGAAATAACCTTGAGCGTGGTGAGTAGTCCGCTGGAAGTGGTGGGACTCAAAGGAATTGCGGCGATGCAGGAGATGACACCGGAAGTCTGTGCGGCGAGCGAGCTTGGCGATACAAAGCAACTTGTTGATCTGCGTGACAATAGAAGTTATTGGGTGAAGAAAATGCCAGATAATGGCTGTTGGATGGTGCAGAATTTGGATTTAGATCTTGGGTCTAGTTGGCCGGATGCTAGATTGTCGGACTATACTGTGGCCAGTACGACATACAAGCCGACGGCGACGCAGAGTAAACATGCATCTGTAGATACTTCGCAAATCAATACTCGTTCGTGGAATTTTGGTGAGTGGGTCGTGAACAATCCGACAGTTTCTTCAAGTTGCGGTTTAGGCAAAAATGATTTAACTACTTGTGCTGCGCAGTTTGTGAACGTATCTAATATGAAACCCTCTAATGACCCGGAGTTTTATAAGAAAAATGGGAAAACGGTAGTTGGTAATGTTTATGATGCACATTATCTAGTAGGAAATCATTACGCTTGGAATACGGCGACGGCGGGCACTGGTGCAACTATTACGAATGGTCAGGCGAGCGGATCGATTTGCCCGAAGGGGTGGAAATTGCCAACTTCAAATAGTAGCGTGTCGGGGAGTTTTGGTGGTTTGTTAGCCGTTGAGAATATCGGCAAGAATGTGGCTAAGTTGACTGGGGACGGTTATTTCTTCGTGCGCGGTGGGGGTATTTATCAGGAAAAGGGTCTCTTGTTTGGTTATGGTGGAGATTACGGGGTTTATTGGTCTTCAACTCCGTATTCAACATCTACTAATGCTTTCGATTTATATTTTAGTTCGACTAATATCGTAGAACCTTCCAGCAACTATTATCGAAATAATGGATATTCTGTTCGCTGTGTCGCTAGGTAAAACTCTACAACCGTTGTAGAGTTTGGAGTTTCTCAAGGCTTCTGCATTCTGGCCTGAATTTCTCCGCTCTGGCCTCCGCAACCGCCAAAATAAGTTTTCATGATAGTTTTGTCGATATAGCACATACTTATTCCTTTTTTTGCAATTTTCGATATCGAGGAACTCATAAGTTCACCCAACGGATTTAACTTATTTGGCGGGGCGGCGGCTGGGGCGGAGAGTTTTGTGTAGTTTGCATTACGTTGATGCAAATAAAAATTACTTTCGCTAAGAGAAAGCGAAAGTAAATATTTATGTTTTCTCTCCAGAGAATGCGCAGGTAATTTTCCGAAGGAGGAATTGCCCGGTGTTTAAGCGATTAACAATTTAGGAGGAAAACTCGAGCGGTTGTGGAGGGAGTGGTTTTGGCGATTGGGCTTGATTTTTGGGCGGGAGGGTGCTTGATTTCTGGCACGCTTACGCTTATAATGGTAGCATGAGTTTAATTCACGGCGTGGGCGACTTTTTCGCACTAGATATTGGGACGACGGCGATTCGGCTAGTTCAGCTGGCGGGGAATGCTGCGCACGGCTGGGTTTTGCAGAAGTTTGCTTATGTGCCGGTGGAACGGAAAGTCTTGGAAGACGGCTCGGCGGCGGGGCAGCGGCGGCTCGGGGAGACGATTCTCGGGGCGATGAAGCAGGCGGGGATTACGACGAATAATGTGGCGGTCGGGATGCCGGCGTCGAAGACGTTTACGTCAATTGTCCGGGTAGATAATTTGCCGGAGACGGAGCTTTTGAATTCGATTAAGTATCAGTTGGATAAATATATTCCGATGCCGCTTGACGAGGCGACGGTAGATTATGTGTCGCTCGGGGTGTGTCCGCATGATGCGACGAAGGCGGAGGTTTTGATTTCTTCGACGGCGGTGGATTTTGCAGAGGCACGGATGGAGTTGATTGAGTCGTATGGGCTGAATGTGATTGCGCAAGAGCCGGAGTCGCTGGCGATGGCGCGGGCGCTCACGCCGGTCGGGGCGCAGGATGCGCGGATGATTATTGACCTCGGGGAACGGTCGACGGATCTTGTGATGATGTATCGAGGGTTGCCGAGGCTTGTGCGGTCGATTCCGGGCGGGTTTGCGTTGCTCATATCTACGGTGTCGTCGTCGCTTTCGGTGAAGCCGGATCAGGCACGGCAGTTTATTTTGAAGTTTGGTTTGGCGCAAGATAAAGTCGAAGGTCAGGTGTTTAAGGCGCTGGATTCGACGTTGGAGAGTTTTGCGTCGGAGCTTTCGAAATCGATGCGGTTTTTCAAGTCGGAATATATGAATGCGCCGGTCGGCGGGATTGTGCTGTCGGGATTTGCGGGGATGATTCCGTTTATTGCGGAGTATATTGAGGCGAAGACGAATGTGCCGACGATGCAGGGTAATCCGTGGCAGTTGGTGCGGGTGACGCCGGAGCAGCAGCAGGTGCTCGCGTCGGTTGCGAGCGAGTTTGCGGTGGCGATTGGTTTAGCAGAAAGGGGGAATGATGGATAACTTTTTGACGAACTTCAAGAATGATTTACAAGAAATCTGGAAGAAGCTGAAGGAAGAATATGCGAAGCTGACGAAGAGGCCGGTTTCGAAAGACGGGAGCGTGGTTTCGTCGTCGATTAGTACGACTTATGAGATTAATCTCGTGCCGGAGGTGAAGGCGCAGATGATTAAGGCGCAGCGGATGCGCAATATGGTACTGTTTATTTGTATCGTAGTGTCGAGCGTGGCGGTCGGGGCGGTGGTGATCTTGTTCGGGGTTAAGAGCGGGCAAGATATTGCGATGTCGAACCAGGACGGGCGGCTGGAGCTGATGTCGTCGAAGTTGAATGAATATACAGAGCTGGATGATATTGTGACGATCCAGGCGCAGTTGCAGGGGATTTCGAATATTCTCGGGCAGAAGACGGTATTGTCGCGGGTGTTCGGGGCGATGGGAGCGATGCTGCCGCAAGGAGATGATGATGTGACCTTGTCGCAGCTGCGGGCGGACATGGCGACAAATATCGTGACGATGGAGGGACAGGCGGATGCGCGGACGGCGCCGTTGATTGATTATAGGGTTTTGGAGTCGTTCAAGAAAGGGGTGGAGCTGACGAAATATGATTTCGGGCGTTATGTAGATATTGACGGGAAAGAGTTGCCGACGGCGTGTATTAGCGAGGCAGATGCTTCGGGGCAGGCTCTGAAAGAGGGGAATAGTTATTATGCTTGGTGGGATTTGACGACGCCTGGTTGCGAGGGGGCGGTGCGGAGCTTGCTCGAGGATGCGGATATTGAGTATCATTATAGCGCGAATGCGGAAGTCGAGATGGGCTATCCGGGGTATGAGACGACGACGGAGATTCAATGCCATCGTGAAGATGACAAGGGGAATACGGTCGAAGAAGGGGGCGAGGAAGTTTGCGAAGAGGTTTTGAAGCCGGTAGTGCCAACGGTGGTGGTGGATGGCGAAGAGGTGCCGGGGGAAGTGCCGGAACCGACGCCGATTAGGGTGAAGATTTGGCGGACGCCGCAGTTTACGGAATGGTACGAGGAGGGTTTGATGTCGACGGACGGGCAGATTGATGGCGTGGAGCATTTTATGAGTGAGTGCTATAACTATAAGGGTAATTTGGTTGGCGAGAGTGTGCGGTGGACTTCGACGAATGATTGTTTGTTGGCGCCGGATGGGCTAGAGATTACAAGTTCGGCGAACGGACGCGATGAGAGCGATAACTTGGTACTGAGGTTTACGGCGACGGTGACTTTCTCGAAAGAGTTTTTCAAGTTTGCGAATAAGCATATGATTGCGATTGGGCCGATGGGTCAGAATGTGACGGATTCTTATGTTCAGATTGGAAATATGTTTGCGCAGGAAGCGCGGGCGTGTGATGCGAACGATACGGAATGTTTGAGCAATTCAAGCAATAGCGGAGGAAATTAAGATGGCGAATAAACCGGCAGATACCAAGCGAGTAAAGATTTCGAAGGCGCAGCAGATTACGATGCTGGAGGTTTTGGCGGCGTCGTTGATTCTGGGGACTTGTCTGGTCGTGGCGATTTTCTTGATTAAGTATATTAAGTTTAATACGAAGATTATTGCGGCGAAGAATGAAGCGATTTCGGCGTATGACCAGACGATTCGGAATGTCGGGATTTGCGCGGATACGGATAGAAATGGGCGCTTGAATGATAAAGAGTTGGAGGCGTGTAATCCGAATACGGTGGCGCTGTCGAGCGTGACGAATTCGCTACGGTATAATGTGTTTGAGACGATGGCACAGAATGCGGATCTTGAGTCGGTCGCGCGGAGGCGAAGCGAGGAGTTTGAGAAATTATGCTATAACGAGATGGGGAATCGGATTGATTTTAATCAGTTAGCGGCGCAGGCGACGAATGATGCGGATCGGCAGAGATATCTACAATCTTTGAAGGCGTGTTCGGCGCTGCGCGTGATTCCGGATGCCTTGCCAGCGCGGAAGAATACGGAAGCGTTGATGGCGAGTTTGAATGAGATTTTCATTGAATCGAATTGGGAGCCGGAGAATATTGCACCGCGAGATGATCGGATTACGACGGAGATTGAGGGGGTGGAGGTGGTACCGGTGAGTTTGCGTTATCAGGGGAGCGATGCGGTGGTTTTGTCGGTGCTTTATAATATTGAGAAGTCGATACGTGAGTTTGATATTACGGTGGCGACGGTGGAATGGAACAGTGCCGGGTTGAGCTTGAATGCGCAGGCGAATGCATATTATTTGGCGGAGCAGATGTCGCTTGAAGGCGAGACGACGGTGCGAGCGAAGGGTTCAAAACCGACAACTTCGGCCGGGACGAGGAGTTTGACGAATATGAGTAGTCAGGCGCAAGGTTTGACGGATGATTAGGATGTTTTTGGGAATGGAGGAAGTGAAGTGAAACAATCGGATATTTTTAGTTTGATTTTGATTGCGAGCGTGGGGACGTTGGCGGCGTTTTTCGTGTGTCAGTCGTTGATGGGCGATCCGGATGATGCGTCGGTGAAGTTTAAGGCGTTGGTAAGTCCAGTAGATAGCGCACTGGTTGTGCCGGATCCAGAGGTGTTTAACGGGGCAGCGATTAATCCGACGGTGGAAGTTTATGTCGGGGCGTGTGAGGATGTGGATCAGAACGGGATTCTGGACGCGGCGGAGCTGGAAGCTTGTACGACGGTTGAGGAAGAGCCGGAAGAGGAAGAAGGTGGCGAGCCTGAGGCGGAGGGCGAGTAGGTGGCGCTACTGACGAAGGAAGGTCTGGATCGGGTAGTCGAACTTCTCGTGAGCGAGGGGTTGGCGGATCCGGCGGAAGTGCAGCGGGTGCAACAGGAGGCGGCGCAGACGAAGCGGCCGCTGATGGAAGCTTTGGCGGCGCAGAGAATCGTGACGAATGAGATGATTGCGCATGCGACGGCGGTGGTGATGGGGGTGCCGTATGTGGATTTGAAGAATGTAGAAATGGACCAAGCGGTGTTCTCGCTGTTGCCGCTAGAGGTCGCAGAGCGGTCGATGGTGGTGCCGCTCGGGGAGTCGAATGGGCAGCTCGTGGTCGCGATGCTCGATGTGGGGAACATTCAGACGGTGGACTATTTGTCGACGTTTACGGGGAAGTCGGTCAGGGCGGTGATGTCGTCGAGCGACGGGATTCAGGCGGTCTTGAAGCAATATAAGGGTGACTTTACGGGTGTCGAGCAAGCGGTTAAGGTTACGAATCAGGAAGTTGCGCAGGCGAAGGCGTCGAGTAACGTCAAAACGATTACGCAGGATTCGCCGATTTCGAAGGCTTTGACTTCAATTCTGGAGTTTGCGGTGAAGTCGAAGGCGTCGGATGTGCATATTGAGCCGCTAGAGAATAGCTTGATTATTCGGTGTCGGATTGACGGCGTGCTGCGGAAGGTGATGGAACTGCCGAAGGCGATTGAGCCGGCGCTGGTTTCGAGGATTAAGATTTTGTCGAATTTGAAGATTGATGAGCACCGGATTCCGCAAGATGGTCAGTTTGCGGTGGTGGTGAGCGATAAGGAGGTCGACCTTCGTATTGCGATTTCACCGGTGGTGTGGGGGGAGCAGGTGGTGATTCGTCTTTTGGATAAGACCGGGACGTCGATGGATATCGAAAGTATGGGGATGACGGGGCGGGCGCTCAGGACGGTCTTGAAAGGGATTTCGCGACCGAACGGGATGATTTTGACTTCAGGCCCGACGGGTTCCGGTAAGTCGACGACTTTGTATGCGTTGATTGCGCGGATTAAGTCGGAAAAGATTAATATTGTGACGCTGGAGGACCCGGTTGAGTATAAGATGGACGGGGTAAATCAGATTCAGGTGAATACGGATGCGGGGCTAACGTTCGCGTCGGGGCTACGGTCGATTTTGCGTCAGGACCCGGATGTGGTGATGGTGGGGGAGATTCGCGACTCGGAGACGGCGAACTTGGCGGTGCAGGCGTCGCTGACGGGGCATTTGGTGTTTTCGACTTTACACACGAACTCGGCGGCGGGTATTTTGCCGCGTCTTCTCGATATGGGGATTGAGCCATTTCTTCTGGCGTCGACTTTGAATACGGTGATTGGGCAGCGGTTGGTCAGGCGGGTGGCAGCGAAACGAACTTCATATCAGAGTAGCGAAATGGAGACACAAGAGATCAATCAGGTGGTCGGTGAGATTTTGCCGCAGACGCAAGAGGAAGTGGCGACGACGAGCGAAGATTTGGGATATAAAGGCTTGCCGGTGGCGAACCAGAATGGATATAACTTGGTGAAGGGAATTGAGGATCAGGATTCGCCGGGCGGTTATGCGGGCCGGGCCGGGCTTTATGAAGCGATCGATGTGGATGAAGATATTCAGAAGTTGATTATTTCGCATGCGACGTCGGCGGAAGTGATGCGGGTCGCGAAGGAGAAGGGGACGGTGACGATGCGGCAAGACGGGATGTTGAAGGCGCTGTCGGGGATTACGACGATTGAAGAAGTGAATAGGGTAGCGAGCGATTTGGCGTAAAAGTTAAAAGGGTTATGGTATAATACGAGTATGGAAAGTAGTGGGACGAATCAGACTGATCAAAATAATGCGGCTGCGGCGACTTCGCCGTTTGCGCCGGTAGACACGCCGGCTTTGGATCCTATGACAATGAATATGGGGACTGGTTCGACGGCGGTTCAGAATGGGGCGACTGGTGCTGCGGAGGCGACGAAGCCGGAAGCTGCGAAGAATGAAGAAGCGGCTGCGGGTGCTGGCACCGGTGAGACGAAGACAAAGGGGGCGACTGGTCAGAAAGATGCGATCGCGGCTCAGCCGGCGGTGGATACAATTGTGGCAGAGGTGGCGGCAGCTGCGGCGCCGCTGTCGACGGATGTGACGATTGAGGCATTACTTGAGGAATGTGTGAAGCACGATGCGTCGGATTTACATTTCCAGGTAGGGTTGCCGCCGATGCTGCGTATGGACGGGGTGCTCAGGCCGCTGACGACTTATCCGATTTTGACGGATGAGTTGGTGAAGAAGTTGGTGTTTGCGACGCTGGATGAAGATCAGCAGAAGATTTTGATGAAAGATAAGGAATTTGATTATTCCTTTGCGTTTGGGGATCTGGGGCGATTCCGTGTGAACGCGTTTCATGAGAAGGGGAACTTGGCGGCGGCGTTTCGGTTGATTCCGAATAATATTAAGTCGATTGATGATCTCGGGATTCCGGCGGTAGTGGCGACGTTTACGGAGCGGCCGCATGGCTTGGTCTTGGTGACTGGTCCGACGGGTTCTGGTAAGTCGACGACTTTGGCGGCGCTGATTGATAAGATTAATTCGGAAAAAGCGGTGCATATTATTACGATTGAGGACCCGATTGAGTTTACGCATCATTCGAAGCGGGCGGTGATTGCGCAGCGGGAAGTGCATTATGATACTTATAGTTTTGCGGCGGCGCTTCGGTCGATTTTGCGTGAAGATCCGGATGTGGTGCTGATCGGTGAGATGCGCGATTTGGAGACGATTCAGGCGGCGATTACGGTGGCGGAAACGGGGCACTTGGTGTTTGCGACACTACATACGAACTCGGCGGCGCAGTCGATCGACCGTATTATCGACGTGTTCCCGGCACATCAACAGCCGCAGATTCGGTCGCAGCTGGCGAATGTGCTTTTGGGGATTTGTTCGCAGAGGCTGGTGCCGAAGATTGATGGCGGGCGGATTGCGGTGACGGAAATCTTGGTTGCGAACTCGGCTGTCCGGGCGATTATTCGGGAGGGGAAGACACATCAGCTCGACATGGCGATTCAGACGGGTGTGGACCAGGGTATGCAGACGATGGATCGGGAGTTGGCACGATTGGTGAAGGCAGGGACGATTAGTTTCGACGCGGGCCATGAATACGCGGTCGATACGGCGGAGTATGAGAGGCTGGCGCGAGGGGCGTAAGTTTTGCGGGATTTGAGTCGGCGGAGAACTAGAGGAAAAGGAAATGAAGCGGTATAACTATAAGGCGAAAGATCGAAAGACGGGGCGAGTAGTCACCGGTAGCGTGCAGGCGGAAAGTGAGCAGGCGGCGGGGCGGATTTTGGTCGATCAAGGTTATATTCCGCAGAAAGTGAACGCGGAAGACGATGGATTTTTGTCGAAGTTTAATAATAAAGTTTCGACAAAGGCGCGAATTGCGTTTACGCGGCAGCTAGCGACGTTGGTTGGGGCGGGGCTTCCGCTTTCGAATAGTTTGCACATGATTGCGGAGGAGACGGAGGATAAACCGACGAAGGCGTTGGTCGAGGAGATCGCGGCGCAGGTCGAGGCGGGGCGGACGCTGCACGATGCGTTTGCGAAGCATCCGGAAGTGTTTAATAAAGTCTATTTGTCTTTGATTGCGGCGGGTGAGGCGTCGGGGACGCTCGATGTGTCTTTGGCGCGGCTTGCGAAACAGCAGGAAAAAGACGCGAATATGATTTCGAAGATTCGCGGGGCGATGACTTATCCGATTATTGTGCTTTTGGTGATTATCGTGGTGGTGATTTTTATGATGGTGCAGGTCGTGCCGCAAGTGGAGAACTTGTATGACGACCTCGGGGAGCCGTTGCCGCAGATGACGCAGATTATGGTGGGGATTTCTAACTTCGTGGTGGATTATTGGTGGATGATTTTGCTGATTATCGGGTTCTTGGCGTGGTTCTTTGTGCAGTTCAAGCGGACGGATGTGGGGGCGAAAGCGTGGGCGAAGTTTAAGATGAACGTGCCGCTGTTTAAGGGGTTGTTTCTTCGGCTGTATAATGCGCGGTTTGCGCGGACGGCGCAGATGTTGCTGTCGGCGGGGGTGCCGATGCTGGAGGCGATGGGGATTGCGGGGGAGGCGGTGAATAATATTGTGTTCGAGGATCAGATTGTGCAGGCGTCGACGATGGTGCGAAGCGGTAAACCGCTGAGCGTAGCGCTCAAGGGTAGGGAATATATTATGCCGCTTTTGCCGCAGATGGCGGCGACTGGCGAGCAGTCGGGGAAGATTGACGAGATGCTGGGGCGGGCAGCGCAAGTTTATGAGGATGAACTCGACGAGCGGATTGCGGCGATCTCGACGATGATTGAACCGATTTTAATGGTAATCATGGCGCTGATGGCCGGGTTTATCGTGATGGCGATTTTGTTCCCGATTTATTCGTTGGTGAGCAAAGTTTCGGCATAGGCCTTATAGGAGAAGTTGGCGCTACGTTGCTGTTTTGCGAGAAAAGTGCTGGCGTTTTGGAAAACTGACAAGTTAGGCAAAAAGTGCTGGTGTTTTGGAAATGCTTATGTTATAATGGCATCAGTATAGCCTTTTGTTAACAAAGAAAGGAAAAATAAAATGGCAACAACAAAAAAACGAGCGACAGCTTCGGCTTCACGCAAGAAAATGATTGTCGATGAAGGCGCAAAGGGCGGGTTTACCATTATCGAGGTAGTCTTGGTGCTGGCGATTGCGGGTTTGATTTTCTTGATGGTATTCTTGGCATATCCGGCTTTACGACGGAGCCAGCAGGATTCGCAACGTCAGCGTGATGTTGGTAATTTGATGGCGCAAGTCCAAAAATATCAGCAGAATAATAATGGGCGCTTGCCGGTCGATGGTTCGACTCCGGCACAGGAAGATGGTGATGAGATTAAGCTTGACGAAGGTTGGCCATGTAATAACTCTTCGACGACAAGCAATTCGGCGGTATGTTTCATTCGTAATTATATGAATGGTGCGACGAGTGAATATAACGAATGGATTGACCCCTCGGGTTGGTCTTATGGGCTTGATATTTCGAGTTTGGCGAGTGGTGGCACGAAGCAACTAGGGAATAGTGATTTCAATGCTCACATGGTTTATTTGATTAAGCATGCGAGGTGCGATGGAGAGCAGGCAGTATATTCTTCGAATTCTCGTGATTTCGCTATCATGTATAAGCTTGAAGGTGCTGGTACTTATTGCGAATAGTAAGTTGTAAGACTTTCGGGAAGCAGTTCGTGAAAGCGAGCTGCTTTTCTGTTTGAATAGTTATTTGCGGGCGATTGCTTCCGAGAGTATGAAAAAAGGTGCGTTCTAGCTCCGATGAGATAAAAGCACCTTTTTTGGCGGAAGAAATCCGTCGTTAAGGGCTTGGCCCCGCTTCCGTTGAAGATGAGTCGCCCTTATCTGTTTATTATTTTAAGGCATGAATAAAGTTTTGTCAACTTTACTTTTTGCGGTATTCTTCGACTTGTCCGTTTTTACGAATAATGAGAATTTGATTGAGGCGACGGGATTTTGTGGCCAATTTCATGAGTTGATTATGAGGTTTCTGGTCGGACTTTTTTAGGCGGCGGAGATCAAAAATGAGATTTGTTGATTGAGTGAGAGCGCGGTAGAAAAGACGAGAAATAGAATTATCATTATTGACGGTAGGGCTTTTCATTTCCCAGATAACTCCGCGCATAAGGATATCGGGATTGGTATTTTTTGGCGTGTTTGAAGGCATGATAAGTTCAACGCTTTCGCCGTGTTCGATAAGGAAGTTAACAGTTTCGATTTCATGATCTTCGAGGGCGACTTGAACTGTCTGGGAATGATTTTGGATTTTTGGGTGATGCTGAGCTTTTCTGGACATGCGGGCATTATATCACAAATGAGAAGTGATTACCAAGCACATGCTTTTAGAATCTTGTGGAAGTTTCGTGGCGTGAGGTTTGTTCGGGGAGTTTTGTGGTTTGCGGGCGGAAGTTCTTGTGTTTGTTTACGGGTTTCCGGTTTTGGTTGAGGATTTTTGTGGTATGATAGAAATATATGACGGATGTGATGATTGAAGCTTTGATTTTGGTGATGATGTTTATGCTGGGGGCGATTTTTGGGTCGTTTGCGTGCTGCCAGGCGTGGCGATGGCATTATAAAGTTTATGGTAAGAGAGATCTTGGGCAGTGGTCGGTGTGTTTGCATTGTAAGAAGCGAATTCGCTGGTATGATAATATTCCGATTGTGTCGTGGCTGGTACTAAGGGGAAAGTGCCGGAATTGCCATAAGAAGATTGGAGTGGCGGATTTCGTGTCGGAAGTAGGTTTGGCGGTGGCGTTTTTGATGCTGTCGTGGGCGTATTTGTTGCCGATGGTGGAGAATTGGAACTTGCTTGCGCGGAATCCGGCGGATCTTGCGGCGCAGATGGCAATTTTTATAATGACGTTGATGATGTTGGTGGTATTGACGGTATTGGCGGTTTATGATGCAAAGTGGGGGGAGTTGCCAGTGGTTTTGCTGATTATTGCGGTGATTTTTGGGGCGATTATTGCGGTTTTGAGGATCTATGCGGTGGATCTTGAAGGAGGGAATGTTTGGGGGGCGATCGGTAATGCGGTGGCGGGAGTGGGGATTTTGGCGGGGACGTGTTTCGTGATTTATAAGGCGTCGAAGGAGCGGCTGATGGGGGGAGGGGATTGGATTTTGGCGCTGGCGTTGGCGCTTGCGCTTGCGAACTGGTGGCTGGCGTTGTGGACGATTTTCTTGGCGAATCTGCTCGGGGATGTGATTGCGCTACCGAGTGTGATGAAGAAAAAGAGCCATGTGGTGCATTTTGGGCCGTTTTTGGTGTCGGCGTTTGTAATTGTGTTGATTTTGGGGAATTGTTTGCCGCTGCTGTTGAGCCAGTTGTAGGTCGATCTAATCGGTGTCATTCGGTGTCGGAGTGGAATTTTTCGTGGACTTCTTTGAGGTGGGGATCGGTGACGTGGGTGTAGATTTGGGTAGTGCTGATGTCGGAATGGCCGAGCATGGTTTGGACGGAGCGGAGGTCAGCGCCGTTCATGAGGAGGTCGGTGGCGAAGCTGTGGCGGAGAGTGTGAGGGGAGACATGCTTCGTGATGCCGGCTTTTTTTGCGTAGGATTGGACGATGCGTTCGATTGAGCGGGCGGTGAGGCGGCGGAAGTTGCCGGAGGTGTCGAGTTCGCCTTGGTTTTTGCTGTTGTTGAGGAAGAGGGGGGCAAGGGAATCGGTGCGAGCGGCGAGGTAATCTTGGACGCGTTCGGCGGCGGCTTTGGAGATGAAAATGGGGCGGTCTTTTTGACCTTTGCCGCGGACGATAAATTCGCGACGGTCGAGGTTGATGCTGTCGCGGTTGAGTTTGACGAGTTCGGAGACGCGGAGTCCACCGGAGAAGAGGAGTTCGATGATGGCGCGGTCGCGGAGGCCGGTTTCTGTGCCGAGGTCGATGGCGTCGAGGAGGTTTTCTACCTCGTCGTAGTGGAGAAAGGTGACTTGTTTTCGGACGACATGGGGGAGTTCGACGAGGGAGGGGTCGAGGGATTTGATGTCGCGCTTAGCTAGGTATTTAAGAAAGCCGCGAAGGGCGATAAGATGGTAGGACTGGGTGATGATTTCGAGGTTTTCGCCGTTTTGGTCGACTTCGCGGTTGAGCTGGAGGCGGTATTTGCGGAGGAGTTCTTGGGTAATGTCGATGGGGAGGAGGTCAGTCAATTCGACGTCGTCGCCTTTGACAACGCGAAGGTCGGGGGTTTCTTCGAGGATAGCCATGGCAAGGTCCTGGAAGCGGAGGAGATAACGACGGTAGTTGTCAGCGGTTTTTTTTGAGCGACCTTTTTCAATTTCTAGGTGTTCAATAAAATCAATGATAAGTTCGGTGAGTGGGGGCTGGTTCTCGACGGAGGATTCGATGATGACGGCGTTGTTGTCGGAGATAGAGGGCTTGGGATTTGAGATAGTCATAAGTGTATTATAGCATAATATACTTATGCTCGCTATTTATCTAGCGGTGTGATAAGATTAAGGCAGGTGATGACTTCTCTTGCTAACCTATTAGTTATGCAGGAGAAAGGAGGTGCTTATGGGCTTTAACATCCATTTTGGAAGAGTTAGATTGCTCTAGGCTGGCTCTACGTCAAAGTAAAAATTAACGTCACTCCAAAGAAGCGACGCTAATAAATCCATATAACATCCCTATCTTATCAAAGATTTTAAAATTTGGCAAGAGGTCATCGCCTGATTTGATTATAACATAGATTGAGGTTATGTTATAATGTTTGTATGGCCTGGTAGCTCAATTGGATAGAGCGGCTCCGTCCTAAGGAGAAGGTTGTGGGTTCAACTCCCGCCCGGGTCACCATCAGGGATAACCTGAGATGAAAATAGTCCACGAAACGCTTCGTTCCAGATAGGAATGAGGCGTTTTTTATCATCGACTTTGAGGTTCAATAGTAGAATTCTGGCGATTGCATCTTTTTGGACGAAATTACCGTTTTTCATCTGTTTTCCAGCAGATTCAATAAGGGTCAAGAACTCCTGTTCGGAAATCGCCAAGTCTTCACTGCCATCTAGTTTTCTTTTTACTTCTCTTATTTCCTCTTCGGCTCTAGCTATATTATAATCGTCCTCCTCAACTGCTGCGTTTGCGTCCTCGAAAACGCTTTCAGCCACATTCTCGGCATTGGCAAGCCTTTGGACAGTCTCAGAGTCTTTTTGTCGCTTCTTCATTAGGTATCGCTTTTGCCCCTCGAGATGCGTTTTTCTTATCCTGAGGCTATCAAGTTCGTTCTCTCTAAAGTCGTCAATAGCCTGTTTATACTGTTCATATGCGTCATCGGATAATTTTAGTCCATCCAGCAAATCATAAAGTTGGTTGAAGATTTCATATCCTCTAACTTCGTTTGTTCCATACTTACAGTGCTTGTTTTGGCAGCGATAGTACACAAGCTTATTTTTGGTTTTTCCGCCAACGGAGACGGTCATAGTGTGACCACATCCAGCACACAATACAAATTGTCGTAGTGGCAAGAACCTTTCCTTAGCTGCCTTTCTTTTACCTTTGCCACCTCTTTGAGACTCAGTGATGAATTGTACTCTATCCCACTCCTCTTTACTGACCATAGCAACGAACTTACCATTGCCACGCAAATCTGTTTCTACTCCGTCCCAATTTAATACACCATAATAAAGCGAGTCCTGAAAAATCCTCGAAACAGTAGAAGATTTTGGTGGACCAACTCGTTCACCATCTTTACCCTCAGTGGTTTTTGTCATCCTATGGACATCTTCCATCGCCCAATAGTCCATCACTTCTTTCTGGGTGCTACCATTAAGAAGCATGTACCAACCGTGCTGTATAATAGAAAAATACTTTCTGTCAGGTATGTAATCGCCCTTTGCATCGATTTCATAGCCCCATTTTGGATTACCTTGTGCCTTACCTTCTTTGGCATGCGTAGCCATCCCATCCGTAACGGCTTTTTGTAGAGCTTGAGAATACTGAGTTGCTAACCCGAACTGAACAGCCAGCACTAGGCGACCGTTAATATCGTTGACGAAACTACCAGTAGCAAATGCCAATTTCTTTAGTGCGGCTTCATCTTCATTTTTGTGCGGTACAAGCAAGTCGAGGATTTTACCAGCCTCAAGCATATTACGAGAAAGCCTGTCTGGAGCGTAAGTAATGATTCCGTCGAAGTCACCGCGTTCCAACTGTTTTAGCATTTTATCAAATTTAGGTCTATTGCCAGCATCTTTAGCGGACGCGTGCTCCTCAATCGGCTCTCCAATCACTCTGTACCCCATTGACTTAGCAAGCTTTCTACACTCCTCTATTTGCCGAGGAATTGAAAAATACTGCTTGTCCTTTTCTTCCGTGGACTTACGAGCATAAATCACAAACCTCAATTTAGATTCATCAATCGAGCCATCAGGAAAATGAATGTCTTGCTTTCTACCAAGAACCTGCGCCATCTTCATCTTCATTAGTTAGCTTGATGTTCTCGTCTCCTTGTCGTTCCTCATCAACAGGAGAACCATCTGGGTCGGCTTCTATGTCCCGCAGGTCTCGTACAATATCAAGCAATCCACCATCTGAGAAATCTTCTTCCATCGCAAAACTCCTTAACTTGTCCTGATTATAGCACATTTACCCCTGTTGTTCAAGCATGCACCCTGCCTTGTGTTTTATAATAGTTGTGATATAATAAGAAGCGGTAAACTATATTCATTTTTATTCACTCCTAGAGGAGAGTAGTAAGCAGCCATTTGCGTTTATCTTCTCTTTGGAGATGAATATAGTTTACCAACTAAAGCAGATGGCTGCTTTCTTTGGCGTTTACCATAGAATACAGCCCTAACTGAAAGGTTGGTAAACTATGGCAAATAATTCATTAAAGTCGGCAAGACAAGCTAAGAACGACGAGTTCTATACTCGATTTGATGACATCCAGCTTGAGCTTAATCACTACAGAAACCAGTTTCGTGGAAAAGTCGTGTATTGCAATTGTGATGACCCTGCAGAAAGCGCCTTTGCTGATTTCTTCAAACTTAATTTTGACTACTATGAGCTTAAGAAGCTTATTTGCACACGCTATGCTAAATCAGACCTCTTTCTTCAATTTGATAAAGTAAGACGAATTGGTTACAAACTCGAAATAACTAGTAAAGAAAACTGCGTAAAAACTGATTTGGTTGGGGGTGGTGATTTTCGCAGTCAAGAATGTATCGACCTACTTCAAGAAGCAGATATAGTGTGCACTAATCCACCATTTTCGCTTTTTCGAGAGTATGTCCATCAGCTAATGAAGTATAAAAAGAAGTTCTTGATAATCGGTAGCATTAACGCAATTACATACAAAGAGTTTTTCCCGTTGATAAAAGAAAATAAGGTATGGAGCGGATACACTAAACCTAAACAATTTATAAATCCAGACGGAAAGATAGAAAAGCTAGGTAATGTTCAGTGGTGGACGAATTTAGATACGACAAAACGGCATGAAGAGCTAACTTTATATGAAACTTTCACTAATGACAAGTATCCGACCTATACGAATTATGATGCTATCAATGTAGACAAAACGGTGGAAATACCAAAAGATTTCACCGGTAAAATGGGAGTGCCAATCTCTTTTCTTGATAAATATAACCCAGACCAGTTTGAAATTATAGGATACAGCCGCGAAGTAGCGAAACCAATTAGCAATTTTGCTGACGAGGGGACATATGTTCAAGGTGGACCAGCCTTTTATATTCCTGATGGTGATAAGTTTAAGCGACTTTACGGACGAATTATAATTAAGCGAAAGGAGAGTGAGTGAATACTACAAGACAAAACATTACCGTCAGACAACTATTTAATGGCTACCAAGACCACGATTGGGAGGGTGTAGTTGGTTTTGGCGGCAAACTTGATATTCGCCCAAAATACCAGCGTGAGTTTATCTATGACGACGAGCGGCAACGCAAAGTAATCGATACCGTGAGACACGAACGTCCGCTAAACATTATGTATTGGGTCGTAAATGGTGACCATTTTGAACTGCTTGACGGTCAGCAACGTACTTTATCTATATGTCGTTACCTCGACCACAAGTTTGCCATCACAAATCAAAATGGCGAGAAGATGTATTTCGACACACTGCCAGAAAATGAGCGAGAACAAATCTTAAATTATCCACTAGAGGTTTGCATCTGTGATGGCACGGAAAATGAAATATATGACTGGTTCCGAACCATCAACATTAACGGTCTGGCTCTTAACGAACAAGAGATGCTAAACGCTACCTATACGGGCGAGTGGCTGACGGATGCACGCCGACACTTTAGTAAGCCAAAGTGTGCCGCTTATGGGCTAGGTAAAGACTATATGAAAGGTATAGTCGAGCGCCAGGACTACCTCGCAAAAGTGTTAAAATGGGCAAGTAAAGGCGATGTGAAAGAGTATATGGCGGAGCATAGACGAGATGCTAACGCTAGCGACCTCTGGCGCTATTTCGAGAGCATTATCGCTTGGGTGCGTTCAGTATTTCCTGTTTACCGCTCCGAGATGAAAGAGTTGGAATGGGGAAAATTTTATGATGATTTCAAGGGGCAGGCTTTTGACGCTAACAGGTTAGAAGAGCAAGTAAAAAGCCTGATGGCAGATGACGAAGTCCAATCAAAATCTGGCATCTATGAATATATCCTATACGGTCAGGAGAAATCTCTTAACTTACGAGCCTTCGATAATGCCACCAAACGCACCGTCTATGAACGGCAGGATGGACATTGTCCGTATTGCGACCAAGAGAAGGACGGAGAGCATATAGGTGAGAGGTATAAACTTGAAGAGATGGAGGGTGACCATATTGTGCCCTGGAGTAAAGGCGGTAAGACTACTATCGAAAACTGTCAGATGCTTTGCAAACGACATAATAACTTAAAATCAAACCATTTGATGTAAAATAAAATTATGTCAGACAATAATAATTCTTGGTGGTATTACATGATGGGGCAAGAAAGCATCAAGCGCCCAAACCATAAAGTTAGCACTGGAGCTTTTGTAATTGGCTTAATCTGTTTTGTCATGTGCCTGATATTATTTGGCATTGCAATTGCATGTCTAGTAGCGGCTTTTTGCTAGCTAGTCATTTCTCGCCACTTCTCCACACCGCAACGATGAAGTACTGGTTTTCCATAGGTCTCTCGTTCAACCCACTCTACTTTATTAGTCGCGAGATTGTGGTAGGGCGCGCAACATATTAGCTCGCCAAAATCATTGGTCGGCGGCTCAATGCGTTTTATAAGCCTTTTTATAGCACCGAAGTCGCTAGGGGCATCTTCTGCGTAACGAGAATGTCGTATAAGGGCGTTTGGAGGCGTTTCTTGGGCTTTTTCGATACTAAGCTGAGTCTTTGACCGTTCCCCATCTAAAACCTGCTTCTGGGCGCATTTTACGCGTCTTTGGTAGCGTCGGTACTCGCTAGTGCGCGCCAAGCCAGTACTACTCCAGCATTGAGCCTCAGTCGCTTCCTGCACTAGCTTAGCAAACTCTGGCTTCTCTCTGCGCCAACGACAAAATGTGTCTTCACTAATTTCTACGCCATAACAAGCGTCACGAATTGTCAATCCATCAGTGATATACTGACGGATGCGCTTGGTAAGTTCTGGAGTGTATTTACTTGGTCGTGCCATATACCTCTACTATAGCACCAAAAAGATGGAGGTATTTTTGCAAAGTGGGTGTTGGCTCGCCAGATACCGCCTCTCAGCTGTCATCTGTCTTGCGTGCGCCTATTATACTTATGTGTGAAATCGACAAAGAGACTTTTCCTAGTCAGAAATCCCAAATGTTTAAGAAAACAGGGCAAAACTTAAGACGTTTTCTTACTACTCTTCTTGGGGGCTTTCTTGCGCCGACCCTGTCTCATCCACCGTGGTTGTCTATCCAATGCAATCTCCCGAATCGTATCATCTAAGAAACATTTGATTACTAGCATTGCATCGTAATCCTGTTTCGAAATTTTTGTTTTCCAATTCGTATACTGAATAAGAGCCACTCGCAGCTGACAATCTTCTACTAATGCCTTTTCGTCTTTCGTTAGATAAATTCCTGCTGCGTCAATACTTCTCCCTAATTCAACAAAATATTGATGGACATGTTCTATACACTCTTTTCCACGCTTCTTTTTGTGATACATTTCAGCCATACTGTTAAAGAATAGGCTTGCACTTTCGTTAATTTTCGCTAGAGCATCCAGTCTGCGTTCGTAAAATTTGAGCCGCACCTCATTTCGCTTGCTCCACCACTGAGTCAAAATTACCACAATGACTGACGCTAATAGCGTGATTATGGCTGGTGCGCACGCAACTAATATCTCAAAACCGCTTACTTCAGCCTTCTCACTCTGAGTGTTAAGGTTTACCTGAATTACTTCAACTCTGTCGGGTGACTCATTTTCCATAACCCAATTATATCACATACATAATAATTTACCACTATTTGTCAAATCGCTCATGCTATCCTGGGGTTTGCTTACCAAAAGTAAAATATGCAAAAAGAAAACCCTAGTGCAGTGAGAACATGTGGACTTATGGTGGTCACCAAAAATATGGGAGTGGGGGCATTAGTTTAGTCTAGGTATCGCACTTGCTTTCGCTCGTGCTTATCTCTGTTTTGGTCTGTTTCCTTTGTTGCTTTTACTGATAGTAGAAAATCTCTGCTTCTGCATCATTACTGATTCAATAGGTTTTTGGTATAATATAATTTACAGGGTGCATTTGGGTCAATTACCGGATGACTATGCCGCTACAGCACATAGTCAATACCTCTCGCTACCTCTTTGATTCTTTCTGGTGGTATTTCGGGAATAGAGTAATTATGGATTGATGCTAGCGTATAGAGCATCCGCGCGACCTTTTCAGGCGGTTCAATAACTGTCCCTGCTGGGTCACCAAAAACCCTAGAAAACAAAATGTTTTGCGGAAGCAAAAATTTTGTTTTGTGTTCCTGTGGAACACGCGTGAGTTGATTCTACGGATAACAACTCCCGCCCGGGTCACCACGCTCAAACTAAAATGCGCTCTTTTGTAAGTTCTAACTGCGCTAGCTCGTCAGGTAGACGCGCGTCGCTTGTTAGAATACAAAATAGCATCATTTTATTCTTGAGCGAGAACGCTAAGAGAAGTGGGATTATGGAAAAAGCGGAAAAAGTTGTTAGGTTTTATGGTTTGTGTAACCGGCTGAAGGATGTGGTGCGGTCGGGCTGGAAGGTTTGGCATGTTGAGCGGGGAAGGCTAGAGAGCGTGGCTGAGCATGTTTACGGAACGCAGATGTTGGCGATTGCGATGTGGTCGGAGTATGGATATGGTTTAGATCTGGCGAAAGTGATTATGATGCTGGCGGTGCATGAGTTGGAGGAGATGGTGATTGGGGATGTGATACCGTTTGAGGCCTCGGCGGAGGAGAAAAAGTTGCGCGGACGGGAGGCGGTGGTTGAACTTTTGAGCGGATTGGATGGGGATACTCCGGTGCGAGAGCTAGCGGATGAGTTTTGCGCACAAGAGACGGCGGAGGCGAGGTTTGCGAAGGAATGTGATAAGTTGGAAGCGGATTTGCAATGCCGAATGTATGATGAGGAAGGATGTATTAATTTAGCGAAGCAAGAGGGGAATGTGATGCTTATGAATGAGGAAGTGCAGGAAATTGCGCAGGGGAAGGAACGTGCGTCGGAGATTTGGCTGGAGTATAATCGGCGGAAGAATAATTATGATGAGAACTTTTTGGAAGTTTCACGATATGTTGAGGAGCAGGGGATTTTGGATAAGTAGCGGGGCCGAAAGAGCAAATTTCAGGTAGAAAAATACCGCTCCGGGTGGGGCGGTATTTTGGTTTCTGGGGGTTAGCGGGTGAACTTTTCGTTGAGGTCGGAGTAATCGTAGAGTTCTTCTGGTTTGAACCAGAGGGCGATTTCTTTCTTAGCCTCTTCTTTGTTGCCGCTGGCGTGAACGAGATTTGGCACGCCCATACCTTTTGCGTCGGAATAACCGAAGCTCATGTGGGAATAGTCGCCGCGGATGGTGCCCATTTCGGCGGATTTTGGCTCGGTCGGGCCGACGATCTTGCGGACGAGCGGGACACATTCGACGCCTTCGAGGACGATGGCGATGACTGGGCCGGTCATCATGTAATTTAAGTTGTAGCGGAAGGCTTGTTCGCCGCGGCGGGTGATCATTTGGCCGATGTCTTCGTAGTGGGCGCGATATTGGTCTTCGTCTGGCATGACCATTTTCATACCAACGATTTTGAGGCCGACGCGCTCGAAGCGTTGCAAGATTTCGCCGACGATGCCGCGCTGGACAGCGTCAGGTTTCAAAACTACCAAACTACGTTCAACTAGGTCTTTTTCTTTTCCCATAGAATAACTCCTTTTCGATTATTATAACATACTTTTGGTGTTGTGGTATAATAATATATATGACAGATATGGAGTTTGAAGGCCAGCGGGAGGGGGAAGAAGTCGAGTTGGTGTTTCGCAGGCATATTTTGACGGCATGGCGGGGACTTTTTGGGCTAGTTTTGATGGGGGTGATTGGGCTGATTCCGATGTTGATTTGGCGGGATAGCCAAGAGCTGTTTTTCTTGTGGTTGGCGTTTCTTGCGGTAGGGTTGGTCTATGCGCTGAATGTTTATATGAAGTGGTATTTTTCGTATTTTTTGGTGACAAATCAGAGGATTCGGGAGGTGAAACAGCAAGGGTTTTTTCGGAAAGAAGTGATAGACCTTGGGCTGGATAAAATCTTGACGATTAAGTATAAAACGGGGATTCTGGGCGGGATTTTTGGCTATGGGACGTTGACTTTGCAGACGCCTTTATCTGGGGGCGCGGGGGAGATGGTGATTACGATGGTGCGGAAGCCGCAGAAAATATATAATTTGCTACAGGATTTAGCGAGCAAGGTGGAGGGATAATGTTTAAGCAAAAGCCAAAAACGGAGAGAGAAAAAGTTGAGGAGCGACGAGATGAGGTCTTGGCGCGGGGTCGGAAGTTTAAATATCCGATGCAATATGCGAAGCATAAGTTGATTATTAATACGATTGTGGTCGCGGTGGTGGCGCTGGTGTTGATGGTGGTCGCGGGGTGGGCGATGCTATATAAAGTTCAGGATACGGGGGATATGATTTATCGGGTGACGCAGGTGGTGCCGGTGCCGGTCGCGAAGGTGGACGGGGCGAATGTGAGGTATAGCGATTATCTGATGATTTATCGGAGTAATTTGATGACGGCGGAGCAACAGGGCGGGCAGCTTGGCGATAGCGAAGATGCGGATGCGGTGCGCGAGGGCTATAAGCAAGCGGCCTTGGCGTCGGCTATTGAGTATACTTATGCGATGAAGCTAGGGAAGGAGCTGGGAGTGACGGTTTCGGATGATGAGGTGACAGAGGCGTTTGATGAGCATAGGAAAGTCGGCGGGGTGGAGCGGAGCGAAGAAGGGTTTTTGAAGATTTTACAAGATAACTTCGGGATGAATAAGTCGGAGTATCGGCGAATGTTGTATCTTTCGCTGATGCGGGCGAAGGTTTCGCAGGAAGTGGACGAGCCGGCGAATAAGTTGTCGCAGCAAGTCGAACAGATTTTGGCGGAGCAAGACGGGAATTTGACGGCGGCGGCGGAGTTGGGCGAAGGGGTGACATATGAGGAAACGGGGCGGTTAGTCGATAATATGAACGTAGATGGGGGACGCTCGGCGATGGCGATGAAGCTGGAGGTGGGGCAGGTGAGCCAGAGGTTCCTGTCGAGTAATGGTGATGGGTATTATTATGTGAAGTTGATTGATAAGACTGATTCGGAAGTGAATTATCATTCGTTAAAGATCGAGTTCACGAAGTTTGACGAAATGGTGGCGGCGCTTTATGCGGAGGGGAAGGTGGAGATGTATATTGAGGTCGGGGAAGAGAGTGCGCTGTAAGCGCCTAGAAACCGATTTCAAAACTGTTTTTCGAGGCGCGTCCAAAACGCCCGCCGTCGCGGGGCTTTGGCGCTCGTCCTCGTCGTAACTCCGGATCCTCTCAAAAAGTTTTTGAAGCCAGTTTCTAGGGTTTAGCTAAAATGTTTCTGGGGAGTTTTATCTGTTGTTTGTGAGAGAGATGTGGTATAATGGGGGTATACGCGGGTATCGTATAATGGCTATTATGTATCCTTCCCAAGGATGAGACGAGAGTTCGATTCTCTCTACCCGCACCAGAATTGGCTACTTTGATAATTCTAATTTCGCTCGCTCGTCTTGGAGACGCGCTTCGCTTATTAGAAGTCAAATTAACTCAATTCTGGCAAGCCAGAATCCGCCATTTTGGCGGTTATTTTTTGTTGAGGTAAGGGGTGGCGCAGTCGCAACAAACATCACATTCGGGGCAGTCGAGACAAGTGCAACAGCCGCCTTCGATGCCGTTGTTGCTCGGGTAGTTGGAGATGAACAAGATGATGAACAGGGCGCAGACCGCGATGACGGCGAGGGAGATTACGATAATTAGAAGTAGTTTTGAGCGATGAGACATGATTTATTTTTCTTTTGAGTTGTTAGCGGCTTTTTTAGATTCTTTGGGCTTGATGAAGACGAGGAATTTGCTGAGGATGTAGTTCAGGACGATGACGATGACTTGGGTGATGAGTTTGATGATCTTGTCGTCGAGGTGGAGAAGGGAAACGAAGATGAACATGATAGCCATGTCGACGAGGAGGGTGAAGACGCGGCTCATGACGAATTTGAAAAATTCAGAGAGGACGCGATTGTCTTTGACTTTGAAGACGAAGCTACGGTTTGTGAAGTAGGCGAAGAGGACGGAGACGACCCAAGAAATAACATTGGCGACTTGGAGCTGGAGGGCATCGTCGGGGTTGAGGATGGTGAGGACGAGGGCGTAATAACTGCCGAGACTGACGAGGGTGGTGAGGATACCGATGATGAGGTAGCGGATAATTTCCGCGTATTCGGCGTATTTGGTTTTTAGGAGGCGTCGAAGTTCTAGGAAGGTCATTATTGGAGATCCTTTGAGAAATGTGGTGCGGCGGAATTATGTGAGAGGTTGGTCTCACGGGTGATGTAGTGAGGGCGGTGTTTGGTTTCGAGATAGGCTTTCGCGAGGTATTCGCCGATGACGCCGAGGAAGAAGAGCTGGATTCCGCTAGTGAACATAATAAGGCAGACGAGGCTGGGCCAGCCGGCGGCAGGGTCGCCGAAGGCGAGGGTTTTGATGATGACGACGATGATCATAACGAAGGCGATGAGGCAGAAGAGGACGCCAAGAAAGGCGGCGAGAGTGAGCGGGACAGTCGAGAAGGCGACGATGCCTTCGATGGCGTATTTGAAGAGTTTCCAGAAGGACCATTTCGTTTCGCCGGCGACGCGCTGGACGTTTTCGTATTCGACCCATTTGGTCTTGAAACCGACGAAGGCCCAGAGACCTTTCGAGTAGCGGTTGTATTCCTGGCAGGAGATGATGGCGTCGACGACTTGGCGGGTCATGAGGCGATAGTCGCGGGCGCCGTCAACCATTTCGACTTTGCTCATGCGGTTGATGAGCTTATAGAAAATGCGGGCACAGAAGCTGCGGATGGGTGGTTCGCCTTTACGGGTGACGCGGCGGGTGGCGGCGCAATCGTATTTTTCGACGGGGTTTTGGGAAGGTTGTGGGTCGACGTATTTTAGAAGTTCAGGGAGAAGGCTGGGAGGGTCTTGGCAGTCGGCGTCCATGGTGGCGATAAGGTCGCCAGAGGCATGTTCGAGACCGGCGAGGAGGGCGGCTTCTTTGCCAAAGTTACGCGAGAAAGAAACATAGAAGATGCGCGGGTCGTGTTCAGCGAGGGATTTCATGACATTTAGGGTCTCGTCGGTGCTACCGTCGTCGACAAAAATGAATTCGAAATTATAATTCGGGAGAGTGTCGATAACTTTGAGGGCTTCCTGATAGAAGAGGGGGAGCGCGGCGGCTTCGTTGTAACAGGGGACGACAATAGAGATGGTTTTCTTCATGCTCTTATTATAGCATAGTTTCGAGGTGATAGGGCTGGCATGATGATAAAGGTTGTGGTATAATGGCGTTAATAAGAAATTAGGAGGCAAAATGGCAACAAAAAAGAAAAGTGCTGGAAAGTCGACGAAAGATGCGATTGTTCAGCCGATCGTAAAGCGGGCAAAGACTGCCGGTTGGATGGCGATTTTGGAATCGGTCTTGATCGGGGTGCTCGGAGCGCTATTAGTTTGGCGGCCGGAGGGGATTATGAAGATTATTTTCTATGTAGTGGGGATTTGTTTGATGGTGAAGGGGGTTTATCGGATTGTGAATTATTTCGCGGTGCATGGGAAATATGACTTCTATAATAATGATTTGCTCTACGGGATTATCGCGTTGGTGTTTGGGGTGCTGGCGGTGGTGCTTTGGGAACAGTTTAGTAATGTGATCGGGATTGTGGTCGGCGCGTGGATGATTTATGGCGCGTTGGTCAGGATGAATTCGGCGATTAAGTTGCATGCTTCTGGAGTGAAGGATTGGTTCTATGTGATGCTTTTGTCGCTCGTGATGCTGGCGCTGGGGATTTATATGGTGATTAGCGTGGGCGCGGTCTTGGCCGTGGTCGGCTGGGTGATGATTGCGGCGGCCGTGGTCGGGATTATCGACGACGCGGTGTTCATGAAGAATATCGACGCGATCACTGAGTAAAAGTTGGGGATTTAGCCGGGGCTGGGAGGGGCTCCGGCTTTTTGTGTTGGGGGTGATTCTGGTGAGATTTTTTGTGTTGGAGTTGATTCTGGTGGGATTTTGATTTTGCGGAAAAAGGGGTTGTCAGGGGAGGGGAGATGTGGTAAGATAGGGGTAGTGGAATCGTAGCTCAGTTGGTTAGAGCGCCGCCCTGTCACGGCGGAGGTCGCGGGTTCGAGTCTCGTCGGTTCCGCCATTTTTGTATTTTGGTTTTAGTAGCGGTCGTGAGGCTGTTTTTTGTATGTAGATTTTTTGAAAAATATCGTGCTTGTGCTTGGTAAAAGTGTTTGAAGTGTGCTAGGCTAGAGATACGGGCAAAAGTAAGCTTTGGCTAAAGCACTTTAAGTTTACGGTGGGAGAAAGGAAGATGGACTATGATTCTAGCGATTCATTTACTGAATAAACCGTTAGTTCAAATTGAAATTGCTGCTCTCCAAAGAGCAAGCAATAACATAGTAACATGTTTCTATCTTAACACTTGTGAATAGCAGGGTCAAGGCTGAAATTGCCCGTAGGTGAAGAAAAAGTTTCTCGGGGGAGGAAAGTGTGGTATAATGGGGTTGTTGCCATTGTAGCTCAGTTGGTAGAGCAGCTCATTCGTAACGAGCAGGTCACAGGTTCGATCCCTGCCAATGGCTCCATTTTTTGTGGCTTGATTTTAGTAGTTTGTAGTGCGGGTGAGGTGATAGGGTTGCTTTTTGGGGAGGTTGCGAGGGGCGAGGAAGAGGTAGTCGTTGATTTGGATAGGGGAGAATTGAGGAAGTTTTTGATGAAGGAAGTTGATGGCGGCGACGGTGGTGGCGCGGATTTCGACTTCGTAGGGGGAGTTTTCAGGGAGGAGTTGTTGGGTGTCGACGAAAGCGGATAGTTCTTGGTCGTAAGAAATGAGGTTGAGGGTGCGAAGGGTTTGGGGGATTTTGTAATCGGCGCAGCCGGGGAGGTTTTGCGTGTCGACGGAGATATGTTCGAGGTAGCTACGGACGAAGAGGAGGTCGGAGGTGAGGAGCTGGGCGAGCTTGTAGAAGTGGATGGTATGGGAGGTGTAGGTGCGTTGGTCGCGGAGAGAGGGGAAAGTGGTGATGAGGAAGTGAAAAAGTTGTTCGTCGGAGGTGAAGTTCTTGATAGAACTATAGAAATTGTTGTTAAGTTTTGCGTCGAGGATGTGGGAGGTTTCGCGGAGGGTGGCGGAGCGTTCGGCGAGGAGGGGGATTTCTCCGAGAGTGCTGATGGAGTGGAAGAAGTTGTAGAAGTCAGCGTTGGAGAAGGTGGCGAAATCGAGTGAGGGATTTTGCTGGAAATTGGTGATAAGGAGATAGAGAAGGGCGACGGAGCCGTCGAGCGGACCGGTTGGGGTTTGGATGGTCCATTTTTGCGGGGCGAATTCGGGCGTTGTGATGGGGGCTTGTGGTTTTTGTTGAGCGGGGTCGGGCCAGAAAGAGTAGTCGATAACTTCGAAATAGAGGAGAATGGTGACGAGGAGGGGGAGGGGAAGGCTGAGGAGGTTGTGCGGGTTCGTGATGAGCCAATGTTCGGGAGGAGCGGTGATGGTTTCAGCAAAAGTAGTCAGGTTGTCGTAATTGAGGTAGACGTGCTGGGAATGCTGGGCGACAAAAAGACAGGTGTCGCGGATGTCGGAGAGGGTGGGGAGGTTGGTGGTTTCGTGGGGAGTAGTGGTTTCGTGGGGCATGGTATTAGAAGAGCGGGGCGAAGACTTTGAGGGTTTCGGCGATGAGGCGGAGGGGTTGTTTCAGGCGGGCGGTTTCGGGGGTGATTTTGAGACAGGACTTTTTCGTTTTCTCGAAGTCGGCGGACATGCCGGCGAGACTGGAGGTTTTATACATCCAAGCGGCGCATTCGAAATGATATATCAGGGAGCGGAAGTCGAGGTTGATGGTGCCGCAGATGCCGAGGTCGTCGTCGCGGAGCATGCTTTTTGCGTGGATGAAGCCGGGTTTGTATTCGTAGATTTTGACGCCGCGTTCGATTAGAGGGAGATAATTGGAGCGGGTCATGAGGTTGACGATTTTCTTGTCGGGGATGTGTGGCGTAATGATTTCGACGTCGACACCTTTTTCGGCGGCGAGAGCGAGGGCGTTCATGATTTCGCTGTCGCAGATAAGATAAGGGGTGGCGATGCGGAGAGACTTGGTCGCGCTGTTGATGAGATTGAGATAGACATTTTTGGCGACGGGTTGGTCATAGATTGGGGCGGGGCCGGAACCATAGACAGCGACGTAGCCGTTGTCGAGGAGGTTGGGTTGTATGTTGGAAGTTTTGAGGGTTTCAGGGTTGTTGGATTTCTGTAAGTTCTTGGAGGTTGGGGAGTTCTTAGGGAGGAAGTTTTCGGGAGGGAGGGGAGTTTTGCTGTGGAGGTTCCAGGAGGTAAGGAAGAGGGTGAGGAGGTTGGTAACGCCGGGACCTTCGAGGCGAATGCCGGTGTCTTTCCAATGACCGTGGAGTTTTTTGACGTTGATGTATTCATCGGCGAGGTTGAGACCGCCGGTGTAGCCGATTTTGCCGTCGATGACGACGATTTTGCGGTGGTCGCGGTTGTTGTGGAAACCGTTGAGGCGGGAATTGAACTTGTTGCTCGGGGTGCAATGGATGCCGATAGCTTCGAGGTCGCGATAGTAGCGGGAGGGGAGAGTGAAGATGCTGCCGATGTCGTCATACATGACGTAGACTTCGACGCCTTCGTTGACTTTTCTCTGGAGGATGGTGAGGATTTGGTTCCACATACAACCGGGGCAGATGATGAAAAATTCGAGGAAGATGAAGCTCTCGGCGGCTTCGAGGTCGATGAGGAGTTGTTTGAAGTAGTCCTCGCCGATGGGGAAATAAGTGGTTTTGGTGTGTTCGGAGAGGGAGATGTGGTTGGTTTCGCAGATGTAGCGGGCTTGGAGGGCGACGGCGGGATTTTCTTGTTTTAAGTCTTCAAGGGCAGGATTGTCAGGGTAGAAGGATTTCAGCTCGGCGCGGAGCGCGTCGGCTTTGGCACGGAGGGGTTGGTTTTTGTGGTTGCTGGCGAAGAGGATGAAGAGGAGCGGGCCGATGATGGGGAGGCTGACGACGATGAAGGCCCAGAGGAGGCGCATTTCGAGGTTTTGGTAGTAGTTGATGATGTAGAGGGTGATGCCGAGCGAGAAAACGACGGCAAGGATGGTGACGGGGAAGAAGTTGCTGTAGAGTAAGAGATAGAGGACGACAAGGATGATGATTTCGGCGAGAATACAGATGACAGTCCAAGCGAAACGGTTGGTGAGGAGGCTTTTGAGAAAGCGGAGAGGGTGATGGGCTTGTGGCGCGGGTCGTTTGTTGGACTTTTGTGGCGCTGAGGTTGACATGCTATATATTATAGCATATTTTGGTGGGTTTGGGGACTTGGCGGAGGCTAGTTTTGATGGTGGATTTGTTCGGTTTCGACGATGGGGTAGACGATGAGCTGGTCGGAATCGAGATTTTCGGAGTGGAGGTTGAGGGCGGAGATTTGGTGGTTGGCGTAGGTCGTGTAGTAGAAAATGCCGTGTTCGAGGTCATAACCGGAGGAGTAGAGGGTGTATTCGTATTTGCCGTCGCCGAGGTTGCAGCAACCGTATTGTTGGTCGACGGAGTGGAGGATGTGGAAGAATTGGCTGACGCCGTTTAAGTCATTTTCAGGAGTTGCGGTTGGAGCTTGTGCGGTTGTTGATTGCGCGATCGGGGTTTGTTCGTTGGTAGTTGTTTTCTCTGAGTTGGTTTTCTCTGGGATGGTTTTCTCGGGGAGGGTGAGGGAATTGGCGCGGGTGAAGGCGGCTTTGACGAAACGAGACTGGGAGGAGAGGTCGCCTGGGAGGCCGATAGCGCCCATGCCGCGGCTGTATTCGGTGAGCGGGAGGTTCGGGGCGAATTTGTTTTCGGGGGAGGCGGCGGAAAGGTGCATGTAGTTATTGAGAGCGAAGAACTGTTCGTCAAAAGGCGGGTTGTTGGTGAGGACGCCTGCAGGGTTGTCGTAAATCTTGAGGCCGTCGGCGACGGATTCGACGACGATGCAGGCGCCGGTGAGGTCGGAAATCATCCAATGAAGTTCGGAAGGTGGGAGCTCAGGGCTGAAACCGAAATTACGGAGGTTGAGTTTTGCGAGGAGGGTCTTGGCTTCGGCGACGCTAGCGCATTGGCCGAGGAGCCAGGGGAGAAGCTCGAACTGGGCGATGTTATCCTTACCGTCGACGTGGTCGTGATAGACGGTGTTGCCGACGAAATTGAGGCCGGCGACGCCGAGACCTTTTTCGTTGATGGCGTCATAGAGGAGAGGGTAGTTTTCGGGAGTTCCTGCTGTGGTGGTTTTGGTTGGGTCAGGGGCTTTTGTTGTGGCGGCTTTTGTTGGGTCGGGGGCGAGGTAGGTGATGCCGATGATGGCGTAGTGGGAGTTCATGGTGCCGACTTCGCGGAAGGTGAAGGGGAAGTTGCGGGGGATGATGACGGCGTTTTCGCCGTAGGAAAACTCATAGTCGAGGTTGCGGCCGAAATAGTGGTTTTTAGATTGATAGATAGCGGCGGTGCACATGGGTTTGGTTTTCCTGTTTATGTTTTAGTTTATGCTGGTTTTATTGTAGCATAATTTGCTGGGATGAGAGCATGATTTCTGCGGAAGCGATTTTTGGCGAAAAAAATGGGGTGGGATATGGTGGTTAGCGAGGAGTATAATCTGTCGGGCGAAGAGTATGATTTTAGGCTTCGGCGGTGTAGGGTTTGAAGTCGAAGTCGAAGCCAACGTATTTGGATTGTTTGTCGTCGAGATATTTGTCGACGGCAGATTTGACTTTTTTGTCGAGGGAGGTAATACGGACGGCTTTGGGCTCGGCTGAGTCTTCGGCTTTTTGGTCTTTGGCGGATTTGACGGTCTCGTCGGTCGGGGCGAGAACGAGCGGAGTGATGTAGCGGACTTTTGATTTGACGCTGATGCAGTAGCAGTTTTTCTTGGCGGTGGCACCGGAGTAGACGGTGGTGGAGCGTTGGAAGTTGCGGAAGGCGTCGCTCATGGGTTTGTCGCCGCAGCTTAAAATCCAGTCGATAATTTCGCGCTCACTCATGACGTAAAGGTCGTCCATGTTGAGGTAGCCGCTATTGATCATGGATTGCATCATGTCGCCTAGGAATTGGAGGGTAGCACGAGCTTTGTCGCCATGATAGTTGGCGGAAAGAGTGAGGTTATTAGTGACGAAGTCGGCGGCGATAGAGGGGGTTTGGAATCCGATTTCGTCGAGATCATTTTCGTTTTTTAGGATGGTGAGGTCGGCGTAGAAGGTTTTGATCTGATCAAGTGTCCAGGTGTCGTAGAGGAAATATCCGTTGCTAAAAGTATATTCGAGGCGATCGGCGGCAAGATTAGGAACGTCGTTGTCGGCGATTGGATAGATATGATAATCGGAAACTTCGCTAGGGAGAATGTTGTCTTTTTTGAGCTGGCGCGTAATGACTTTCGATTCGCGAATGATTTTGCCGGTATCTTTCTCGATTGATTCTTGAGTTTCGGAGTCGCCGTTCATGTAATCGATACTATGCTTGAAGGCAGGGGAAGCGATGTCGTGGAAAAGACCGGCGAGGGTTTGCTTTTTATCGCGGGTGAAATTCCAGATGATGAGAGCGACGCCGATGCTGTGTTGGAAGACTGAACTGAAATGGGAGAAATTGTAGAGGGCGCTGTAATCCATGCTCACCATGCTGACGCCAGAGAGGCGCTGGAATTCGGGGGCGGCGATGTATTTGAGAAGCCAGGCGGGGAATTCGGGGCAGAGGACTTTGAGGTATTCGCGGGCTTCAGGGGTGAGGGATTTGAGGGATTTATCTTTGCAGGTGGTGATGTCGAGAGTTTTGTCGGCGTGGCGACCGAAAAGACCGCGTTTTCCAGTTGATTCGGGGGCGGAAATTGGCGCGATGACAGGGGTGGGAGCGGCGGTAACTTGTTCCAGCGGAACAAGTTCAGGTTCTTCGGTGGGTTCGGTTGGTTCGGGCTTCGGAGCGTCGTCGGGAACGGGGATGGTGGCTTTTCTGCCGGTTGGGCGCTGGTAGATTTTGATCCAGTCTTGGTCGAGCCAGAACTTAACTTCGTCGTAGCAGTTTTGGGATTTGGCGGGGAGTTTTAAGATGTTGATTTCGACTTTTTTGCCGCGGTTGAGGTTGCCGGTGACGACGTAAGTCAGCTCGGCGATGGCGGAGGCGCCGATGTAGCCTTCGATGCCGTCTTTGTCTTCGTTCATGAGGAAGAAGGTGTCGGCTTGGTCTAGGTTTTTGTAGAAGCGTTTGTAAATCTTCGTCATGCGGGTCGCATAATCGGAATCGGACGGAGAGAGCCAACGGCCGAGGGAAAGACCGGGTTCGGTCTGGGGCTCGTCAAGGGTTTCTTCTTCGGTGGAAATTGGGCAGGGCCAATCAATGACGTCGTAGCCGCGACCTTCAAAGTATCCTCGCCAATAGAGCGCGCGCTCATGAAGTTTGGAACTGCCGGAAATAACGAGCTTTTTCATATAGTTTTTCGGTAACTCTCCTTTGGTTTCCCATTATAAAGGAAGATTTCGGATTTGACTAGACCCATTATAAGTGTTAGCGTAATGAAAAATCGTTAGTTTATGTTTGCCGTTGAACATGACCCCGGCTTCGGCCGGGGTGTTTTTCATATGTTGTATTAAATATATGATACAATGGGGTTATGATGATTGAACTTCAAAATCTTAACAAAAAGTATGGCAAGAAACCGGTACTTTTTGATGGCAATTTAGAGATTCCGACGGGGAGTTTTACGATGCTGTGCGGAATGGCGAATATTGGCGAGGTCGGGGAAAGTGGAGGGAAGTAGAGATGGGCTTGAAGTTTTCTGATGCTTTGAGACTTAGTTGGAGTAATATTGCGCAACATAAAAAGCGAAGTGCGATTATTATTTTGACGATTTCTGTGTTGTTTGGGGTGGTGATGGGATTTAACTCTATGTTGCAGGGTCTTAGGGGCACTATTCTGGATGCCGCTCTACAAGCGAATGATGGAAAGGTTTATTTAGAAACTTGGTATCAGAGCATTGTGGAGTTTGGCTCCGGGAAAGTAGAAAAGGCTGATAGCGTAGAGGATTTGGAGGTTTTTATCAAAGAAGGGGTTGAACGATGTCATGGAAGAATTGTTGGGGAGAAGTTGGTCTATCAATTTATGGATATTTTAGAAACAATTACTCCAGAAGTGGCAGAAAGCATATCGGGTGAAATTGATTTATCGAATGTGCCAGAAGATAAAGTAGCGGTGTTAATGCCGGCAGGAACAAGCCAATACGCTACTGTAAACTCTGGAGATTATTATGTTGTAGGTACTTATCCCGCTACACAGCAAGGCAGCCCGACTTTGCCAGGGCTAAATCCAGCAAACTTATTGCTTGGAATGGTATATGGATCGGGATTTGATGCAAAGCCGCTGATAATTGATAATGGGTCAGAAGCATTACATAAGTATTTTATTAAGATTGCTCAGCAGAAGATTAATAGTGGAAGTCAGTATACATCGGCGGAGGAATATCTTGAGGCTCAAGTGCCGCAAACTCACTATATTGTAGAATTTCCCAGTTACACAGATGCGGTAAATTACTATTACGATAACTATTCTGGAGAAAATATACCGAAAAACGTGGAAATCGGAGGGAAGAAATACGAATTGGTGAATATGGATACATTTGGCCGCGTAATGTATCTGAGGCTGGATTTCGATAATCTCCAATTCAAGCTGAATATGGTGGAGAAATTATTTATTATAATTGCTGTTTTGATTGCGGCTTTCACTTTTGCGCATCTGATTGATAGCGATGCGGCGACGGTGGCACTTTATCGTTCATTTGGAGCTAGTACCGGGGATATTTATCTGATTTATTTCTTGTATTTAGTTGAACTTTGTTTATTGGCGGTTTTGTCTTGTATGCTGATAGCGTTTATCATTGTCGGGATTATGTGGCTGGGTAATGCTGGAGCATTAGCAGAAAGACTTAAAGAGTTCTATATTCTTAAAGAATTGCCGAAGGTGAATTTGTTTGGATTTAACGACATGTTCTTCAGCATTGTCGGGTCGATTATGCTAGTGGCGCCGATATCACTATTTCTGACTGTGCGTTGCTTCTCGGCGAAGCATATTGCGAAGAAACTGAAAGAGGATTAGCGCGATTATCTAGTTTGATTTGTTGTTTGCTTGACCTGTTATTGAATAATTAGTATAATGATTTTAATGGCAACTGCGAAAACTAAAGATTTGAAGGCGGCGAAGCCGAGTTTGGCGTCGACGTGGAAGGAGATTGCAAGGAAGCAAAAACCTCTGATGATAGCGATGATTGTGCTGCTGGTTGTGAGCGCGATTCTTTTGGTGTTTTCGCTGACGACGCTACGGCCGCAGAATACGGTGGTGATTGTGGGGTATGGGGATGTTTATGGGGAGATTGCGGGGATTTCTGGGGGGTATCGGCGAGATAGCTGGATGAATATGTTGGCGTTTCCGGCGCTAGCGTTGATTTATGGTCTGCTACATAATGTGATGATTATGAAAGTTTATCGAAAGTATGGGCGGGATACGGCGATGATGGTTGCGGTGGCGTCGATTTTGTTGGTTATCGGGACGTTTGTCATCATATTCCGACTGCTAGGGGAGTGGTAGATGAGAGGGCTGGAGATTCCGCTGGGGAAGCGGAAAAAGTTGTATCGGTTTTTGGAGATTTTGCCGGGGGCGATGAGTTATGCGGCGGTGATTCTGCTGTTTTTGTTGTCGTGGATTAATCCGATTCTGGGAGCGATTTATTTGCTTGTGATCGTGTCGATTACTTTTGTGAAGGCGGTGGCGACGGCGTTTCGGACGATTCAGGGGTATAAGGTGGTGAAGCGGGCAGAGAGGGTGGATTGGCGGAAACGACTGATGGATTTGGAAAATCCGCACGAAGCGTTTGAGCGGCTTCACGGGCGGAGTGAAAATAGTTATGGCTTTAGTGAGCATGTGCAGAATCTGAGGATGTTGTCGGTCGTGGAGGGGAAGTCGGAGCCGAAGCCGAAAGATGTTTATCATGCGGTGATTATGGTGGCGTATAACGAGGGGTTGGAGACGCTGGTGCCATCGGTGGAGGCGGTGAGAGATACGAGTTTTCCGAATGAGCGGATTATTTTTGTTTTGGGATATGAGGAGCGAGGCGGGGAAGCGATGGAGGCGAATGCTCGCGAATTGAAGGAGAGGTTTAAGGGGGTGTTCCGGGACTTTATTTTGGTAAAGCATCCGGACGGGTTGAGGAATGAAGTGGTCGGGAAGGGGCCGAATTTGACTTATGCGGGGGAGCATTTGGCGAAATATGTGGAGCGGCAGAGGATTCGGAAGGAAAATGTGATTGTGACGTCGCTGGATAGCGATAACCGGATGAGCAAGGGGTATTTGGATTATGTGGCGTATGAGTTTTTGGTGCGGCCGGACCGGCAGCATTATAGTTATCAGCCGGTGTCGATTTTTACGAATAATATTTGGGAGGCGTCGGCGCCGATGCGGGTGATTGCGATGTCGAATTCGTTTTTTAACGTGATTTCGACGATGCGGCCACATTTGCTCAGGAACTTTGCGTCACATTCGCAACCGCTCGCGGCGCTTGAAGGGATGGATTTTTGGAGTAAGCGGACGATTGTGGAAGATGGGCATCAATATTGGCGGTCGCTGTTTTACTTCGAGGGGGATTATGGGGTAGTGCCGATTCGGGTGCCGATCTATCAGGACGCGGTGATGTCGGAGACTTTTTGGGGAACGTTGAAGGCGCAGTTCGTGCAGCTTAGGCGGTGGGATTATGGGGCGAGCGATGTGGCGTATGTCGGGTCGTATTTGTTTTCGAAGGAGCGGAAGATCCCTTTCTGGCAGTTGTTCCCGAAGTTTTGGCGGCTGTTGGATGGGCATGTGACGCTGGCGATTATGGCGCCGATCGTGGCGTTCGGAGGTTGGGTGCCGATGTTGTTGAACTTGGGGTCGCGCGGAGCGGTGGCATTTAATTTGCCGAATGTAGTGGGGATTATCCAGACGATTGCGGCGATTGGATTATTCGTGACGGTGTTTGTGTCGTTGAAGATGTTGCCGGAACGGCCGGAGTGGGCGAAGAAGCGGAAGAAGTTTGCGATGGTGATTCAATGGATTTTGTCGCCGGTGGTGGCGATTGTGTATCAGAGCGCGGCGGCGTTTTATGCGCAGACGCGGCTGATGCTAGGGAAATATATGGAGAAGTTTGACGTGACGCGGAAGGTGGTGAAATCCTAGTTAAAATTGGCTATTTTGCGAATTCTATCGTCGCTCGCTCATCATAAGATGCGCTTCGCTAGATAGAACGCAAACTAGCTTAATTTTAACTAGGATTTTTGTGGGTTTTATCGTGGCTGTGCTTGTTATTTTGGAAAGATTTGCTATATACTAGAGCGCAGAGCCCAGGCGGCTAGGACATAAGCAAGGTAGGGTGTGGAGTTTGATTGGGGAAAGGAAGTTATGATGCGAACTCTGATTTTGAAGCTCGTCGATCGTTTGCTGGGCCGCAAGGTGGGTCAGACGAAAAGTGAGCAAAAAATTATTGTTGCTGGTGAGATTAATATCTACATCAGCAACAAATAACCATAGTTTCTAGTTAGATTGTACCTTACTATCGCGGTTATGTCTAGTAGTCTTTCGCGAAACTCGGCGATTTTGACGTGAGTTAAAGTGGTTGCGCTTGGGCTTTATGAGGATTTTTGTTAGTAAAGGTATTTTGCGCGGAGGGTGTGCCAGGCTTTTTGCCATTCGGGGAAGTTGAGGGTGGATTCGACTTGATCGAAGGGTAGCCATTCGAGTTTGGCGATTTCGTCGGGTTGCTCGGTTGGGGTTTCGGAAGGGTCTTTCAAAGAGGCGAGAAAGAGGACGACGGTTTTGAGGACGTTTAGGCGGGGGATGTAATAGGAGAAGGCGAAGCGGGTCTGTTCATTGAGAATGATGTCGAGGTCGGTTTCTTCTTTGACTTCGCGGAGAGCGGCTTCGGGCTCGGTTTCGCCGGGTTCGATGTGGCCTTTCGGGAAGCCAGAGAGGCCGTTTTGTTGGTGGACGATGAGGACTTTGCCGTCATGAACGATGATGGCGCCGCAAGAGGTTTCAGGCTTAGCGTTGGCTGGAGCGGAGGAGATGGGCTGAGGCGGAGTAAAGTCAGGGTGATTGGAGGGGGAGTTATTCATGAGGATATTATAGCATGGTATAATTGTGATATGGAAAGTGAGGGAGATTTTTCTGGGAAGTGGGTTCTTCGGGGGAAGCAGGCTCGGGGGGTGATTCAGTATGTGCAGGAGGAGTATGGGTGCGAGTTGGAGTTTTTGTGGCAGGATGAGAATGCGGCGTGGCGGAATCCGACGAACCGGAAGTGGTTTGGGGTGATACTGAAAGTGAAAGGCGAACGGTTAGGGCTTAAAACGGATGAGGATGTGGCGGCGCTGGATTTGAGGTTTGAGAAGGGGATGGCGCGGGAGTTTGTGGCGGCGAGAGGTGGTTCCGTTGGCGCCGGCGGTATGGGTAGGGATTCTGACGGCGACGGGGCGGAGAAGGGGGCGGGGATTTTGCTCGGATATCATATGAATAAGGACAACTGGATAACGGTAGTTTTGGATTATGGGATGGCGACGGAGGAGATTCTAGGGTTGATTGACCAGAGTTATCGGATTGTGGCGGAAGGGAGATAGACTCGGCTCGAGGGGTGTGGTATAATTTGAATATTCTATTTTAAGGTGGTGATAAGATTGGACCTTAGTTTTGCTGAGTTGTTGCCGAAGAACACGTACGAGGCGAGGGCTGACCGGATCTGCGAGCTGTATGCGACTAAGCTGAGGATGACGGCGCCGTGGGCGATTGAGGTGAGGTATGCGTTTCCGTTCACGGAGTGTACCTGGCCGATGATTGGTCTATCGACGGCGGAGCATTCGTTCATGATGGCGCAGCTGATCGTGCCGACGTATCTGGAGTTCTTGGATTTGTTCCAGAACAAGGACATTGCGCCGGAGAGTCTGGAGTCGGTGGCGCTGCATCATGACGATGCAGAGGCGCTGACTGGGGACGCGGCGACGGATGTGGATGGCGTGACGCGCTCAATGAAGGATGCGGCGGAAGCGAAGAGCATCTATCGGCAGTATCATGGCATGGTTTGTCACAGCTACATGCGGGAGAAGTTCGAGTCCTACGAAGCGAAGGAGTCGTATCTGTCGAAGCTGGTGAAGATGCATGATGCGGTGGATTTGGTGCTGTTTGCGCAATATTGCGTGCAGAACGGAGTCGGGATGCTGAGCCGTGGTGCGAAAGGTGAGTTTCTTCTTGAGGCTTTCGGTGAGAAGAGGGCGGTCGACCCGCGGACGCACAAGGAAATTCAGGAGTACTTCGAGGATGGAAAGACAGCGGAAGTGCCGATTTCTCACGTGATGTACGATCACAGTTTGCCGCGGATCAAGAAGCTGGGATGTCCGGAGCTGACGGGACTGTTCAAGCTGCTCTGCGCGCGGGCGTTCGAGTTTCCATTTGAGCAGTACAACCTGGAGCGGCTGCCGATGGACTTCGCGAAGCTGGCGTGAACGTCGGGCTTGGCGGCCTGGCAGGTCGCGGGTTCGTATGTTTCGACGGTGAATTTTGACTCAGCGAAATGGGCTGCGATCTAGGATTGCGGCCCATTTTTAAGGAGGACGCTTATATAAAATTCCTCTAGCGCTTAGCTAGAGGCGCAGGTATTCCCGAATTGTGACACTATTATAGCAGGTTTCTTTGAAAATAAAAACTGACGAGCAAGCTCGCCACTTTTCATTTTATGGCGGAAGCGAGAGGATAGAAATCTTCGCTACGCTTGATAACGAACCTCTCGGTTCAAATCCTCAACTTTCTTGAAAGAAAAGTAATAAAAATACCGCACACAAGGTGCGGATTTTCATTACTTCCTGGCGGAAGCGAGAGGATTCGAACCTCCGGTACGGTTGCCCGCACACACGCTTTCCAAGCGTGCTCCTTAAACCACTCGGACACACTTCCGTCTGTTGTCGGGCGTTACAGCGACGAAATGTCGAGGTGACGCTCCGCTTGGGTTTATTATAGCATATTTTTGAGGAGATGGGAGAAAAATGTTTGGCGACGGGTGTTTATAGCGGTGAGGTGGGTGGTAATGGACTAGAGAGTGGACTGGCAACAAGAGATACGCGTGTCGGCGAGTTCGTGCTCGGTGTAGGCGGCGTAAGAGGCGAAGGAAAGGAGGCTGAAGAGGAGGCTGGCAATGATAATGAAAAAGTCGAAGCGCGGGAGGAGGTTGGCGGAGCGGGCGGGGGTGAGTTTTGTGAGGGTGAGGAAGGTAAGGGCGAGTTGGAGGGGGAGAATAGTGATGACGCTGGCGGAGAAAAGCAATTCAGGGAGAGCCTCATTGTCGATGGCGATAACAAGGAGAACAAAGAGGTTAAGGAGGCTGAGGATGATGACTGCGGCGGCAGTGGAGATGAGGGAACTAAGGAAATGGGCGGGGTCAGCGGTGAGAGAGTGGGATTTTTGGAAGGAGAGGGAGGCGGTGAAAATGATGCCAGCGAGAACGTAAAGGATAATCCAGAAATACATAGCGTCGGTGAGGTAGAAGACGGCGACGGAAAGGATGATGGCAATGATGGAGAAAAGATGAGCTGGGTGAAAGGTTCTGTGAATGATGATAACTTCGAGGAGGCGGTGGAGGAGAAAGAGGCCGAGGGCGGCGGTGAGCGGAAGAGTGATGATGTAGAGTATCTCGCGGAGTAGAAAAGGGAGCTGGTAAGAGAGGTCTTGATAAATGATAAAGTAGAGAATGCCAGTCGTAAGGAAGCTCAAGATGGTCGGGAGGAGGAGTTTCGGGGGTTGAAGGGTGAGGGTCGTGGCAGAGGTTTTTGGCTTGGGGGTGTTGGTTTTGTGGGATTTAGAGTGGGTGTTCATGGGAATATTATAACATGCCGTGGGAGGGGATGAAAATGCTATTGACAATTTTGGAAATGTGTGCTATGATGGAGGGATAGGCTGGTGAAGTCTATGGAACATTTGGAATTTGGTTACTATGCGGAATGGCGCAGAGGTCGTGTTTTTGATGGAGGCGGGTTCTGTGCTGTTCCGTAAGGGGCAGTCTTTTTCATCGAAATCGGAGATCCTCGCGGGTCGCGGTCATTGACTCAGCGACAGAGGAAGGAAGAGAGTAGAAGCTCAAGAGGTAAAAATACTAGGGAGGCGCGTTGAAAAATGAGGCGACGCTAGGGTAAAATCCTCACCCGTTCCCGAGAAAGGAGAGCTAAAAATGAAAAAGATGTACGAGAAGACCGTTCGGGGGTACTACGTGATGAGCGTGGTGCTCGGGTTGCTGCTGGCGCTGTCAGTGGCAACGATGCTGGAAGTGGCAGTTCTGGATGCGATTTCGGCGGCCTCAGGCCGGATGAACGCGTTCTGGGACGATGTGTGGGGGTATTTGCCTCTGAACCTGTGCAATTACTTCTGGCAGCCGGAGATTAGCTGTCGAAATCTGAACATTTTGGCGGTGACTGCGTCGATTCTGACGGTGGGCATTTTTGTCCGGATGTCAGGGACGAAAGGCAGCCGAACCAAAATGCTGCAGGCGATTGCGACGGCGATTCTGGCGTTACTGATGATGCTGGCGTATGCCTATGCGACGCGTGGCTGGATTCGGAGCGCGGCTCTGGCGATTGTGCCGATTTTGCTGATGGTGATTCCGCTGACAATTTTGCGGAAGGCGCAGCAGCCGGTGGACGGCGCGAAGGTCGCAGGGCGGACGCATGAGGTATGGGTTCGAGTGCAGCATTTTGCGCGTGAGCATCGGACGGTAACGATTGCGGTGATTTCTCTGGTTGCGCTTGTGGTCTGCATGGGCGCGATTATGGCGTTCAAATTGTATTATCAGTTGATTTTCGGGTAATCAAAGCATTGGGGCTGGCGAGATTCGCCAGCCCGCTTTTTATGTTTAAGAGGGGGGTGTTCTAACATAAAAACGGGGGAAGGTCTAGACTTGGCGGGGGATTGTGCTTATGATATGATGAGGGAAGAAGTGTGGGCGAAAAAGAGTTAGTCTAATCGAGGGAGGTGCCCAATGAAAGATAAAAAAGTTTCGGAAAAAAGTGGTAGCGCGGCGAAAAGTGGGAAGCCGGCGGAGGAGAAGTCGGCGAAAAAGATGCC
>CAQRDK010000003.1:0-16479 GCA_948868795.1 uncultured Candidatus Saccharibacteria bacterium | reverse complement strand
TGCCGAAGTATATTTTTGTGACAGGGGGAGTTTTGTCGGGGGTGGGGAAGGGGATTACGGCGGCGTCGATCGGGGTGATTTTGAAGGCGAAAGGGTTTAAGGTTTCGATTCAGAAATGTGATCCGTATCTGAACGTGGATGCGGGGCTTTTGAATCCGGTCGAGCATGGGGAGTGTTTCGTGACGGCGGACGGGAAGGAGACGGATCTCGACCTTGGGCACTATGAGAGGTTTCTTGATTTCGAGACGTCGAGGTATTCGTCGGTGCTGTCGGGGGCGCTGTATCAGGAGTTGATTGATAAGGAGCGGAGCGGGGGTTTTCACGGGCGGACGGTGCAGATGGTGCCGCATTTTACGGACCTAGTGCAGGAGAAGATTGCGATGGCAGGGAAGGATTCGGATATTCATATCGTGGAGATCGGGGGAACGGTCGGGGATTATGAGGGGCTGTCGTTTATTGAGGCGATTCGGCTGTTTGCGAATCGGGTGGGGCGGGAGAATTGTTTGTATGTGCATGTGGTTTATGTGCCATGGATTAACACGTCGAAGGAGTTGAAGACGAAGCCGGCGCAGAATGCGCTGAAGGATTTGCGCGGGTTCGGGATTATTCCGGATGTCGTCGTGTGTCGGACGGAGAAGCCGGCGCCGAGGTCGATGTGTGAGAAGATTGCGGCGTTCTCGGGGATTCCGGGGGAGGCGGTGCTGAACTTGCCGGATATTGACTCGGTATATGACGTGCCGTTTAATGTTTTGAAGTCGGGGGTGCTGGAGATTTTGAATAAGTTCGTCGGGGACTCTTCGGAACCGGACATGTCGAAGTGGGAGGAGTTTTCGCGGCTCAGGGGGACGAAGTGGCCGCGGACGGTGCGAGTGGGTTTGGTCGCGAAATATGTCGGGAATGAGGACGCTTATATCTGCGTGACAGAGGCGCTGAAAGCGGCGGCGGCGCGGGATAAGGTGAATCTGGAGATTGTGTGGCTGAATGCGGAAGAGGCGACGGATGAGGATTTTGCGGGGGTAGATGGGTTAGTCGTGCCGGGCGGCTTCGGAGTGCGCGGCGCGGAGGGGAAGATTCGGGCGGCGACTTATGCGCTCGAACATGATAAGCCTTATCTCGGGCTATGCCTCGGGATGCAGATGGCTTGCGTCGCGGCAGCGAGGAAGGGCGGCGTCGCAAAGGCGGGGTCGGAAGAGTTCGGCGCAGGCGAAGGGGAGAATGTGATTTATATTATGGAGGGGCAGAAGGGGAAGGAGTCGACCGGCGGGACGATGCGGCTCGGGAATTGTTCGGCGCGGCTCTCTCGCGGCTCGAAGGTTGCGGAGATTTATGGAGAGTTGGACGTTGTCGAGCGACATAGGCATCGCTACGAGGTGAACCAGAAGTTTCTGTCGGAGATTGAGAAGGGCGGGGTTGTGGTCGCGGGGACTTCGCCGGACGGGAAACTAGTGGAGTTCGTCGAGGCGCCGAAATGTAAGTTCTTCGTCGGGACGCAAGCGCACCCGGAGTTGAAGTCGCGGCCGCTGAATGTGCATCCGTTGTTTAGAGAGTTTGTGAAGAGCTTGTGAGTTTTGCGAACTACTGCGTTAAAGTTTGCGATACGCGGGAGCAGGGCGGTGAGCCCAGCTCCCTTGCGTTTCTCAATTTTGCCTTGTATTTCATCAAAACTCACAAACTCTGAAGATATGGTATAATTATAGGGAAGTATAATTATAAGTTATTTAAGTTAAGCTTTGAGTTTTGCGACTTGAGGTTTCGGGAGTTAAAATGAAGAAAGTCGGGAATTGGTTGTGGGGGTTGGTCTTGGTGGCGCTGGGGGTGATTTTGGGGTTGAATGCGCTGGAAGTGACGAATATTGAAATCTTTTTCCCGGGGTGGTGGACTTTGATTATTATTGTGCCGTGCTTTATTGGTTTGGTGACGGACGAGCATAAGTGGGGAAACTTTGTCGGGCTGTTGATTGGGGTGTGTTTGTTGCTGGGGTGTTTACATGTTTTGAGTTTTGATTTGGTGTGGAAGTTGTTCTTCCCGGCGATTCTGGTTCTGATTGGGCTTACGGTGATTTTCCACGGGACGGCGAAGAGTGCGGTGACGAAGAAGATTCGGAAGATCCGCGAGGCGGAGACGGTCGATACGGAGACGGAGGAGTTTTGGGCGACTTTCGGGGAGCAGGATGTGAACTTTGATGGCAAGGAGTTTAAGGGGTGCCGGCTGGATTCGGTGTTTGGGGGGATTGATTTGGATTTGCGCGGGGCGAAGATGAAAAAAGATGCGATCGTGAAGGCATCGTCGATTTTTGGCGGGATTGTGATTTATGCGCCGGAGGATGTGGAGGTGGAAATTGCGTCGACGTCGATTTTTGGGGGCGTATCGGATAGTAGGAAGAAGAGGGTGAAGAGTGCGGATGCTGATGGGGATTCTGAGACTTCCGGAACTTCTGGGAAGCGGACTTTGTATGTTGAAGCGACTTGCGTGTTCGGCGGAGTGGAGATTAAGTAATGAAAGGCGCACAGAAGGTTATTAAGTGGTTTGCGCTGGCGCTGGCGGTGTTGTTGATTGTGACAATTTTCTCGGGGATTATCGGGGGATTGTCGTTTGTCGGGATGATGGTGTGGGGAGACGAGATTAGCTGGAATGGGAACTCGGAATGGGTGAACACGGAGTTTTCCGGAAAGGAAATGACGCGGCTGGACGTGAATGTGAAGGCGACGGCGGTGAGGATTCGGACGGCGAAGGAAGGGGAGCCGGTGCGGATTGAGACGAATAATGAATATATTACGTCGTGGGTGGACGGGTCGACGCTGAATGTAGTCGAGAAGAGTCACGGATTTTTCGGCTGGGGCGGAACGGGGGATTTGGTGATTTATGTGCGTGAGGATACGACGTTTGATAGCGTGGAGATTGAGATTGGGGCGGGGACTTTGGATGTCGAGAGGCTGGAGGCGAGGGATTTGAAATTAAATCTCGGAGCGGGGAAGACGGCGATTGATGAGTTGTTCGCGACGAGGCGAGCGGAGATTGACGGCGGGGCGGGAGTCGTGGAGATTCGCGGCGGGGAGTTGCATGATTTGGACTTGGATCTCGGGGCGGGGAAGGCAGAGCTCAGGGCGAGGGTGGTCGGAAATGGTAGGGTGACGGCCGGAGTGGGGAAGACCGAATTGACTTTGATTGGCAGGGAAGGGGATTATAGGCTGAGGATTGATAAGGGTATAGGCTCGGTGACGCTGGACGGGAGGAGTTTGTCGGACGGAGAGAGCGTGGGGAACGGCACGACGTTGATTGAAATTGATTCGGGCGTCGGGGCGGTGGAGATGAAAATAGTAGAAGAATAGGTTGCGGCGCGAGGTCGGGCGAGTCGCGATGATGAAGGAGAAATATGGAAAAAATTCGGGAAGTTTTGAAGAAAGTAATTTATGCGCTTTATGGGGTGGAGCTGGAAGCGGATGTGACGATCGCGCCAGAGGGGACAGGGGCGGATTATGCGACGAACGTGGCGATGCGGCTCGCGAAGGTGGCGCATAAGGCACCGATGATAATTGCGGAGGAGATTAAGGCGCGGCTGGATGCGGGAGAGATTGAGACGGACGAGGGGGCGAAGGATGTTTCTTTGGAAGGCTTTACGGTCACGGTGGCGGCGCCAGGATTTTTGAACTTTATATCACCAGACGAATATTTTGCGGAGAAAGTAGGGGTGATTGCGGGGAATGTAGGGGATTTTCTTGGTGGAAATATATCACAGGGTGAATATTCTGGGAAGACGGTGGTGGCGGAGTTTTCTGACCCGAATCCGTTCAAGGTGCTACATGTGGGGCATCTCTATACGTCGGTGGTGGGGGATTCGATTTCGCGGATTTTGGAGCTCGCGGGGGCGAAAGTGGTGCGGGCGAACTTTGGCGGGGACGTGGGGCTACATGTCGGGAAGACGATGTGGGCGTTGTCGCGGAAAAATGTGTCGCTGGATGAGCTGAAGATTGAGGACATTGCGAAGTGTTACGTCGAGGGGACGCAGGCGTATGAGGAAAATGAGGAAGCGAAGGCGGAAATCGTTGCGCTGAATAAGGTGTTTTATGCGGTGGCGGAGTTGGGGGCGGAGCGGTCGCAGGAACGGCTGGAGATCGAGGCGCTGGCGGAAGATTTCGGGATGTCGACGGTCGAGATGATGAAGTTGGTTGAGTTGTATTGGCGGGGGCGGGAGCTGAGTTATCAGTATTTTGAGGATTTTTATGCGAAAATTGGGGTGAAGTTTGATAAATATTATCCTGAATCGTCGGTCGCGGGGCGAGGTTTGAAGGAAGTGCGCGAACATACGGGGACGGTGTATGAGGAAAGTGAAGGGGCGATTGTCTATCACGGAGAGAAGCTGGGGTTACATACGCGGGTGTTTATTAACCGGGAGGGGGTGCCGACGTATGAAGCGAAGGATGTGGGACTGATTTTCACGAAGTGGGATGATTGGCACTTTGACGAGTCGGTGGTCGTGACGGGGAATGAGCAGACGGAATATATGAAGGTGGTGCTGGTGAGCGTGGCGGAGTATGCGCCGAAGCTGGTCGAGCGGACGTCGCACTTGACGCACGGGCTGGTGAAGCTGCCGGGGAATGTGAAAATGTCGTCGCGGAAGGGGAATTTCCTTAAGGCGGTGGATGTGCTGGAGATGGTGCAAGAGATATTGGGGGGTGCTGAGGCGGATTCGCGGATTGTGCTGGCAGCGATCAAGTATGCGTTTTTGAAATATAAGATGGGTGGAGATATTGTGTTCGATCCGCAGGAATCGGTCTCGACGACAGGGAATTCGGGCGTATATCTTTTGTATTCAGCGGTGCGGGCGAAGAAAGTACTTCAAAGGGTCGGCAATAGTAGTTCCTCTCGGGGTAACGAAGTTACCGCAAGTGTTTCTCAAGATACTTCTGAAGTAGCTTCGGTGCGGAATTTGAGTAAAAAAGTTATTCAGTATAAGGAAGTTATTCAGGAAGCGGTGGCGGAGAAGGCGCCGAACAAAATTTGTACGTATTTGTATGAATTGGCGCAGGAGTTTTCGCGGTTTTACGAGAATGTGAAGGTGGCGGGGAGTGAGCGCGAAGGGGAACTGGCGCAGTTGGTGAAGGCGTACTTGAATGTGATGGAGCATGGGCTGGGGCTCTTAGGGATTGAGGTGCCGGAGGAGATGTAGATGAAGAGAGCGAAGCTTTTGTGGATTGACTTGGAAATGACGGGGCTGGATCCGGGGAAGGATCGGATTTTGGAGCTGGCGGCGATTGCGACGGGGTGGGATTTGGAGCCGATTGAGGGGAAGGCCGGCGAGGCGGCGGAAATGACGGCGGTCGTGAAGGTGCCGGAGAAGCTGATGAAAGAGCGGATGGTGGGGGGGTTCTGGGAGAAGAATGCGGAGTCGCGGGACGGGTTGATGAAGCAGAATGTGGAGGGGAAGAGCGCAAAGGAAGTCGAAGATGAGCTACTTAAGTTTATGGATAAGTGGTTCGGGGCTTCTGGCGAAGTGATTCTGGCGGGAAACTCAATTCACCAGGATCGGAAGTTTATCGACAGGGAGTGGCCGAGGGTGGCGGAGAGGCTACATTATCGGATGCTGGACGTGAGCGCGTGGAAGGTGTATTTTGAGGGGGCGAGGGGGAAGAAGTTTACGAAGCGAGAGGCGCACCGGGCGTTGGATGATATTCGGGGGTCGATTGAGGAATTGAAATGGTATGCGGGAGAATTAAAGTAATGATTGATGCGATTTCTGGGGTGGGAAAAATTGGGGGGATTGGGGAGTTTTCTGAGAGAAAGCATGGAGAGAAGGGGGAGGATACGGTTTTTGAGGTTTCGGGGAAGGCGTTTTTGGTGGTGCGACCGAAGACGATTGAGGTGCGGTGTGATGGGAAACTCAGCAAGTTGCTGCGCGAGAAGTATGAGACGGTGATGGAAAGTCGGTATTTTGGGCGGGGCGGAGTGGAAATTGTGCCGAGCGGGCAACTTGAGGACGCGGAACTGGAAGATTTAGTGAGATTAAGTTATAATATGACGAAAGAACTGACAGAGGAGAAATAACATCAATGAGGACGATGATTGCGAGGAAGGTCGAGGCGGTGACGGTGCCGAAGAAGGGTGGGCTGTGGTTGGCGTTGGCGGTGTTTTTGACGACGGCGACGCTCGGGGTGGTGATTAATAGTTTTGTGTTTGGGAGAGGTTTGTCGCTAGATAGGTCGATTAGCCGGTATGTGGGGTATGAGACTTGGAGCGCGATTTTGTTTGCGCTGGGGAACTTTTTGGTGGTGGCGATGGTGGGGAAATACTTGTGGAAGCTGGGGGAGGATTGGCATATGCTTCGGATATATTATTATTGTGCGTTTTTGATGGTGGTAGGGTTGATTCTGCTGTCGATTTTCCCGGTCGGGTATTTTGATATAAACGGGCAGCGGAGCGTGATTAGTTTTGCGCACGAGATTTCTTCGCGGATGATGTTTATTATGATGATGCTCGCGGCGGCGATGCTGGCGGGGAATTGGCGGGCAAGCGCGGGGACGCGGGCGGCGTGCGTGATGTATTTGGTGTATGCGGTGTTTTGCGTGACGGGGTACTTGACGCAGGGGAGTTGGTTCACGCCGCTGATTTTGATTTATGAGTCGGTGTATATTGCGACGTTTCCGATGGTTTTGGCGACGTGCAAGGGGAGAGCGCTGAAGGGGTAGGGGGGTTTAGGGGCTAGTTTTTGGTTTTTTGTTTTTTATCGGTTGGACTTGTGGTATAATGGGGATGTTACAACAAGTTATTATTGAAAAGGTCGGATTTTTTATCTGATGTATTTATACTTCGCGGGATGTGAACGGCACCGTAAGGAGCAGGTATCTCGGGAAGTATAAACGACCGTTGGATAACTTGTTGTAACACCCTTGCGGTGTCGTTTTTGTATTAGGGCTTATTAGCTTTTGCGGGATGATACCGATGGGGTGTTCATTACCTAAAAGGAGGGCTGTGATGCTAAAAGGTCAAAGAAAAGTTAATATTGCCGGGAGTGCGAGCGGTTTAGGCTTGTTGCTGCTGGCATTTTTGTTGGTGAACCCGCTAGGGAGTTTGTCGGTGAGTGCGTTGGAAGTTTCTAGGGATGAGACGGATTCTGTGGAGACAGGCGAGCCGGTCGCTCAGGCCGATACGAACGAAAGTCGCGTAGAAATATCCTTCACCCCAACAGAAGTTTCTGGAGAAATGACACCAACTACAGCGGCGGGGTTGAAGAAACAACTGGAGGCGATGGTAACTGTCACGATCCAGAATGCGGAAGACTATACTATATACATTGGCGCAAAGACTACGGGGCTTGTCGGTGTGAATAGCGGTGAAGTGATAGAAAGTATAAAGTCGGCAACAAGTTATGAAGATTTAGCGGCGAATTCTTGGGGAATATATTATGGCGAAGGAACAACTGTGCCGGCAAATGCGACTTATTTGCCAGTAGAAACTGGCCGTGGGATGCGAATGGAGGCTGGCGGGAGGACTACCTCTACCCTTACTAAGACTTATGCGCTAGGTTTTGCGGCAAATATCAACAATCAAATGCCAGCAGATACGTATGAGAATCAAATCACTTTGTCGGTTGTGAGCAGTCCGCTAGAAGTAGTTGGACTAAGTTCCATAACTAACATGCAAGATATGACGAGCGCAGTATGCGAGGTGAGTGAAGTTGGTGAAGAAGTTCAGCTTAAAGATATCCGTGACGGCAAATACTACTGGGTTTCCAAACTTGCTGACGGCAAATGCTGGATGACACAGAATTTGGATTTGGATTTGTCAACGAGTATAGCACTTACGCCCGAGTATAGTGATGTGGCGACGAACTGGGTGCCGGAATATACGACGGCGACGGTGGCAAATAGCTCAACGATATTGACTGATAATACCGGTCAGAGGTCGTGGAGCTTAGGGAATTATATGATTTCTAATCCTACAATATCATCTGACTGCGGCTCAGCCAAAAATAGTGCGGCGAACTGCCCTAATCAATTCACTGCACATGATACGCCAGTTTCCGCTAATGGTGATATTGATGCGCACTACATTCTTGGCAATCACTATCAATGGAATGCGGCGACGGCGGGGACTGGTGGAACGATAACGAGCGGGCAGGCGAGTGGGTCGATTTGCCCGAGGGGGTGGAGATTGCCAGAATCTAATAGTATTGCGGTTGGTAGTTTTGGTGGGTTAGTTAATGCGTATAATATTGGAACTGATGCAGTGAAAATGACAAGCGCTCCGCTATATTTTGTGAGGGGTGGTGGCGTCGGCCAGGGGGCGAACTACCTGTTCGAGAACGGTGGAAGTAGCGGGTACTATTGGTCATCGACGCCGGCTTCCACGGTTGATCTTGTATATTATCTCGCGTTTTACGGTTCTGCAAATGTTTATCCGTCTCGCACGAATAATTTACGGCGTCTGGGACATTCCGTCCGCTGTCTAGCCCGGTAAAACGACGACCATTTTTCAAAAATTGGTCGTGAGCCAACAGGGGTCGGAGCGTCAAAAGACGACCAAAAAATAAAAAATGGTCGCATCCAACCGACTCACGTAAGCCAAGTTTTTTCCGCCCTGGCCTCCGCAACCGTCAAAATAAGTTTATATTATAGTTTTGTCGATATAGCACATATCTTATTCCTTTTTTACGATAAAATTCGATATCGAAGAACTTATAAGTTCACCCAACGGACTTAACTTATTTGGCGGGGCGGCGGCTGAGGCGGAGAACGTAAAAAGAGGCTTTTTGGCCTCTTTTTACGGAAACATCGTGGCTGTCGGAAAGGCGATTATGATAAAAACTCTGATTTTGAAACTCGTGGAACTCCTGAAAAACCGCAAGGTGGGTCGGGAGAAAAATGAGCAAAAAATTATTGTTGCTAATGAGGTGAATATCACGATCATTAACAACAAATAATCTCTTAGTAAGTTTATTCTACTTTGTACCTTACTTTTGCGGTTATGTCTAGTATTTTCGCAAAATCTGTGATTAAGCGGATAACTTAATCGTTGCGCCCGAGGCTCTTGAAAGAACGTGACGAGATTTTGCGTCTCGCAAACTAGACAACTTTATTTTAGCATAAAAAGAATGGAATGGAAACAAGTTTGTGGTAGTTTTCGGAATTAAGATTTTGAAGTGACGGACTTGGTGGTTTTGTTGGCTTCGGCGGATTGCTTGGCTTTGGCGTCTTGTTTGGCTTTGTAGTCGGCTTCGGCTTCGACGTTAGCTTTGGCTTGGGCCTTGGCGGTGTCGGTGATATGTTTAGCTTCGGCTTTAGCCTCAGCTTTGGCAGTTTCGGCATCTTTTGCGCGGTTAAGTTTGTTCATGGTGCGGACAATGACGAAGATGACGAGGGCAACGAGGAGGAAGTTGATGACGTTTTGGAGGAAGTTGCCATAGGCGATGTGGGCGACGGAGTCGGCGCCGAAGATGTTGGGGATGTCGAGGGAGAGGCTAGAGAAGTCGAGACCGCCGGCGAGGAGGCTAGTGATAGGCATGATGATATCATCGACGAGGGATTTGACGATGGCGGTGAAGGCGCCACCGACGGCGACACCGATTGCGAGGTCGACGACGCTGCCGCGGTTGATGAATTCCTTGAACTCTTGGATGAAGTTGCTCTTGGCGATTTTTGCGATGAAACCTTGCGGGGAAGCGGTCGAGGTGGAGGCGCTGTGCTCGGTGGTGTTGGAGGTATTTTCTGTAGTCATGCTATATATTATATCATATGGCTACGCCATAGAAATAACTTCGTCGGTTCAGAGAAAATATCAAATGATATTTTCTCATTCGCGCTCCTTGTTATACCATGATTTGAAGGTTAGTCGCTGGGGTTGGAGTAGTCTTTAAGACTTTGTTCGATGACGATGAGGTTGGATTGGTATTGGCTGATGATTTCGAGGAGTTCGGTGTCTTTTGTGCGTTGCTCGAGTTGGGAGATGAAGGTGACGAGGAGGGAAACTTGGAGCTGGATTTGGTTGGCGTAGACGCGGTCGAGGATGCCGTTTAGTTTGGCGTTGTTCAAGGCGGTGTCGAGCGCTTCGATAGTTTCGGTTTCGACGGTGAGGAGTTTCTCGGGAGGATTGAGATCAGCCTCTTTGTCTCCTTCGGAGGCGAGATATCCGGTCAGGGAAGCGGTGGCGCTGGTGAGGACGCCGTTTAGAGAGGTGCCGATGGCGCGGAGTTGGGAGGATTTGAGGGATTTGTTGTAGGTGGTGAGGGCGGTATTAAGGTTGGCGGTGCGGACGTAGAGCTGTTTCGTGAGGTCGGTGGGGCTAGTTTTGCCGGCGCTGAGGGCCATGCCGAGACACATGATGAAAAGGAATGCGACGAGGCCGCCGACGGCGATCTTGATGATGAGAGACATGGAAGCGGATTTTTTGGCAGAGGTGGGGCGGTTTTCTTGGGAGATCTGATTGAGGTATTCCAAATTATTCATAGTATGATTATAGCATAAAAGTTATGATGATGTTATATTTTAGAGTTTATCTGTTATAATAGGGGTATGGATGACGCGAAGGAGGAAATTCGGGCGCGGCTCCCGGTAGAGGATGTGGTGGGGCAGTATATTGAGTTGAAGCGGGCGGGGCGGAGTCTCAAGGGGCGGTCGCCGTGGGGCGTGGACAAGACGCCTTCGTTCATGGTGTCGCCAGAGAAGGGGATTTGGCATGATTTTTCTTCGAATAAGGGCGGAGATATTTTTACTTTTGTGATGGAAGTGGAGGGGATTTCTTTCCGGGAGGCGTTGGAGAAACTGGCGGCGCAGGCGGGGGTGGAATTACAGAGGTATAGCGGGGGCGACAAGGCGGTGGCGGAGAAGAAGCGGCGAGCGAAGGAGGCGCTGGAGCTGTCATGTAAGTATTATCAGTTTTGTTTGACGAAGAATAAGGCGATTATTGAGTATGTGACGGAGCGGCGGGGGATGACGCGGGGGACGATCGGGGAGTTTCGGATTGGGTATGCGCCAAATACAGGGAAGGCACTGATTCAGTTTTTGACGAGTCGGGGATTCACGAAGGCGGAGATGGAAGCGGCGGGGCTTCTGAATAGATTCGGTGGGGATTTGTTCCGGGGGAGGATGATGGTGCCGTTCATTGATACGAACGGGGTGATTGGGTATACGGCGCGGGTGATTGACCAGGGGGGGCCGAAGTATTTGAATACGCCGGAGACTTTGTTGTTTAATAAAAGTCGGTTTATTTTTGGGTTGGCGCAGGCGAAGGAAGCGATTCGGCAGAATAATTTTGTGGTGATTGTGGAGGGGAATATGGATGTGATTTCGTCGCATCAGGCGGGGGTGAAGGAGGCGGTGGCGACGAGCGGGACGGCGATGACGGAGTTGCATCTGAAGAGTTTGTCGAGGTTGACGCCGGATGTGCGGTTGGCGTATGACGGGGACGCGGCAGGGGTGAAGGCGACGGAGCGGGCGATTATGATGGCGGGGGATCTCGGGGTGAATTTGAGTGTGATTTCGGATTATCATGGGGCGAAGGATCCGGATGAGCTGATTCAGAAGGAACCGCGACTATGGCAAGAGGCGGTGAAGAATTATCGGCCGGCGGTGGATTGGCTGTTGGATAAATATGAGGAAAATCTTGATTTGAATTCGGGGGCGGGGAAGCGGGAGTATTCGAGCATTGCGCTGAAGTTGCTGAAGTACGTGAGCGATGCGGTGGAGCGGAAACATTATGAGAAGTTGGTGGCGAGGAAGTTGGACTGTTCGGTGGAGGATTTGCACGAGAAAGATTTGAAGATGTCGTCGAGTGGGGGTGCGCAGCGATTGAAGAGCGTGGCGACGAAAGATGTGCAGGTGAAGATTGATTTGATACGGAAGTTGAACGATACTTTGCAGGCGTTGATTATTCATGGAGGGGTGGAGAATAAGTATGGGCTGGATGTGACGGAGGATGAGGTGAAAATCGGGGAGCTCGAGATGGTGTTTCAGAACTCGTATGCGGAGATGGGGAAGGCCGCGCTGGAGCGGGAAGCGGATGCGATTTTTGCACGATATAAGATTGAGATGAACAAGCAGCGGATTCGGGTTTTGACGGAAGAGCTGGAAAAATGCGCGGATGATGAGGAGAAGACGCAAGAGATTCTCAGGGAGATTGCGGCGCTGAAGGTGAAATAGGGAGTTTGAAGATTTTAGAGTTGTAAAAACGGGGGATTTTTAGTATACTATGATGTAATGGACGATAATGAAGAAGATATCTTAAAGAGCAAGAATGTGATGCTTGACCTCGGAGAGCCGGCGGCGGATGAGCTGGAGGAAGAGGATGAGTTTTTGGATGACGAGCTCGCGATTACGGCGGATAACGTCGATGCTTTTGCGGACGACTCGGTGCGGATGTATCTCCGAGAGATTGGGAAGATCCCGCTGCTGAGCCAAGAGGAAGAGTTGGAACTCGCGAAAAAAGCGATGGAGGGGGATAAGAAGGCGAAAGATAAGTTGGCTGAGGCGAACATGCGCTTGGTAGTTTCGATTGCGAAGCGGTATGGTGGGCGCGGGCTGGACTTTTTGGATTTGATTCAAGAGGGAAATACGGGGCTTCTGCGCGCGGTGGAGAAGTTCGATCCGGATAAAGGGTTTAAGTTTTCGACTTATGCGACTTGGTGGATTCGGCAGGCGATTACGCGGGCGATTGCGGATCAGGCGCGGACGATTCGGATTCCGGTGCATATGGTGGAGACAATTAATAAGGTGCTTCGGACGACGCGACGCTTGACGCAGGAATTGAACCGCGAGCCGACGAATGAGGAAATCGCGAATGCGATGGGGATGGACACCGAGAAGATTGAGTATGTGATGCGGATTAAGCAGGATATTGCGTCGCTTGATGCGTCGGTGGGTCGCGACGGGGATGATGAAGAATCGGTGCTTGGGGATTTCGTGGAAGATAGTGAGCGGGATTCGCCGGAAGATGCGACCGCGAACCAGATTCTCAAGGAGCAGATTGCGGAGATTCTGACGACGCTTTCGGAGCGCGAGCAGAAGATTATTCGTTTGCGGTTCGGGATTGGCGGCGGTCGGTCGCATACTTTGGAAGAGGTGGGGAATGAGTTTTCGGTGACGAGGGAGCGGATTCGCCAGATTGAGGCGAAGGCGCTGTCGAAGTTGCGTAAGCATAAGCAGACGAAGAAGCTGCACGGGTATTTGAAGTAAGGAGGAATGATGAACTGGCTGATGATGAAGGCGATGGCGGTATCGGCGGCAGGGAAGTTGCTAGCGGTAGAGACAAGTATTTTGCCGGATGATTTTGATATTGATAAAATTTTGAAGCTGATTTTGAACATTTTGGTTTATGGTCTTGGGGCGGCAGCGGTGCTCGGGGTGATTATTGCGGGTATTCAGTATATGACGGCGCGGGATGATGTCGCGCAGGTGGCGAAGGCGAAGAAGAGGCTGATTGAGATTGTGATTGGTTTGGTGGCGTGGGCGTTGATGTTTACGGTGCTGAACTGGCTGATTCCGGGCGGTCTGACTATTAGCTAGGGCTATGAGAAAGCTTTGGGTAGTTTATAATCCGCGGTCGTCGCATCATGCGGCGGTTGAGGCGGAGGTTTTGGCGCCGGCGCGGAGGGTGAGCGGGTTTTTGGTGGGGAAGTATGAGATTAAACAGACAACAGTTGAGCATAATGCATCGATTTTGGCGGGGATGCTCGGAGATGGGGATTTGGTAGTGTCGGCGGGGGGAGACGGGACGGCGGCGATTGCGGCGAATGCGGTAATGACATCAGAGAAAGATGTGACGTTTTCGGCGCTAGGATATGGGAACTTTAATGACATGGCGCGGATGTTGAAGACGCGGCGGCCGGTGGAATATGGCGGAGAGTATGTCGGGGGAATTACGGAGATTATTGAGGGGTTTTTGGTGGGAGATGGCGGCTCGGAGGGTTCTCGTGGCGCTGGTTCTTCTGGGGGGGCTTCTTGCGCGGGCTCTTCTGGTGTGGCACGGGTGCGGGAGATTTGGCCGTTGGAGATTTTGGTGGATGGGAAGCATTGGCGGTATGCGCCGTGTTATGTGACGTTGGGGTTGCTGGCGGAGGCGTCGGAGATTATGGACGGCGATCGGGTGCGAAAGAGCTTGAATACGGGGAAGCGGGGGCCGCTTTATTCGCTGATGGTGGCGGTGTTTTGGTATTTGAAGAATAAGGGGAGGAAGTTTTTGCCTTCGTCTGGCGTGGAGAGTTCGGCTCCTGAAGGAGTTGCTGATTCTGAAGAGGTGGTCGTGAAGTTGAACGGGGAGGCGCTTGAGGAGGGGGCGACGGATTATTTGGCGGTGAATGGGCCGACGATGTCGAGGCTGATGAAGGGCGGAAAGTGGTATTTGTCGGAGACTGGATTTGGGAGCGCAGTGAAGAGGTTGGGGAAGTTTTGGAAAATGGTGGGGTTTGGTTTGAGGAGTGTGATTTTCGGGCTGCGGCTCAATGAGGCTTCCGTGGATAAGATTGAGTTCTCGCAGCCGAGCACGGTGGAGATTCAGGCGGAGGGGGAATATCAATGGCTTGAGGGGGTGTCGAAAATCGAGGTGCGGAAGGCAAAGCGGGGGATGAAGGTGGTTTGCGGGAAGTAGGGTTTGGGGTAGATGTGGGGATGGCGATAGATTTTGGGCTTGTTTTCGGGATTTCTATGATATAATGATAATGTTACAACAGATTATCATTGAATGACCGGATTTTTTATCCGATGAAACGAATGGTATTAGATATAAATGGCACCGTAAGGAGCAGTTGTCTAATACCGTATCGGTCATTGGATGGTCTGTTGTAACACCCTTGCGGTGTCATTTTTGTATGGCGAGTAGCTTTTCGGCGAATTTCGTGCGGGAGGTGGCGCGGCTTGGGTGTTACAAAACCTAAAAGGAGGGCCGTGATGCTAAAACGCCATAATATAAAACTTAACTCTTCTGGAAAAGTAAGTTGTTTGCTTCTGTTTTTACTAACTTTTTTACTTATCAATTCCATAACTACTTCTGTCTATGCTTTTGATAGTGCTCCAGATGACGGCGGGACTGGTAATACTGACAATACGGGTAATAGCTCTAGCTCTTCGACTATCACCTCTACTGTCAACATCGCTTTCACTCCAGAATCCGGTTCTGCCTCACTTACCCCGATTTCTGCTGATGGTGCTTCCGCTCGTTATTCCATCAAAGCCACCGTTGGCGTAGAGAACTCTGGAGGCTATACGGTTTATTTAGGTAGTAATAAGTCAGAACTAACAGGTAAGAATACTGGCGCAACTATTAACGGAGTTACAAGTTCAGCTACTTATGAAGAACTACCATTGAACACCTGGGGCTATAACGCAATAGAAGGAGAAACTGCCGGCACAATTTTCTCTAAAGTCCCGATTAATAATCGTGGAGACGTTATCGCTAGCAATAACTTTACTAACATTAAAACCGATAATAAAACCTTCACTTTGAGTTTTGCGGCGCATATTGGGAATGATAAACCGGCGGATACTTATGAGAATGAGATAACGCTGTCTGTTATTTCTAGCCCATTGGAAATCACCGGTCTCACTTCGCTTGCTAACATGCAAGATATGACGAGTGATGTTTGTATGGCTTCGGAAGTTGGCGATTCAATTCAGCTTAAAGATACCCGTGATGGTAAATACTACTGGGTAACTAAGCTCGCTGATGGTAAGTGTTGGATGACGCAAAATTTGGATCTAGATCTCTTGACTTCAAAAACTTTGACTACGGCAGACTCCGATGTGCCAGCGGCTGGATATAGGCCGGCTTATGACACGGCGACAACTGCTTCGAGCTCAACAATTCTTGCCGATAATACTGGCCAGCGCTCTTGGGGTTTAGGCAATTATCGTATTACCAATCCGAACACTTCGAGTGACTGTGGATCCAAAAAAGGTAGTGCGGCGGACTGTCCTTCGCAGTTTACTGCGTATACGACCCCTACGACCCAGAATGGTGACGTTAATGCGCACTATATTCTCGGTAATCATTATCAGTGGAATACGGCTACGGCGGGAACTGGAGGGACAATAACTTCTGGGCAGGCAAGCGGTTCTATTTGTCCGAAAGGTTGGAGGCTACCAACTTCTAACTCTGGCGGTGAGCTTGAGACGCTCGTCAATAAGTTAGGTGGCACCTCGACTACTAATGACATTACTCAAGCTCCGTTCTACGGCGTTAGGGGTGGCTACGTCAACCAAGATACCAGCTACCTGTTTAGCAGTGCTGGTGACTACGGCCTCTACTGGTCGTCTACCCCCTACTCTAGCAATCCTAACAACGCCTACCGTCTCGATTTCCACGGCATTCGCTACGTCTATCCGTTCAGTAGCGGCGGTCGGAGCGATGGCTTCTCCGTTCGCTGTATTGCGCGATAAATAAATTAAGTTTTCTCCGCCCCAGCTTCCGCAACCGCCAAATGAGTTTAGTTATAGTTTTGACGATATAGCACATACTTATTCCTTTTTTACAATAAAATCGATATCGAAGAACTTA
>CAQRDK010000002.1:82179-176600 GCA_948868795.1 uncultured Candidatus Saccharibacteria bacterium | reverse complement strand
GTCAAGCTCGCTGAGCCAGAAGTTGGCGAGAAAGAGATGGAAATATCGGAAGTATTAGCTGTAGGCATGATTTGATCGTCATGGTTTGCACCGTCGGGCGCTTCCTCAGTCTCTAGAGCGCTAACGGAAGTTATTGTAGGATTAATGAGAAGGAAGGCTAGAAGGAGTAAACATGCTCCAGAAAGTTTACAGCATACTCCAGCGAGAGAAAAACATGATATTTTTCTGGAGTATGTTTTTCCAGACGCGGAGTATAATTTTTCTCGCGGGGAGTTAGAGTTTATATTATGGCGTTTTAGCATCACGGCCCTCCTTTTAGGTTTACGACACCCAGGCGAGCCGAATTCCTTTCCAACAAAAACGGCGCCGCAAGGGCGTCGAAACCTATCAATGCTAACTATTCTCCATTTTGCAGAAAAACGTACACACTGACCTGCGGCACCGTTTCCGATGCAAGTTTTTCACAAAATGGATTTCCTAAATAAACGATGTACTAATAGCAAAAACAGTTAGCTATTTAATGATAGATTTCGACACTTTTATTGTAGCGGAGGATTGCGCTTTTGGCAAGTCTGGATTTTTGAAGAAAAAGTGGCTTAACTCTAAAATTGGAGATCGGGCACAATAAGGGCAGCGAACGGAGTAGCCGCGCTGCCGATCGTTGTTGTCGGACGGATTGATATTGCTGGTACCGTTGAAGTTGAGGCGATAGGCACTGGTACCATTAGAGTACGGAGTAGACGACCAATAGATGCCGTTGTTGCCGGCGTTGTTGAACAGGTTGCTGGTATCCTGATTGACGTTGCCGCCCCTCAGGTGACATAGAAAAACAAGCCGAGCGAGAAGCCATTTTTGTTGCAATATCGACCATGGTCAATACGAGTACTAGCCTGTTGCTAGGTGATAGCTCGAGGAGGCTTCACGATCTCCAGATTGAGAATGCGGCCGCGCCGGAATGAATATTCGGGGCTTAGTGCTGGTTCCCGTAGGGGTTTAATCCTATGGACTTATTATAATATTATTGCTCTTTGTAGTCGAGGAGCCAGCGGTAGTAGCGATAGAGGTAGGTTGTGGCATAGATGAAGACGAAACAAGTGACGATAAGGAGAGCGAGCGGGACGATTGGCCAGCCGGCGAGCCAAGTCCAGATACTCTTGAGCCAGAGGTCGATGAGAATAATCGGGAGCATGGCAACGAGATAAATGATGGCGACGACAAAAAGCAGATAAAGGAGGCGCAGGATGAGGCGGGTGCGGCGACCAGCCATGAGATCGGAGGCGTTCATGAGCGCAACCATTGGGTAGACGCCGGGAGCAGTGACGGCAACGAGAGCGACGAGCGAGCTGGAGAGGAGATAGACCGAGAGCAGAACCATCAGCGCGGCGAAGATAAAATAGACCAGAGCATAGAATGGCGTCGAGAGAAAGTCGGTCATGATGGCAGCGGAATAGGTGATAGCGACGAGCATGAGCGGGATGGCTTGGATGAAGATGACGACAAAAACGAGCAAGGTTGAGATGAACGGGCCGAGGGCGTTGTAGAGAGCGTCGCGGAGTTTCGGCTTACCGCCGGCGAGGAAATGCCGGAGAAGATAGATCGTGACGAGCCACATAATCAGGAAGAGCGCAATCATGAAGACGGTCTGGACTTCGCCCATGCCGGTATCGAGGCCGCCGGTCGTGATCGTCGAGATGAGGAGGAGGCCAGCTTTGGCGAAGTTGCCGATTTGCCCCTGAGCGAGGCCAGCGCTGGTCTCGTCAATGCTGGTCTGGAATTGCTGATAGAGGTCTTCGCTGAGGAGGCCGACGAGAACAATGTAGGCGACGGTCATGATGGCGATGAGAGCGAAGAAAGTTTTCCAATGCTTGAAGATGAGCTGGAAAGTTGTCATGGCATGAGAAAGCAAGCCGGGGGTTTCGGTTTTGCGCTGATAATCCTCGCGATAGGAACGTTTGAAGGTTTTATGAAGATGGACGTGTCCGGCGCGCTTAGATTGGATTTTGGCTTGGAGTTTTTTGAAACTGCGGCTGAGTTTGCGCAAAGGGCGAGGGAGATTTTTCGCGGACTTCGCCTTTGCGGAACTCGCGGGCTTGGTGGGTTCTGGGGACTTGGCGGAGGTGGATGTTTTCGGGGAAGTTGCCTCTCTGGAAGTTTTAGAACTTGTTTTTGCCATGTTCGAGCCTTTCGATGCGCTTTTCGATAGACGGGTGAGTGCTAAAGAGGTTCTTGATCGCGCCTTTTTTCAACGGGTTCGCGATGAAGAGAGCTTCGGTGGCGGGGTTCTGACGATGCATAGGCTGAGCATGAGTGTCGAGCTTCTTGAGGGCGGAAATCATGCCTTCGGGGTAGCGCGTGATATGAGCGGCGCTAGCGTCGGCGAGGTATTCGCGCTCACGAGAGACCGCGAGCTGAGCAAGGCTGGCGGCGACGGGGGCGATAATCGAGACGAGAAGCATAACGATTAGGCCGACCGGGCTATTATCGTCGCTGTCGTGGCGGTTCGTATAAAGCATCATGCGAATACCGAGGTCGGCGATATAGCCGACGATACAAACGAGACCAAAAGTAATCATAGAGACACGGATGTCGTAGTTCTTGACGTGAGACATTTCGTGCGCCATGACGGCATTTAGCTCCTTGTTATCCATGATGTCGAGAAGACCAGTTGTCGCGGCAACGATAGCATGCTCGGGGTCGCGGCCGGTCGCAAAGGCGTTAGGCGCGGGGTCGTCGATGATATAAACTTTCGGCATTGGGAGGCCGGTGGCGATAGATAAGTTCTCGACGGTATTATAAAGACGGGGATTGTCTTTTTTCTTAATTTCGCGGGCGCCGGTCATGGCGACAGCGAGGCTGGCGGAGGCAAAGTATTGAACCACCGCGTAAATAATAGCGACTGCTAAGATCCAGATGGCAACCATCCAATCTTTCGCGAAAAAAGCGACTGCCCAGCCGACAGCAGCAATAACCAAAACAAAGAAAAACATAATCAAAACAGTATTACGTTTGTTGGCGGCAATTTGTTTATACACTATGTTTCTCCGGTAAGGGTGATATTATAACACTCGTTATCTTAACTCTTCAAGTTAAGTAATGACTGCGTCACCTCGGAAGAAATATCTTTGATTTTTCTTCGCTCGGTTTCCTTGTTATATAATATCACCCGTTATACTTCCCTATTTAGTCGAATTTAACTTGCGGAGCGTTCTGGATTTGGGCTTTTTCTTCGTCCGCGACTTCGTAGTATTCGCGTTCTTTGAAGTGGCCAATCATGTTGTTGATGATATTGGACGGAAAAAGTTTAATCTTCGTGTTAAGCTCCTTCGCGCCGGCGTTGTAGAAGCGGCGAGCAGCCTGGATTTTATCTTCAACGTCCTGAAGCTGGAGCTGGAGCTGTTGGAAGTTAGTGTTAGCCTTAAGCTCAGGATAAGCTTCGGCGATGGCGAAAATCTTCGAAAGGGCGCCTTCGAGCGAACGTTCGGCTTCGGCGGTTCCCTTCACGGTGTTTGCACTCATGACGGCAGAGCGAGCTTTTGTGACGTCTTCAAAAGCGGATTTTTCATGCTTGGCGTAGCCTTTGACGGTTTCGACGACATTCGGGATGAGGTCGGCACGATATTTGAGCTGGACCGTGATGTCGGACCAGGCTTCGTTGACGCGCTCATTGAGCTTAACGAGGCTGTTGTAAGTTCCCCAGACCACCGCGACCAACAGGACGACGATGACGAGGATAATAATTAGAGCAATTACCATAAATCTCCTTAGGTTATGTATATATTATAGGACGGGGAGGAGGGTTTGTCTAGAGGTTAATCAGGCTCTGGAAAAGAGACTGGAGGACGCCGAGGCCGGCGAGGAGACAGAGGACGAAGACGTAGATAATCAGCCAGCAAAATTGAGAGCGAGCGAAGTTGCGAAGGTTGTGATTGCTTGCCATGAAAGCGAAGCAGATACAGAAAATCCAGCCGATGACTGGGATCGCGAAGAGGAAGGTGTAGGCGAAGTAGCCCCACATGGAAATCGGGGCGTAGCTGTCGGGGATGGCGACTTCGATCGCGCGCGGAGCTGGAGCGGCTTTCGCAGCGGCGGTTCTGGTGGTCTTCTTGGTAGTTTTCGCAGTTTTGGTTGGCATTTTAGTTTCCTTTTGACCGGCAAGTTTTAAGGACTTTTGCGCCGAATTATTTAAGTTTTTCTGAAATAAGTATAAGCGTTTTAGAAAGCTTTGTCAATTATTTGATACTTTTTGGCGGAAAATGCTTGCGCAATAAATTTTCGTGCTATAATAGGGGTATCAAAAGAGAGGTAATGTATGGCAGAGAATGCTAAAGAGAGCGTCGACGCTAGCGTTAATGATGCTAGCCAGGTTAAAGACACTAAAAGTGCTGACGCTAAAAAGGGCCGGGCAAAGAAAGATACTGAGAAAAAAGTAGAGAGCGTAGAAGCTGAGAGCGCGGAGGTGACTGTGACTTCGAGCGAGGCTAGCGCAGCTGAGGCTGCCGAGTCGGCTACGACAAAAGCAGAGGAACCGGAGAAGAAACCTCGCAAGACGCGCAAAACAATGTCAAAAAGCACAAAGGTTTCAGCAAAGGCTGCGACGGCGGTTGCTGACGCCGGCGAGAAGGCTGACGACGTAATGCGCGAGGAGTTTTCGCAGGAGGAGTTCCAGGCGGCGGTGCGCGAACAGATTGAGAATTGTAAGAATGAGCTGCAAACCACGCTTTCGGAGAGTATTCGACGGGAATATGCGACGATTGTCAAGAAGCAACTGAAGGCAGCGAATCGGCGGCGAAGGGTTGGGGTGATTGTAAGAGATTTGATAATCTTGATTTTAGCGGCGGCGGTCGGATATTTTGGGTGGTGTTTGTATGATGTAAAGTATTTTGACTGGATGGGGCCGCGCGATGTGGTTTCTTCAACCGAGCAACCTGATCAGAAAGTCGAAGAACCGGAAGAAGTCGTCAAAGACACGCGTTGGTATGTGAATAACTATGGTTATTTGTTTGAGGACTTGCAGCTAGGGCTGGATGCGGACAGCGTTGAGGCGTATTATTTATACGGCGATGACCGGAAGGTGAGCGAGATTAAGCCGGCGTATTTGCTAGGAATGGCCTACAATAAAGTGATGCCGACGGCGGAAAGCTCGACAGCGGCAGGTGCGAGCGCGAGTGTTGCGGCGGCGGATCTCAGGACGGCGTTTGAAGGAATGTTCGGAACGACAGAGTACTTCGAGAAAGTTGGCTTCACGCACGGCTGTAAGAAGTTTACTTATTCCCGGGAAAATGACAGTTTCATGACTGAAAATAGCGACTGCGCTATGAGTAGTGAGCGAGAAATCGTTGAAGAAATTGACGAAATGTATGAGGAGGGGAGCGTGCTCTATGTTCTGACGACGGCGGCGATTTATGACGCGGAAGAGGCGAGTTTTTATAGCTTTGATAACTTGTTTAAGCCGGTGGTGATGAATGCGGAAAAAGAAGATTTGGCGAAGAACCGAGCGCTTTTGAATCGTTATCAGTATCAGTTTAAGAAAACTGGCGAAAAATATCATTTCAGCGGGGTGGTGAAGTTGCGATAAAATTGCTACGGGCGGCGTTTTATGGAAAGATTTTTCAGGAAGCGCCGCTATGATGAGTCTCGCTAAGTCGTCTTTCTGGCTATTCAACAACAAACAAACTCCCTACGGGAGTTATTTGTTCTAATTGGAGGCACCGACCGGAATTGAACCGGTGTACGCGGTTTTGCAGACCGCTGCGTAACCACTCCGCCACAGTGCCATGTCTTCATTATAGCATAAGTCTTCGACTTATACTGTAATTTCCTCGCGCTCAGAAAAACATGCTAGCATGTTTTTTCGTTCGCTGCTCGTCATTATAGCATAGATTGCGAGCTAGGTGAAGATTTTACGGATGACGTCTCGGTAAATATCTCGGACCAAGCTGGCCCGGTCTGGATGCTGCTCGAGATAATGCGAAGTTGAGACCGTACTGTTGACTTCAATGGTTAGCAACTCTGGTTGGTCGGACGAGGAGGCATGATGATGGGATGAGTCGAGCTCGATAACATCGACGCTACAAAACCGAAGATTAAGTTCTTGGACAACCTTTTTAGCGAGCATGACGAGCTTAGCGCGGAGGGTAGGGTCGGTGACGTCGATAGAAACGGCGCCGTTTTGAAGATTGAAGCGCCAGTCGGTGCTGCGCTCTTTGCCGTAGACGAGGCGAGCTTCGCCATCAAGCATGACGATACGATATTCGCGGCTGATATGGTAGAACGGACAGAGGCTGGCGGATTCAGAATAAGCGAAGGCGGCTTCGAGGGCGGCGGGAAATTGGTCGGCGGAAGTGATGTGAGTGATTCCCTGGCCACCGAGGCCGTGATTTGGTTTCAAGACAATATCGCGCTGATGTTCTTCGAAATATCTCTCGAGGTAGGCCGGAGTGTTGCAGCCATTGGCAAACTCGCGATGATTGTCGAGGGGATAGAGAATAGAGTGATCGATAATCGGAATGCCGGCGGCGCGCAAAACTTCAAAAGTAGCGAACTTATCGGCGGCGATAGCGCTAGAGGATTGAGAGTTGAGCGGGAGGCAATTCTTAAACATGTAGCGAATTTTACCATCCTTCTCGAGACGAAAAAGCCAGCCTCGAGAAAGAACCTTCACATTAATTCCCTCTCCTTGGCAGATATCGAGGATAATTTGGCGGCTCATGAGGTTATTATAACTGATTATGATGGATTGTGGCTGTTTTTAGGCGGTCGGCTATTTCTCAAGGAGATGTTTATCAGAGCGATTCTTGTTGAAAGGGTTCCTGTCAAAGGGGCTCTTGTCAAGGAGAGGCGAGAAATATTCGTAGGCTTGGTAGAGACCGAAACCGGCGAGAGTGAGCGAGGTGACGGCGAGCAAAACTGCAAGGATAGTGCGGAAAATGGAGACTTGTGGCCTTTGTGGGGCGCTGGTCAGCGGGACATCGACGGAGGGCTGGGCATTATCGGCGATGATATTGTCCGGTTCGGCAGGCGTTACAATATCGATCCGAACGAAGCTGGGCGGGTTGTTTTGAGAGATTGGCGGCTCGGGGATGTTGAGCTCATTCGAGATTTGGGGGTCAGTCTCGGCGACGAGGGCTGCGACGAGCTCCGGAGAGAGTACACGGTCGTAATCTTCGGTTTTCGGAGATTCCTGGACAATATTTTGTTCGGAGTCGGCAGAGTTTTGAGATATAATCGTGTTCAGCAGGCCGAAACTTGCGAAAACGCTGACCAAAAAGAGGGCAAAATAGCCCAGAAAAACTGGTTTACGGCGCATAATATAATCCCAAACACTACCCATATATAACCATTATAGCACACATAAGCGGTTTTGTCAACGGTATTTCAAGGAAATACCGTTGCTGCCGGGTGTCGGCTCAAAAAAGAAAGTCGAGACTTTCTTTTTGTTCGCCTCCTACGGCAGGACAATAATGTTTTCGTGGGAGTTTGGGGTTATGGGGAGAGTATGTTATAATTGGGGCATGAAAAAATATAATACTTCACCAATCAGCGGCATGCAAGAGTTGTTGCCGGGGCTTCAGGCCGAGTTTAATCGTCTAAAATCGGGGATTGCCGAGGCGATTCATGCACATGGATTTCAGAATATTGAGACGCCGACGATTGACCGGACGGAGATTTTGCTGGCGAAAGCGGGCGGGGACACCGAGAAGCAGATTTATAAGGTGGTGAAGACGGCGGAAACGGCGGACGATGCTGATCAGGCTTTGCGTTTTGATCACACGGTGCCGCTGGCGCGATATACCGTCGAGCATATGAACGACCTAGCGTTTCCATTTAAGGTCTCGCAAATTGGGCGTAACTTCCGGGGCGAAAGAGCGCAAAAGGGGCGATTCCGAGAGTTTTATCAATGCGATGCGGATATTATTGGCTGGGGGACGTTGCCGATTGCTTATGATGCGGAGGCGATTGCGGCGCTGATCGATGCGATGCAGGTTTTGCCGCTGCCGAGTATTAAGGTACGAGTGAGCAACCGAAAGTTGCTGAACGGACTTCTAGAGGAGTTGAACTTAAATGGTCAGTCGAAAGAGATTTTCGACATTATTGACCACGCCGAAAAAGTACCACACGAGGCGACGATTAGCGCCTTGACGGAGTTGGGGATCGGAAGCGAAGACATTGACAAAGTGATGAAGTTTATTGCAATAAACGGTTCACGCGACGAAGTGATCCCGCGCCTGCGCGAATTTGGGTTCGGAAATACTGGGTTTAATGAAGGGGTCGCGGAGCTGGATGAAGTTTTGACGATTTTGGAGCGGAAGCTAGAGCGGCTGAGCGGTTCAGGCGTTTCGGGAGAGCCATCGACAGAGGCGTCTCGCGTGCTGCCGACGAGCGTAGTGGCAGATATGATGATTGTGCGCGGCCTAGATTATTACACGGGAACGGTTTTCGAGACAATTGTGCCAGAGCACCGGGAAATCGGTTCGATTTGTGGCGGCGGGCGCTATGAAAACCTGGCCAGTAATTATACCGAGCAGAAGTTACCGGGCGTGGGCGGGTCGATTGGGTTGACGCGGTTGTTCTATATCCTGCAGAATTATGGGTTGGTCGAGGCGAGTTCGATAAAGCCGGTTGATGTTTGCTTGGTGCCGTTTTCGGCGGCGGAGTTTGCGACGGCGGAGGAATTGGCCGAGAAGCTGCGCAAGGACGGTCGGCGAGTCGATATTGCGATGACCGACAAGCGGCTAGGCGACAAGATGAAGTATGCAGCAAAGGTGGCAGATTCAGCGATTGTGATCGGGGAGGATGAGGTTCGGTTGGGCAAGTTTATGGTTAAAGACCTTACGACCGGAGAAGTTACGGAGTTGTAATCTCTTATCTCGCGTGTCAAAGGGCGACCTTTCGGGGTCGCTCTTTGGCTTTTATTGTTTTATGGCCTATGGCATGACTTTATGGTATACATATTGTCTGGTGCGATTATTATTTCCCGAGGCCGGCATCAAGCATACGTTTAACATAAGTCCAATCCCAAGTGTCGCTAAATCCGGAGGTGCTAAACTTATTGAATTGAAAAGACGGCAGACCAGCGGCGACCTGGCTGGCGCGGCGCGTGTTGCGGTCTAACTCTTCGAGAGTTTCATGGTTGTTGACGCAGTTCTCGAAGTCTTCACCGAGGCCAACTTTTTGTCCGACTTTCAGCCAATAGTCCTCGGGCATATTAGTAATAGCTGGCGAACTCTTGCTGACGCCGATACCCTTAGACTGATAGTCTTCCCAGAGTGCGGCAAGTGCGCCGTGATAGAAATCCCAAAACTTATCTTCGCGCGCAGCGCAATAGGAAGCTTCGCCGGCGCTTCGCGACATCGCGACGTCATTCCCCTCGAAAATCATGTCGGTCATACGGATTTCGAAAAGGATTTTGTGCTCATTTAGATACTCCTGGAATTCGTCCCAATGGTTCATAGCTTCGCGCGAGAAAACCGTGCAATACGGGCACATAATGTCGGTATACATAATATAGTGGCTACTGGCATTTTCGGGGCCAGTCGTCATAGCGGCAGTCCAAGCTTGATCGGCGGGAGCCGGGCGTGAAGTGAGGCTGATGAAGATTAGCGCAACAAAGGCACAAATAACCGCGATGATAGCGACCGTGCGAATAATACGACCTGACGGTTTAGTTTCCATGAGGATTCTCCTTGTTAGCATTTTGGGTATGGCGACGCTGGAAGCGCTCACTTAAAATCATGACGTAAGCGTCTTTGCCGATGCGCTTAAGCGACCAGAGGGCAAGCAGGATTGCGGCGAAAGTCAGCAGGCCAGAGATGATGCCGGCAAGCATGTAGCTACTTGAGCTAAACAGCGTGCCGATAAGCGGCATTAACAAGGTCGTCCCGCAAGTCGGACAGCCGGAGCCGAGGATAGCGAGACCAGCCGCTAGGCCAGCACTCTGGACATTATCTGCGTTTTTTGCAGTAGCGACGACCTGATCTTTTTTGCTGCGACGGCGTTTTTGCCAAACTAACGCGACTAGACCAATCAGGATACTTTGTAAAATCGTGATGAAAAACATCAAAAGCCAGTCCCAGAAGTTGCGACCGACGCCGAATATCGCCAAAAACGCATTGCCGATAATAGACATTTTTCCAGATAAGTCAGTTGCCCAGAATAGATCGAGCGCAGAAGTGCTGCCAGAAAGTAAGTTGATGAGGGTGCCGAATACTATGAAGGTGATGCCTGCGGCGATTAAAAATTGACGTTCCCTGGTCGCAAGTATGACACCTGAAAAAGCCATTTTACACTCGTCGAACCAATGCTCGATACGGCGCTTAAACCTACGCTGGCGATTCTCGGGCTGATGACCTGTTTTTCCTCCACGATTCATGTATCTATTGTAGCACGAATTGAGTGGGCATAGTGAGTTTTGTGTAGACTTTATTTTGGCATATTTCTCTTTTTTGTCTAGGTTCTAGTGTTCGGTTTTTCGTGAAATACAGGGGCGGCAAGCATTTTTGGGAGTTTTTGCTATGCCATGAAAAATCTTCAAAATCAATATTGACGCGGAGCATGAGCGTGATAAAATAGAGTTAGAACTTGGACGAGATCTGACGTTGAGGGTCGCCCAAAGTTCAAAAAATAACTTTAAGCACAGGGTGGTTCAAGTGCGATATTACTTATAAAATAAGGTTGCGTTTGTGACCTTATTTTTGTTTTAAATGGCGTAACTGCGTCGTGCTAGTTTTAGATAATTAAAGAAGTCTACTTTCTGGGTAGACTTCTTCGATTTTTCAGTTTTCGCAGTTGTCGCTAATCTTGCTTCTTGAAATATTCTTTCCCGAGACCGCAGAGTGGGCATTTGTAATCATCTGGAACTTCGTCGCCATAGTAAACGTAGCCGCAGACCGTGCAAACCCAGGCAGTCTTTCCCTGCTCGGTGGTTGACTTAGTGAGATCTTCTTTAGATTCGGCTTCAGTAAGCTCTTTTTTATGCTCTTGGTAATAAGCATAAGTCATGGGTTTTCCGTCAGACAAAACATCGGCTTCGACCATGCGTCCGATATAGAGAGTGTGAGTTTCCGTGTCGATAGCATCAACCTTTTCGCAGATCATATACCCGAGGGAGTTTTCGACTACGGGGACGCCTTCAATTTCTGTCGTCTGACATTCGGTACACTTGTCGATATCTTTCGACGAATTAAACCCGAAGGTCGTGATAATCTTCGGGTCAGCATCCTCGCCGAGCACCGAAAGCGCAAACTTATTATTTTCGCGAAGAAGTTTATGCGAATGATTAGTTTTGGCGACCGCGACAGAGATAAGCGGCTGCTCGCTTCCGCCGACGCGCGAAACCGCATCGACGATACACCCGCCACCAGAAGTGGTCAGAACATACATGCCTTGCGTAATTTTGCGGGTGATTTTGGGATTTTTCATAGATTTCCTCCAGTTCAATGTACTTATTATAGGGAAGTTTAGCGAAAAATTCAAGGGTGGGACGTATATAGGTAGTTCAAGACTGAGGCACGGATAAGTAAAATAGCACCCGAAACGGCTGCTATTTTAGACTTCACGATTGGTGCCCGAAATGGGACTTGAACCCATATGGATTTCTCCATTCGATTTTAAGTCGAACGCGTATACCAATTCCGCCATTCGGGCTCAAAACCGAAAGTCTATTTTATTATAGCATAAAATCGACTTTTGCGGGGTTACTTGCTGCGGTCGCCGTGGACGCCACGCAGCTCCAACGCTCGGCAGGTGTCGTGGAGTAGCTTCTGGCGAAAATCCAGCACGCGCACTCGGTAGCCAAATAGTTCCTCCAGCTCCGAGCGGATAGACCAGAAATGTGTATTAAGGAGGAGTATAACATCTGGCCTGAAGAGTTTTGCTCGGGCTGGCGAAGTCGTTGGCTGATAATTGGGTGGTGGCGGAGAGGTGTTTTTGCGACCGGAGCGCAGGAGGAAATATGGGCCCAGATCTAAGCGTAAGATTTCGGCTGACATTTGGCCTTCATTGATTAGATAATCCCAACCGCTACAGTCTGGAAAAATAATTGTCGAATACGGCAATTCCTGGCATACTTCCTTACGCACTAGCGATTCGAATAGCACCTTATCGGCCATAATCGCAATTTGGTCCGGGAAAGCCCTTGAGTTAAGGATGCGATAATAGTTAATACCGACGCTAACGAATTTCTGCTGAGGGTATTCTCGCTTCAGGAACTCAAGTGCTAAGGAAACCACATATCCTCCCAAAACGATCAAATCTACTTTGCCCACATAGGTACGCAAACATGCCTTAGAAAAGCGGCAAATTTCTAACAAACTTCCATCTTCGAGCGATAAATTCGCTTCTGTCACACGCACGACCTCTACGATGCCAAGCTCATGCGACAAATAATCGGCGACAATATCACCACCATATCCACTGTCAAAAACTACGACTTTTAGCATTTTCTCCTTTCCGCCACTTTTTCAGTTTATATTGATTAGGCGAGCGAGGATGTGCGTCAACGCGAGTTATTGGACGTTTTGTTTGATAGTCAGATGAAGAAATTAAAAAGCATAATAATTTTAGCGCATGGTGTAAGCTGTTTTCTCATGGAAAGAGCGGAAAATCCTTACATTTTGTAAAAAGTATGCTATAATACGGGTATGGTTCTGTAGCTCAGTTGGTAGAGCAGAGGCCTGAAGAGCCTTGTGTCGACGGTTCAAGTCCGCCCGGAACCACCATTTTTTGTTTCTGTCAATTTTATGTCTTAATATTCCCTGGTGATTTTGGGGATTTTTTGGTTTTTCGGGAAATGTATGCTAGAATGAGGTTATAGAGGAGTAAAATTATGATTTAATTCAAATTCAACATCGCAAAATGTCAGTAAATGGAGGTTATTATGAAAAGTAAAACGAACGATGTTGTGTTTGAATGGATCGAGAAAGAGAAGCAGCGCCAGAGCGAAGGTCTGGAGTTGATTCCAAGTGAAAACTACGTCTCTGAGGCCGTGCTTGAGGCGGCTGGGTCGGTTTTGACGAACAAATATAGCGAGGGGTATCCGGGGAAACGCTATTACGGCGGCAACGAGAACGTCGACCAGATTGAGAATTTGGCGATTGAGCGGGCGAAGAAATTGTTTAATGCGGATCATGCGAACGTTCAGCCGCACTCGGGGGCGAACGCAAATGAGGCGGTGTATTTTGCATGGTGCAAGCCAGGCGACACGATTCTAGCGATGGCTTTGCCGGCGGGAGGACATTTGACGCATGGCTCCCCGGTGACGCGGAGCGCGAAGATTTATAACTTCGTGGGCTACGGCGTGACCGAAGATGGCGATATTGATTATGATGAGCTCGAGAGGCTCGCGAAGGAGCATCAACCGCAACTGATTTTGGTCGGATATTCGGCGTTTATGAAGGTGCCAGATTTTGACCGTGTGAAGAAAGTGGCCGATGAGGTCGCGAAAGAGAGCGGGCATGAGGTACTTTTGATGGCGGATATGGCACACGTGGCAGGGTTGATTGCGGGCGGAGTGCATCCGAATCCGCTCGATCACGGTTTTAACGTGATGACGACCACCACACATAAGACTCTGCGCGGGCCGCGCGGTGGGCTGATTCTCTCGAAGGGTACGGTCGGAAATCCGCTGAAGAAAGTTGACAAAACTCTAGAAAATATTCCAACCCTGATTGATCGGGCGGTGTTCCCAGGGACGCAGGGCGGGCCGCTGGAGCATATTATCGCGGCGAAAGCGGTGGCGTTTGGTGAAGATTTGCAGCCAGAGTTCAAGGACTATGCGGCGCAGATTGTTGAGAATGCGAAGACCTTAGCTGAGGCTTTGAAGGCGGAAGGGTTCATTTTGCAGGGCGACGGCACGGAAAATCACCTGATTTTGGTGAATGTGAAGGATAGTTTTGGGTTTGACGGGAAGATTTATGAGGCGGCACTTGATAAAATTGGGCTGACTTTGAATGCAAATGCTCTGCCGACCGATAAGGGTGCGGCGTTCCGGCCGTCTGGGGTGCGCCTCGGGACGCCGGCAATGACGACGCGCGGGCTAGGCAAGGCAGAAATGAAACAGATTGCGAAGTGGATGCGGCAAGTAGCGGACATTTGCCAAAAAGTCGAGAACACGGCAGGATTAGAAGAATATGCCGACGAGCTGGCAGCACTACGAGCAGAAGTGCGAGAGTTAGCGCTAAAATACCCGGTTCCAGGGGCGAAAGCGTAGAAAGTTTTAGGGGCTAGGCCTCCGGCTAGGGCTGGAGGCCTGGGTTTTGTGGATTTGGCGTTTTTGCTGGGTTCCGGGAGGCATTGAGCGGGCTTTGGCAGGTTTTTGGCAGATTTTATGGGGTAGGTATTGACTTTTTTGGGCGAGTGTGATAGAATTATAGTAAGCCTAAGAAAAGTAGGCTCTATCTGTAGTGTATTTCTGGAATGTTTTTATGTAATTTTAGGTGCTTTATGCGTTCAGACAGATGTGAGACTGGAAGGTGGACGTTTCTTGAAAGTGGCGAGGCTATCAAATTTTCATCGTCGTTATTGATAGCCTTACCACTTTTTTATACTATACGCAAGGTAATTTGCGCAAGGCGGCGAGGCTAGACGGGCGCGCAAGGAACTTTGTCGGGCAGGTGATGCATCGTTGGCTAGGCGCGGGCGGCGCCGTCAACCTGGAGGATGGTGCCGGTGATATAGCTAGCGAGGTCGGAGGCGAGGAAGAGGAAGGCGTTTGCGATATCCACGGGCTCGCCGATGCGGCCGAGAGGAATAGTCTTGACGAGCGGCTCGATCATCTCGGGAGGGAGAGCGGCGACCATGTCGGTATTGGTGACGCCTGGAGCAACGGCGTTGACCCGGATGCCGGCAGGGGCCAGTTCCCTGGCGAGGGATTTGGTGAGACCGTTAATTGCAAACTTGGTGGCAGGATAGGCAACGCCGGCAGGCTGACCGTAGATGCTGACCATGGATGAGGTATTAAGAATGACGCCGGATTTTTGTTGCTTCATGGCCGGAACAACGGCTTTCGTGAGATAGAGAACGGCGCGGAGGTTGAGGTCGATAACTTTGTCGATTTCTTCCGGAGAGGTGTTCTCGATCGGTTTATCGGCGGACATGCCAGCATTGTTGACGAGGATGTCGATGCGGCCGTATTTTTTGAGGATTTCGGTGATAGTTTGCTCGATTTCGGAATAATTATTCAAATTCGGGCAGTATCCGTCAACTTCTAGACCTTCTTCCTGAAGTTTGGCAATGGCTTTGTCGACGGTTTCTTGACGAGAGCCAAAAAGGATGGTTTTAGCACCATTCTTGGCGAAGGTGCGGACGGTTTCGAGGCCAATTCCGCGGGTACCACCGGTGATGATTGCAATTTTATCGTTTAGCATAAGTTCCTTTCTTTAATTATAATTGGGGTCGAGGAGGAGTTTGTCGTCGAGACTGGCGACCAGAGCGGTAGCGATTTTATCAAGGTCGGGGTTCTGGCGGAGTTTCGGGATATGAATGAAGAGGATTTTGGTCCGGAGGGGTTTCTCGTCGGCATATTTCAGGGCTTGGAAATAAAGATTGTTACAGAGGTAGCGGCCGGCGTCTTTGGAAATAATCGGGTCGAGGCCGGCGGCAGTCAGACGCTCTACGAGCTCAGGAAAGTTGACCTCGGTATGATAGGCGACGCGATTATCGCGAGCGACGGTTTCGAGGCGAAGGGCGGCGAGAGTTCTGTCTGTCTGATTGGATCTCCGCTTATCGCGGAGTATTTTGCGCTGGCCGAAGAGGATGGCAAGATCATAGGCGTCAGAGGAGAGCTTGTCGTTGAGCGCGGCGGGAGCGGATTTAAAACTGTTTTTCAGAAGGAGTTTGTCCTCGGGAGGGCAGTCAATCAGGTCGAGCAGAGCCTCGCTGGAATTAGTCCGACCTCCGAAAGCGGCAAACAGGGTTTTCATGAGAATATTATAGCATAGATTGAGGCGGATCGAGCTGAATGAGACTTGGCACATTGCGGCGAGAGACATTTATGTTATAATATAGGTAATGTCAACTCGCAATCATCAACTTTCACAACATTTCTTGAGGTCGCCGCGCTTGGCGCTGAAGTTGATTGGCCATAGCAACCTCAAGAAGCGGGATTTAGTGCTCGATATTGGGGCGGGGTCGGGTGTGATTACGACGGCTTTGGCGAAGCGGGTGCGGGAAGTTTGGGCGATAGAGCCGGATCATGCGACCGCCGAAAAGCTGCGGGCCAACCTTAAGAGGTATGAGATTCAAAATGTGCGGGTGGTTGAACGAGATTTTCTGGAAATTGATTTGCCGACGGAGCCTTATAAAGTTTTTGCAAACCCACCTTTTCATCTTTCGGCGGAGATTTTCTATCGATTGTTGGACCTGGAAAATCATGATGGCACGATTGTTACTCGGGGAAAAGATAGCCATCGTAAGCCGGATGCGATTTATCTGATTCTACAGAAGCAGCTGGCGCTAAAGTTGATTGCGACCGACCGGCATTATACTTCGCAGCTCGGGAGGCAGATTTTGCGGGATTATGATGCGCGGATTCGCCTGCCGCTGCGGGCGGACGATTTTACGCCACCGCCAGCCGTGCCGACAGTGTTCTATGAGGCAAAGTTAAGGCAGAGGGCTGAGTATTTATGCGGTCACTACTGAAGCCTGCCTTGACAGGAATGAAGAGCTTTGGTATACTGGATGCAGTTGTTAGAAAGAAACAGCCGTATTAGTAGTTGTAATGACTAGGTTTTTACGTGGGGCAATAGCTCATCTGGTAGAGCGCAGCATTCGCATTGCTGAGGTGGTCGGTTCGAGTCCGATTTGCTCCACCATTTTTTGTGTGCTAAAAATTTTATACATAAACGCGATTCACACCGAGCGCATCGTTAATCGTATCAACGTGCCGTTCCCGCATATCTTGGGTTACACGGATACGAGCCGCACGGAGCTTACTGCAAGTCTCTGCAATTTGTTTTTGGGTTAGTAATTGCGAATTTTCTATGCTTTCTAGCGCTTTGTCGAAACTATGAATTGAACACACACGGCAATTCGTCGGTACATAAGTGATATCCTTTAAGACTGCCCCGGCTCCAAAAACGACTACCGAATGTAGCTTTATATCCTGGCCAATTATACTCCTGATAGTTGATAAATGTCCAGCATTCTGCTTAATCGGATTGTAGAATCGGTGCTTCTCTTGACCATATGCTAAAACTTGAGTCCATTTTGGTTGATTGCCGTTTCCAAAAATCCAGCCAGAGCAACCTTTGGATTCAAAGATAAAAACGCCTCGTTCATCAACTGCAATACAATCAATTTGAACGGTTTTATGTCCAGGACGAACGAAATAATTGTCCACTAGAATACATGAACGCTTAAAATGCCAAGTAAGCGTCTTAACCAGCTCACGCTCGCCCGCTGTAAGTTCAACGGGGTATGGTGAGTATAAATCAGTATCAGGTATTCTATATAGCTGGCCATTTTCGCCGAGGTGCTCAATTTTACGCCATTTACTAAGGTCCTCCGGCAGAGCCTCGAACTTTCTGGGGTGGTTTTTTACGTTTACAGTAAGATGGTGTGCAGTGTGCGTATAGGGTTCGCTTTTGTGGTTAGCAATCGTTGAAGGCTGCGCTCCTCGGTTCTTTTGAGATGTGGATTTCTGACTTTCATGCCCTATTATCATCCTAGCTGCAAAAACGATGACGCTAACAAAAAGAACGAACAGTACAATTAGGACAGCTGCCGGAGCAAACTGGAGGGTAAGCGAATTTACTAACTCACGCATATTATTTTTATATTATACCAATATACTGTTAATTTGACAAGTAGAATATCTTCTAACCCTACTTTTACAAGTATCAATACATCAACTCAGGGTTGGGCTATTTGTCGGAAATAAAATAGACGAGCAAGCTCGTCATCTTTAGTTTTCTTCGTGGAGCCGCGACCGGGATTTGAACCCGGGACCTCATCCTTACCATGGATGCGCTCTACCGACTGAGCTATCGCGGCATGAGGTTATTTTATCACAGATTGCGCGGGATGTGAAGAGGTTTTGCGGAAGTTACCGCTGCAATGCGAAGGTTGCGCTCTACCAGAGGCTCCGCCAAAGTCTAGGCTAGCGCAAGGGTTGTTCGCGACGCTTAGCAGCGAGCCAGTCAGGAATATCCGTGAACTTGATTTCGGGACAATAGTTGATATCGTGACGAGTGACGTCGTAATAAATCTTATAAACCTCGTCGACCGAACCGTAGAGAGCGTCGGCCATGTCGAAGCCGAGTTTGTTGGCAACAGATTTGACCGCAGTTTCGCTCGGACCTTCAATCTCAACATAACTCGGGAGCCACGGCCAAGTATCGATGTCAAGCTCGACACCGTCTAGTTCCCATTCTTCGCGCAAAGTTTCTTGTAGAGCTTTCGGTTTCAGTCCGCAAGCCTTGACAAAGTTAATGGCGTCATTATAGTTATTGACGTCTAGACAAATTTCTTTCATGCCGGAGAGGGAAAGCGTATCAAGATGCTTATAGGACATCGTGATACGGTTCCCTTCGTCGCGCACGCGCACAAAAGAATGCTCATCAATGTCAAAAATGGTGCGACGCATGAGAGTTTCGGGCTGGAGAAGTTTGGCGCCAAGTTCCTTCAGCTTAGCGCGGAGCTGATCCTTGTCTATATTGATGAAAGTAGCCTCAATCTCAGGCTGGATTTCCGCGTCTTTTGCGGATTGATTGGTTTCTGGCTGAGATTTTGATTCTGACATGCGTCGTTCCTTTCTTTTTGCCGTTTCCTAGGCGGCGAGTTTATTTTTTCGCCGGTTTCGTGCGGCGGCTTTATTCGTCGAGAGCATTGACCGGCGTGTTGTCGACGTGTGCGCTTTCGTCGAACCAGTCATCGATGACCGGAGTCGTCCAGACGTTGGAGTATTCCATGTCTGGGAGCTCGGGAAGGTCAGTCTTCGGGTCGATTTCGCCGAGGACTTTGCAAATGGCGAAGCCGCAGAGGGTGAACTCGACAGCGACGACGAGATATTTCTCAAACTGGTCGTAGAGCCGGCCGGCGGAATAAGTGCCGCGGGCAACGGTCTTGACGGAGTTTGCGACATAGCAGAAATCGTCGGCGAGAGTCAAGGCCTGTTCATCGGTTTTCTTTCCCTTCTTGACCTTTTCGTCGGTCTGGCTTTCGATCCCGGAGAGGATCAACGTCGCGCCGATGGCTTCGTCGTCGCAAAGGTCATGCGAGGCCTTGCGGAGAACGAAGCGGTCGCCGACCGCCGCATCTTCGGTGATTAAAGTTGTATAAATTGATTTGTTAATTGGAGATAGTTTCATGGGTATATTATAGCATGGGAGAAGGAGATTAGGCGACTAGGAAATTTAAGGCATCAGTAGGCATGGCTATCAAGTAGTTAACTATTTGAGAAGTTCGCGTAACTTAGCTCTGTCTTCGGTAGAAAGGGTAATGTTGACACTTAGTCCTAGAGCTTGCGCTTTTTTGAGATGCTTGATGGCCTTTTTCAGTTCTTTTTGTCGAGCACGCTGAGTGGCCGAGGCAGAAGCTTGTTCAACTAGTAGCGGTAGTATAATCATTTTTTGCCTTGTTCCTCTTCTAAGTCTTCTTAGGAGTGATATTAGTATTATTAGAGTTATCTAGGCCGATGAATGACTGTTTCATTTTAGCGATACCACGCGCCGTGCTATTTCTACAACCTTTAGATAGAATTACGCCAGAACAAAGTGACGCGTCGCCAACGAGTATTGGTGGTACGGTAATAAAGTTGGCCAGGCTCGCAATATTCATTGGATTTATTATATCATGCGCGAGCGTAAACTCCCAGCCCACACGAACGGTTATGAAAACTCCATTATAAAGATAGTCCCCAGAGTTGACTGCGGGTATATAAATCAACATTATACTTTTATTTAATTCGCCCATCATTGTTTCCTTATCTCCGTTTTCGTGATGCTATTCACTCAATAAAATCAAGTCTTTATTGCTTTTGTAGAGCAAAAATAAGTATACTTTGTTCCAAAAAGCGTAGGGAGAGAATTATAACAAAACCAATGGAGAAGGAGGAACTATGGAGATAGAGAAGCCCAAAAGCACTATCAAACTAAAAAAGGCCAAATCCCACAAGAAATAGCCTTTCGCTTATAATAACAAATAACTAAACAAAAGTCAAGGTCGATACCATTACTCCTCCCGCCGAGGGTTTTCTTCTACAAGCACATTGCGCAAATCGTTCTTTTACACGACTCTCAAACGCCTTCCGACACTTTGAGGGCAAACTTGATGTTCAGTTATACGATTATTTTACACGACTCTCAAACATGTAGAGTGGAGTGGTCAACGCCTAGAAAGTTCAGTTATACGATTATTTTACACGACTCTCAAACGCGACTCAAGCTGATTGCGGTAAAAGCGGCGTTCAGTTATACGATTATTTTACACGACTCTCAAACAAGATACTGGGACCACATACGCCAAATAACGTTCAGTTATACGATTATTTTACACGACTCTCAAACCCTTTCGATTTGGCATACTGATACATTACGGTTCAGTTATACGATTATTTTACACGACTCTCAAACTGACGAATCTATTACCTGGTATGGCAAATGGTTCAGTTATACGATTATTTTACACGACTCTCAAACTTCGTTTTGTGTTTGGTTCCGGTTCGGTTCGTTCAGTTATACGATTATTTTACACGACTCTCAAACCACCGCAGGCTGGGTGAGAATAGGTTGCGCGTTCAGTTATACGATTATTTTACACGACTCTCAAACTCTCAGCTACTGCTGGGGATAAATGTTTGCGTTCAGTTATACGATTATTTTACACGACTCTCAAACCTCAAATTGGCCTGGATGTCGAAGACGACACGACATTATCGCCGAAATAATCGTCCGAACTCCTTTATTATACCATGTTCAGAAGTTTTAAATCAAACATATGTGGTTTTATTCTCGTTCCACCGCCCTAGATCTCACATCGATCCTCATCTATAAGAATTCGTGGAATTTTTGCATTTTTGCCATGGTCGTAATTTTCTATCAGTAGTGCCCTAATTTGATGGTTATCTAAATTATGGTGGAAGCGTTCCAATTCATCATTATTAATAAGTGAGCGCAAGTTTATCAAGACGAAGATTTTAACTCCGGCAAGCTCCGTCATCATTGCACAATAATCTGTTAATACTTCGATAAAATCGTCGTCATCGCTGATGATATGCATATTAACCGCTTTCGCCAGGCTATCCATTGCGAAATCATCAGTCGTCACTTCAAAAATAAAGTCTTCAACATTCACGATCTCATCGAGATATTTCAGAATTTTTGCCTTCAGATTGTTAGTAGTAATATAAAAGTCCTCCGACAACGAGGTCTTAACTAGCAGTTTCAGAAGTGTAGTGACAGCGCGGCGATTATCAAAGTTAAGTCTAAGTGGGTTAAAAACGACGTCGATCTGTTTTTCAAACTCTAATGGCCTACCGTCTTCGGTAATGGAAACTTTTGGGTTTTCCTCTTGTACTGAAAGGTCTTCGTAAAGTCTCCGCATAAAATGCCGATTTTCAACAACGAGCTCGCATAAGTGCGTAGTTTCACTCCATTCCAGTTCTTGCTCAAGCTCAAGATGCCTAAATTTCATAGCACAATCATCCTTTCGTCGGTTTGTATATGAACGGTGTCACTTTCGCCCACCATAAGTTTCATAGCAGCAAACTGTCTTTCCGTTACACTCATAACCTGCACTAGCCCGTGCGGTGGACAGTTTTTACGAACATTAAGCTCGACTTTGTTTACAGCGTGCATATTGAGACATATCTTCGTGTATACAGACTCTTGCATCATGACAAACCCCTCGTCGATGAGGAACTTGCGAAACCACCGATAATGCCGCCGATCCATTGATGTGTCGGTCGGCAAATCAAACATCACCATAACCCTCATAAACCTATAGCTCATACCAGTTCAAAATTAGTTTTGCATCGTTTTCCGTAAGAGCGTTGAACACACTTCGTGCATATATGCCGATTGCGTTGTTCAGATACTGCGAGGTGTTGTCGATTCCGATTTTTGAGTTTAGTAAATTTAAGACCTGCAGCTTCTCCTCCTTTTCAAAAGTAGTAAAATAACTATGTTCATATGCAAATAAGTCGATAATTGGACGAAACGGTTCCATAAGATCGGAACCGAGATTAAATGGATTCTCGGCGTTGTCATGCCAAATGCCCAATTGCGTTAAGTAGCCGCTAGCTGCAATTTCACGGTTAAAACAAGACAAAAGAATCGTATACCCGTAATTTAGAATTGTATTACGGATATCACTTGCGTCCCTATAGAAATCTAGGCCAAAGAGGGAGTTAAAATAGACTTTAGCGGCATGGCCTTCGCGATTTGACGTATCTCCCGGTTCGACTTGTTTGGCGTAGCCTAAGAGCTGTTCACCCTTCTCAATATTTCCTGCTTTCTTTAGAACTATTGCTTGGTTAGTAATTTTCTGTCGTGTGATTTCCTGCCAAGCTTTTGCTTTTGCTTCATCGCTCCAAGCAATTTGTTCGCGGATGCGACCACTGCTAATATAACTACCATACATCGGGACTAGCTCGGAAGCTGGGTTATGTTTATTATCACAAAAGATTACTTTTATTTTACGCGTTGTAAGTTCAGCAAGGAGATAGGCCGTAATCGAAATCGCCGTAGTCTCGCACATTAAAACTGATATGTCGTCCAGAAAAATACGTTTTTCGCCGTCTTCACTGCGAACCACTAGGGAGCCGAGCTTGTAATCAAGCTTGCTGCGGCTCGAGATAACTACCACCCGCCAAGACATTAGTCGGCCTTCTTTTTCAAATTTTGAGGATGGATTGTTTTCAGGTCAATCTGTTCTTCATAAAGTCCGGCCGGGGATTGGCTTATAAGAAAAATATTCTCGTAGCGCTGCGTGATATCTTCTGGCATTGTGCCCTTGCCTAAGAATGAGGCCTTCGGGACAAAACTTGAGATATTGCCAGTCTCGGCATTGCATCTTAAGATTTTAACCATATTACAAATAGCATCGGTCTGCTGATCCAACGCTAGCTTCGAAAAATCGCCCGCGCAAGCTCTGATCGTATTGGCTTTTTCGCCAAAACCGGGCATGGCGTTAAATAATGCTAGTTTTCGGCAGATCGCCTCCATAATCATAGAATTATTTTCGCGAGAGATACCATCCTTGCTCTGGTCTTTTTGACGCCCTCCTCTTATTTGCTGTCTTTTAGAAATAGCTTTTAATACCCGCTTTAAATATCTCTGTTCGTCGGGCTCAAGTAAAAGCTGGAGTCCGTTATATAGCACGAGACCAGAACTACTCTTTCCCGCTAGGTGAACCGGAAAACCGTTGATTTTTAGCTTTGACTTATACTTGATCGGTGACAAAATAACCTTACCACCTTGATACTTGTTTTTTACGAACTGGTCAACTTTGTCTTTGTAAATTTGCGGAATTGAAACGATGCGGCGCTCAAGCTCTCCTTTCTTGTTGTTGCATTCTATGAGCGCGAAGAAGGCTCCTTTGATAGAATTATAGCCACCGTATTTGTTAATCTGAGCAAGCCGACTATCTCGCTTGATCGGAAGGATGCCGTCGGTCTTATCGGAGTGCGGAACAATTTGTAGATCAGAGATTTCACTACTTTCTACATAGTTCATACGCGTCCAGAGGATATCATTTCGCGCCATAGTACTGCTGACTAGGTTGATTGAGTTAGCGAAATCCCAGTTCTGAACTTCTGGGTAATGTGTAATCCTGCCGTCGGATTTTTGATACTCTTCAGATGCCCGGAATAATAATTCCGGACGAACAGAATATTCTTTCCCCTCGCGTTTCTTAATCCAGCTATACGGGTCGTCCGTAAAAGTGCTACTCATAACATTGCCAACAACAATGTTTAGGTAAGCATCTTTGGCATGATGAAAATCATTGAGCTCGCGAACTTTGATAAATTCTGGACGAGGCTGCACCTTATACTGGTCAGAGTTTCTGAATTTAATTCCGTTCGCGAACAGATGTCGGAAGTCAGATACTTGGCCAGCTTTTACGGAGATCACCTTCGTATCTGGATAAGCACTTTGAAGAAGATTGCGTATAGCCTTAACTGTTTGACTGGTTTCAATGATTTGACGTGCAATAAAGCCGCCAAGTTCGTCCGTCGTAAGCTCGGTAGCTCGAGTAAGTCTTTCGTATTTCTCTTTTGTAATGAGACCAAAGCGATACCAAAGTTGCCATGTCCTAGACATTTTGCCGCGAATCTCGCCGGAAATTGGATAGATGTTAGTTTTTTCGCGATCTAATTCAGCTTTGACTAGAACTAGATTGCGCGTAATACTATCATCTTTCGTCTTGGAGCGCGGGTAGATATGATCTATATCATAGAGGCTAGAGTTATTAATCTCGTCTAGATTGATGGGTTCACCGGAATAAGCACATTTGCCCATTTGCGAAAAGTAGAGGAAAAGTTTTTTACTTTGGAGTTCTCGATCTTCCTTGGTTGAAAGCTCATTAAGAATTTCCTGAGCTTCTTCGGACTTAATGCTTTTGAGTTTTGCTTCAAGATCCTTTTTACGCGCTAGAGTATATTTCCCCTTCGCCTTCATATCTTCGTCGCGGGTAACTTCGATAAAAATTTTCGTAGGGGCGTGTTTTTGCGATTTAGCTAGCTCATCAACGATTTTGACGGTTTGCCAAACAGAACGTTTAACGGCGGGGGAACAATACAAATCTTGAATATTGGAATAATGAATTTTAGCTCCAGCTTCAGGTTTTTTGCCGCTTAAATTATTGTATTCTTCAACCACTTTTCCGAAACCAACTTCCTGGCCAAGTAATTCCATAAGATTTTTATTGTCATCCCATAGCCAATCAAGGATCGTTTGATTATTGACTGTAATACCATTCAAGAATTTTGCGGAAAATTTCCCCCAATCTTTATATGAGCGTTTAGCGAGTTTTTTGGCGACTTCTTCGCTACAATTCAGCTCGCTCCTGATGCGCCGCGTAAGCATCTGTTTTTCGTCGCCAAGAATGGTAATAGCTTCAATGACGCGTTCAAGTTGTTTATTACTATATTTCTTTTCAAAGTCTTCACCGAGAATTTTGCGAAAATCCTGATAGGTTTGGAGTTTCGGTAAATATTTTGTTTCACTTGCTCCACTAAGCTCGTCATCTGGTCGAATAAATCCGTTCTTAAGCCAACGCTCGAGACTATGGATTGTAATATTACCATTTAGTTCTCCCGCGAGATAGCCTTGTTCGAAGATAGTCTTTTTCAACTCATTATCGATACGCTGGCCATTGATGCGTAAATTATTAAGCTCATTGAGAAGCATATATTCTTGATAGAGCAGCGATGATTTCGGTAAAACATTCTCACCGAGTAAATAGGTACACTCATTAGTCATGCGGCGAATGAAATTTGTAGCCCTTTGATCTTTATTGACTAGCCGATCAAAGTTCCACGGACGCACGAGCTCAGTAATTTCTTCATCAGCCCACGAGAACTGACTCTTCCCACCTGGAATCAATTTGCCCTGCTCATCGTATTTTTGCTTAACAATTGGGCCGCAGTAGTACGGGATACAGAAAGAATGAATGGAAGCAATCTTTTTGGCAAGAGTATTGTATTTTTCGCTTTCTGACTGATTTTCAACCCCAAAACTCGGGTAATCCTGCGTAAGTTTATTAAGGATGATTTTAAGCTCGTTATGGTGAAGTTGTTGCGGGATAGTGCCCTTAGCCTGGCCGCGCTGTTTCGGAAGAAGTTCACCTTTTTGCGCACGATCAAGAAGCTCGCCTGTAATGCCCCTACTTTCCATGAGATTGACAAGTTGAGCGTTGAAAATATCCTGCCCGACTAAAGCCGGCTTGCCTTTTGCGCTACGAGCTTTGCCTATATATGCTTGGTAAATCGGAAAGTCCTTATTCGGAGTTTTAGAGGCATCATAGATCTTTTCTTTGAAGAGTTTGTTATAGCTCTCCGGCAATGGCTTAAAGGCAAGCTTTAATGCACTGAGGTCCTTCTTATGTTGGTCATAATTTGCAACCATAGCATCAGAAATATATTCGCGCCCATTTAATAGATTATGGAGTATTGCGTAATCATAGACTTGTTTGGCGGCTCTAATGAGATCCATGTTTTCAGCGCCTATAGCCATCTCAATATCTGGAATCTTATCTTCAAAGACACCTTCAGCGAAAGAGTACTTAAAATCTTCATCAGATTCAATTCCGAAAATCTTCGTTAGCGAGACTTTTGATCCGATGAGTAGCCCTGCGAGCTCGGTCTGCCCCTTAAGAGCCTCCTCGTCGCCGTCATCTTCAATAAAAAGAATCTCTTTCAGCTCTTTTTTCTTGTCGATCTTGCTTTTAGACTTATCTTCAATGATTCGCTCTACGGATGAGGCAGCGGAGTTATTAAGACGATAATAGTCTTCGCATGCGTCATAGAATACGTCAAAGATTGGCTGAAAACTAGCTTGTCCTTTTCCTATGTCGCCCTCTAGTAAAAAATGCCCACGATGAGCAAGAATATGCTGAATAGCTAAAAAGTAGAGCCTAATATCAAAATGTACATTATCGTCTGCTTTTATAATCGCTTGACGTAAATGCCAAATGGTTGGGTATAGATTGTAGTAATCCTTGTCGGTGAAATCTGGATCATTAAATAAAGTGTTCTTAGATTTTGATACTAGATTTTTGTCCTCTTCATAATAAAAACTCTCGCGTAGCCGATTATAGAACTCCGGATCAACTTTTGCAATTTCATCACGAAAAAGTAGGCGGAGAAGTTTAAGACGCTCCTTCGCACGAGCATTGCGACGACGGGTTGAGCGAGCGATGCGGCGTGTAGCCGCAGTTTCTGCTTCGTCAAAAAGACGTACGCCCCACAAGGTACACTGCTTTGACTTAGTTTTATCATTCTTTTTAACTTTTCGCTTAGTTTTTAGTAGGTCATACTTCTCGTCTGTAACCGCCCATCCTACTGAGCTAGTGCCGCAATCTAATCCGATGTAATATTCTTGTCGTTGTTTCATTTTATGCTCCATCGCAGTATTCTTCTATTTACATTATATCATGCGTGATATATAATGAAGGCAGTTCAATATGCGATTGAATTTTACACGACAAGTTCAAATAAGCTTAGTGGCATCTGACTTTAGCTGCTATTTAGCGACTTCACCGCTCTTGCGGTTAGCCCCGTGTGGGGCTTTTTTGATGATCTGCTATCCTTCCAGCTGCTCTTTATACTGCGCGTAGTTGACGTAGATGAAGGCGAGGTCTTCCGTGAGGAAGGAGTCGACCTTGGTGCGGGCGGCGGAGATGCGGGCGGAAATGAACTTGGCGATGATGGCAGGCGTCAGCACGACGAGGGCGATAGTCATGGTCGAGCCGAAGGCGGAGATGAATTTTTGGGCGTTGATGACGCCAGTTTCGGTGTCATAGGCAAGGAGAACGATTGAAGAAAGCGTTACAGCAATCGAGAGCGTCCACTCGAGGAGATTTGGCTTCGAGGCAACGGGGCGGTTGCGTTCAAAGTAGTTAATCGCAAGCTCGAGGTCGGACTTCGTGCGAAGATTGTGACGACGGAGGTCCGCGACGAGGTTATTGATACGGATTTCGTCGTCGGCCTCAAGGATAACTTTCATATGATGCTTGCGGGCAGTTTTGCGAAGTTTTTCTGGCTCGACATGCGCTAGGCCATAGCGAAAATCTCGCAGGAAAAACATAGCAATAAAAAGTATCAAGAACAAAACCATAATTCCGTAAACAAGCCAACGGTTAAAACCAAAGGCTAAATCACAAACAAGCGCAAGCGCAGCAATAAAAATCGCGCGCGGCCAATAATAGGCGAAGAATCGGCGTTCTTGAAGACCTTTCTTATATTCTTTTTCGATTTCGCTAAACAAAATAACCTCCTATACGCCGCCGAATCATTCGACAAACGAGAAAATACCTCTATTTTCTTAATTATATCACGGCGCATGCTATAATATATATTAATATGAGTAAGTTAGAAGATATTGTAAGTTTATGTAAGCGGCGGGGATTTATTTTTCCGGGGTCAGATGTCTATGGCGGTATGGCCGGGACGTGGGATTTTGGACCGCTGGGTGTGATGTTGAAGCGAAACATGATGAACGCATGGTGGAGCTTCTGGGTTGATCAGCGCGATGATATGTATGGGGTGGATGCGGCGATTATTATGAATCCGAAAACCTGGGAAGCGTCGGGGCATGTGGCGACTTTTGCGGATCCGCTAGTCGAGTGTAAGGAATGCCATGGGCGTTTCCGCGCGGATAAGTTGGTCGAGGGGGCGACTGAGAGCATTTCGACGGAAGAGTTTTTGAAGGCAGATGTGAAGTGTCCGACTTGTGGGAAGAAAAACTGGGACGAGATTAAGAAGTTTAATATGATGTTCCAGACTCATGTCGGTCCGGTGATGGACGATTCATCGATTGCATATCTCAGGCCGGAGACTGCGCAAGGGATTTTCACGAATTATAAGAATGTCGTCGATACGATTTATCCGAACTTGCCGTTCGGGATTGCGCAGCAGGGGAAGGCGTTCCGAAACGAGATTTCGCCGCGTGACTTTATTCTGCGCGACCGCGAATGTAGTCAGATGGAGATTGAGTATTTTGTGCGGCCAGAGGAATGGGAAGAACAGTTTGAGAAGTTGCGCAAGGAGCAGCATGACTTCCTCGAGAGCGTAATCGGTCTGCCGGCGGAGATGATTCACGAGTTGGACGTGCCGGCGGAAGATCGTGCGCATTACTCGAAGCGGACGATTGATATGATGTTCGACTATCCGAATGGCGAAGAAGAGTTGATGGGTTTGGCATACCGGACGGATTTTGATTTGTCAAATATTCAGCGCGAGTCGGGGAAGTCGATGGAATATCGAGATAAGGTGACTGGCGAAGCGTTTATCCCGCACGTGATTGAGCCGTCGATCGGGGTGGAACGGTTGTTCTTGGCGATTCTCACGGCAGCGTACCGCGAGGAAGAGGACCGGGTGGTTTTGCGGTTGCCAGAAAGCTTGGCACCATATAAGTTCTGCGTGTCGCCGCTTTTGAAGAATAAGCCAGAATTGGTCGCGAAGGCGCAGGAAGTTTACGCGGCTTTGAAGGTGAAATATACTTTCGTGACTTGGGATGATTCCGGGAATATCGGAAAACGCTATAAGAAGCAGGATGAAATCGGGACGCCGAAGTGCGTGGTGATTGACTTCGATACGCTTGAGGACGGAACGGTTACTGTGCGCGACCGTGATACGACTGAGCAAGTGCGTGTAAAGATTGAAGAGTTGTAAGAATTAGCAAGCAAGGTGCGCATATATTTTTCTTGAACCGCGTCACTCGAGCCCGTCGTCACGGGTCTCATGCGCTTGTCCTCCCTCGTGGCGGTCCGGATGTTCAAGAAAATTATTGCGCACCTTTTCCGCCAATCTTGTATATCTCTTTAATTTAAGTTATTATATATAGGTATGGCAGAAAAAGTAGAGAAAAAGTCAACCGTAAAGCGCACGCTACATTATTTTTGGCAGGAGATTGTCAAGTATAAGTGGTATTCGCTGGGATTTTTCATTGCGACGCCGATTGTCGTGTTTGTGCGGGCAGTTTTGTCGGCGATGATTTTTGCGAATTTGATTGAGAAGGTTTCGCTCGGATTGCCGCTTGATGAGTTGTTACAGAGCGCGGCGATTGACGTGATTTTATATTTAGTTTGTTATACCGTGAGCAAGATGGTTCTGGAAGAGCTGCGGCTATACTGGACTTGGAAGATGGAGGTTTTGTCGATGTATGACCTCGCGAATTTGTGTTTCAATACGGTTTCGGAACAGTCGATGTAGTTCCATAGCGATCGGTTCTCCGGTTCCCTGGTTTCGCAGGTGAATAAGTTCGTCGGGGCGTTCGAGCGGATGATGGATGTTTTGATTTGGGACGCTTGGCCGATGCTTTGTTATATTATTTTCGTGGTGATTGTGCTTTGGAATCAGGCGGCGTGGTTTGCGATCGGGATTGTCGGGTTTACGATTATTTATTCGATTGTGTCGGGACTGACGATGGGCAAGATTGCGCACTTGAACGACGAGGAAGCCGAAGCTTATACAAAGCAGACTGGACAGCTGGCAGATTCGATTTCGAATATTACGTCGGTGAAGTCGTACGCACGCGAAAATCATGAGCGGGAGAGGTTTGCGACTTTTTCGCGGAGAGTTTCGGACGCGAGTAATCGACTGATGAAGGCGACGATTCGGCGGGATTTGGTATTTAACTTGGTACAGATCGGGATTACGGCGTTAGTTTTGGCGTTCTTGCTGTTTGGGAATGCGTGGTTCGGGATTTCGGTGGCGACGCTAGTTTTGATTGTGAACTATGCAAGCGGAGTGATGGGCGAGCTTTGGAATATTAACTCGATTTTTAAGAATATGAACCGGGTGTTTGGCGATGCGCACGAGATGACGGTGATTCTCGATACGGTTGACGATGTGGTTGATGTGCCGGATGCGCGACCGCTAGAAATGAAGCGAGCGGAAGCGACTTTTGATGATATTACTTTTCAGCACGCGGACGCGAAAGCGCCGATTTTCGAGAACTTTGATTTGACGATTCATGACGGCGAGCGGGTGGGGTTAGTCGGGGTTTCGGGGTCGGGAAAGACGACCTTGACGAAGTTGTTGCTCAGATTTGCGGATGTTCAGAAGGGTGCGGTGAATGTGTCGGGGCAGAATATTCGGGAAGTGACGCAGCAAAGCCTGCGCGAGAATATCGCATATGTGCCACAGGAAACTTCCCTGTTCCACCGTTCTATTGCGGATAATATCGCTTACGGTAAGCCTGGCGCGACAGCGGAGGAAATCAAGCGGGCGGCGGAGCTTGCGAATGCGGATGAGTTTATTATGGATTTGCCGGACGGGTATGATACGCTAGTCGGCGAGCGCGGGATCAAACTTTCGGGCGGACAGCGTCAGCGGATTGCGATCGCGCGGGCAATTCTGAAAGATGCGCCAATCCTAGTCCTGGACGAAGCGACGAGCGCGCTTGATTCGGAATCGGAAGCGTTGATTCAGGATGCACTTTCTCGGTTGATGGCGGGGAGGACGAGCATCGTCATCGCACACCGGCTTTCGACGGTGGCGAGCCTCGATCGAATTGTCGTTTTACAGAACGGCAAGATTGTCGAGCAAGGTCGGCACCAAGACTTGCTCGCGAACGAAGACGGAGTATATCATCATCTTTGGTCGCGGCAGAGCGGCGCGTTTATGGAGGAAGAATAAGTTCGTCTTTGTCCGTAGCGTAAGCGGAGTGTTATAATAACATCGTGGATATAAGAATCCATAAGATACGAAGCGCCGCTTCGAGAGAACTCCGGCCGCGCCAAGTTCTTTTCTGGAGATCGCGAAGACCTCTCGAGAACTTTTTAGAAAAGTGTACAGACTAGAGAAATATTTTTCGTTACGGCGAGAAAGTTAATATAAGCGTCTTCTGGTTCGTGTGTCGCGAACCGCATCCAGTCGTCCGGCTTTGGGCAGTTCTTCTCGTGGCGCTGACCGCCTCAAGGGGCGGCAACGTCAATCAGAGTACCAGCAACCTGTTCAATGTCGCCGGCGCCAACGGCTATTACTGGTCGTCTACTCCAGTCTCTAACGGCACCCAGGCCTACAACCTCAACTTCAACGGCACCAGCAACATCAATCCGTCCAACAACAACAATCGGCAGAACGGCTTCTCCGTTCGCTGCACTAGTTGCCCTTGCGGCGCCCGATCTCCAAATAATCTATGGTTTATAGCAAAAAGTCACCCATCTACGGGGCGACTTTTTGGTTCTAGCTGAAGACTGTTAGTTCGCAGCCTATTGGTTGTTCCAGCGGTCGATGGAATCTTTGATAACCTTTTTCGCTTCGTCGAGACCAGCGAATTCCTTGACTTCGGTCGTGCCAGGTTTCTTGAGATCCTTGTAGTGGTTGAAGTGAAAATTGATCTGCTCGATGAGGCGCTTTGGCAAGTCTTCGAGGGTCTTGTATTGGTCGCCGTTGTTGCGGTCGTCGGCTGGAACGGCAATGATTTTGTCATCGACTTCGCCGTCGTCGACGAATTTCATGACGCCGAGGACGCGAGCGACGGTATAGATGCCGGTCGTGAGAGGCTGGTCAGTAATCAAGAGAACATCGAGCTCATCGCCGTCTTCGTCCAAAGTCTGGGGGATGAAGCCGTAGTTGGTCGGTTTTGCGAAAGCAATCGGCTCAATGCGGTCGAGCATGAAGCAAGCATTCTTGCGATCCCATTCGATTTTGTGGTTCGAACCGGTCGGAATCTCGACAACGACGTTGATTTCGCCGTTCTCGTAGTCGCCCGGGGTGAGGATTTTATTGAAATCTGCCATAAAAACTCCTTTGTTATGGAATAATTATAGCATAAAAAATGGGCGCGGCCATAAGGTCGCGCCCTGGTCGAACAAGAAAGAAGGCAACTTACTGGAGTTCGATGACCTGCGCAGCGTATTCGCGCCGATAGGCGGCGTTATCAATGATGATACACCGATTAGCAACGCCAGCTGGCTCGCCAATAATGGTCTGATTGGACGTAAAAGCGACGCTGTATTGGTCACTGTCGACCACATCGAGGCGCGGGACGTCAAGCGTAATCACGACGGACTGACCGCCTTCAAACATAGTGTCGGTTGGCCGGCAGGTCAGAACCTCGTGGTAGGGCGGCAGGTCGGCAGTGATTTCGGCGTTGCTGACTTTCGCGCAGTCAGACTCTCCGGCATGAGCGAGGCGATAAGACTTGACCGCCTTGTCGTGGTGAGCCCAGAGGCTATGGCTAACCAGATGGAGCCCTAGCTCACCAGGATTAACCTCGACCGCAGTCAGCGACCAGCCTTTCAGGCGGCCGGTTTCCAGCAGGTTGAGGTAGCCCTTCTCGAAAGTGGGTGATTCCTGCTGGTTCTGGCGCTCGATTAGCTGGGCATACAGAGCGGTTTTGTCGAAAGTCTTGCCCGCGAAAAGCGGACGGATGCGACGCGGATTAGCGCGGGCAGCTGCCAGCTCAATATAATCGGGCAGAGTGTGACCAAAGGCGATCGGGCCTTCAGCGGTCAGGACGTAGGCCGCGCGGTCGTCGGTAGCTCGCATGGATAAGAAATACTGGATTTGGCGCATAGTTCAGAGAACCTCCTTTAGGATCGTGATAGATGGTTGAATGCCGAGGTGGTTAGGGTTGCTCTAGAGGATTTTGCTGAGGATGGGCTTTTGTCTACGTTCGCTGTCTGTCAAATTCAAGGTTCGTATTCTCCTTTCTTGTCGTAATAAACAGCGAAGGCGAACGCACAAAAAGCCTGGGCGCCGAGCGATTGCTCGCACCTTATCTTTCTATTGTAGCATACTTTGTGTATAATGTCAATGGTTTTTGTCGTTGTGATTGTAATCTGAGGGCTGACCGAAGATTTTTTCGTGGCGGACGGCGTCGGGGAGGTAGGATTTGTCGAGATGAAAACCGGCCTCCCATTTCTGGCCTTCGCCGAAGCCGAGCTCTTTCATAAGATTGGTGGGGGCATTACGGAGCCAGGTCGGGACGGGCGCGCCCATAGACTTCTTCGCGACTTCGTTGGCGCGGGCCCAGCCGTCGTAGGCGTCGCGGTTTTTCGGGGCTTTCGCGAGAACGACGGCGACATGACTCAGAATAATCCCACCTTCAGGCATGCCAACGCGCTCGATCGCCTCAAAGCAGCTGACGGCGAGGTTGAGGGCAGCAGGAGTGGCGAGGCCGATGTCTTCGGAGGCGAAGATCACCATGCGGCGGGCGATAAACTTCGGATCTTCCCCGCCCTGAACCATGCGAGCGAGATAATAGAGGGTGGCGTCGACGTCGGAGCCGCGCATGGACTTGATAAAGGCAGAGGTGTTGTCGTAATGATAGTCGCCAGATTTGTCATATGGCATAGTTTTTTGGCCGACGGCGGTTTCGACGACCTTTTTGTCGACTTTGTAGGAAAGACTCAAGGAGAGCTCGAGGTCGCCGAGGGCGGAGCGGGCGTCGCCGCCGGAGAGGTCGGCGATAAACTCGAGGGCTTCGTCGGTGACGCGGGATTCGGCGTTTTCGGCTTTGACGGCGCGCTTCAGGACTTCAAGGATGCTGGCTTTGTTGAGGGCAGAGACGATGACAACGCGGGAGCGGGAGATGAGCGGGGAGATGACTTCGAAGCTGGGGTTTTCGGTGGTGGCGCCGATGAGGATGATGAGGCCCGACTCGACGTGCGGGAGAAAGGCGTCCTGCTGAGCTTTGTTGAAACGGTGAATTTCGTCCACGAAGAGGACGGTGCGGGTTTTTAGGTTCCAGTTCACTTTTGCGCGCTCGACGACGGCTTCGATGTCGGCTTTTTTCGAGGTGACGGCGGAGAGCTCGACGAAGTCGGCTTTGTATTCGCGAGCGAGGATGCGGGCGAGAGTGGTCTTGCCGGTGCCGGGAGGGCCCCAGAAAATAAGGTTAACCGGTTCGGCTTTTTTGACAATCTCGGTGAGGATTTTGCCATCGCCAATAATCGCGTCTTGTCCAACGACGTCGTCCAGGGTCTGCGGGCGCATACGCTCGGCGAGGGGGACTCGGTTACTCATGAGAATATTATACCATAACTATAGAAAATCTGCGAAGGATGGCTATTCGAGAGATTTGACGAGTGGGGTAAGCGTAGGGAGGAGGGTAGCGAGGTTTTCAATTCTACGGGCGAGTCGAAGAGGGTTTGCGAGGAGGAAGCGGGCGAGTTTGATTTCGGGGGCGCGGATATTGCCGGATGGGTCGGGCCGAAGGGCAGCTTCGAGCGGATCCCAGAGATAGGTTGCGTCGGGAGAGAGCGGCTGACCAGCGACATCGCAAAGGAGATTGACCTCGTCGCCAGAGGCGCGGGCAAAGTTGAGATTGAACCAGGCAGAGACGAGCTCGTGGCCGTCGCCACGGTTGAGCCCGGCGAAGGATTGTTTTAGAAGATCGAAGTGGGCCGGATTGTCAGTCTGCTCGGCGGCACGGTCGAGCTTTTTGAGCAAGGTCGAGGCAAGCTCGAGCGTCGACATGTCGGAGAGAATGTTGCTATAGAAATCAAGCATTTTGGCGCTAGTGAGAGTGCCGAGAGGTTGACTTTGAGCTTGAGCATTCCGGCCGTAACGAATGACAACATCGGCGACAGAAAAGAGTTCAATGCCGCCGGCGAGGCGGGACTTTTCCTTGCGGACGCCGCGGGCGAGGGCGGCAACCTTACCTTCCGGCGTGAGGAGATTGAGGATGCGGTCGGTCTCGCCGTAGTTTGTGCGGCGGAGGACGATAGCATGAGTACGAAGGTCAGCGGGCATGGGCGGAGCTTTCGATGAGCGAGTTAGGCTGTTCAAGGGCGACGTCGTAAGCTTCGGTGGATTGAAGAGCGGCGCGAACGGCTTTTTGAATATCGGCTGGAGTCATGGCTTCCTTATTCAAGACGGTGCGGACGCCATAGTGGATGAGGTTCTCGCTGGAGAGGTTTAGGGAAGTGACGATGATGACGGGGATTTTGGCCGTGTCGGTATAGGAGATTATCTCATTAAGGAAAGTGAAGCCATCGGGGCCATTTAGAAGGATGTCGAGGATAATGAGATCGGGAAGGCGACCGGAGAGCGCGTTGATGGCGGAGATGGCGTCAGGGAAGATTTTGATGGTCGGGGAGTTTGCGGAGGAGTTGTTTTTGGAAGATACAAGAGTTCTAGAAGCGGCGCGAGAAATACATTCCGCCATGAGCGGATCATCTTCGATGATGAAGACGGTTGATGGGTTAGCGTTGGGCGTGCTGGTCATACTGGTTATATTGGTTATACTGGTCATGCGAAAAGGCTTGTTTGGTTAGAGATGGGCAGGTCGATGAAAAAACTGGTGCCGTCGCGGTGACGAATAGCGCCTAAACGAGCGCGCATATGGCGAGCAAATTCGGAGGCAATATAGAGACCGAGACCGGAACTGCCAGGGCGCATGGCGATACTTGCCGGGGCATTGAAAGTTCCCTGGCGGAGTTCGCGCCAGATTTTGGCTGGCAAAGCTGGGCCAAAATCACGCACGCCGATTCGGATTTTGTCGCTAGCGTCAGTGATCGTGAGTATGCTGGAAGTGTCGCGATCGGAATAATGAATAGCGTTCGTACAAAAGTTATAGATGACGCTATGGAGGAGGTCGTGATTGGCAATCGCGAGACGCGAGCGGTTATTGTAAGTGAGCTTGAGTTGGCGATTTTCGTAGCGGAAAAGCGGACGAAGCTCATGAGCGACTTCGTCGCAGAGATTGCGCACGCTGAGCGGCTCCATTTCAAATAGCCCATCCTCGAGGCGAGCAATTTTGGCGAGATCGTTGACTTGGCGCATAGCGCGTTCGGAGACGCTGACGAGCTGCGACTGAATATGCTGGCGAGTCGGCTGGTCATCGGCAAGATCAAGCGAAAGGGCGAGCTGACGCATAAGGGCGAGCGGCGCTTTCAAATCGTGCGCAGCCACAAGAATACCGTTTACCTCCTCACTTCTCATGAGGTTATTATAGCACAGAATGAGGAGAGATTAGTTGACGAAGGTGGTAGTATCGAGGATTTTGTAGAACTCATCAATGAAGAGTTCGGCGTCGGTCTGAATCATGACGGTCTTGTCACGAAGTTTAAAAGCGGCCATGGCGCCACGAATACCATCCGGAAGGTCGCCAATGTAGAGATTGGCGAGAGTGCCGCCAACGCTACGAGTAGAGAGTGTGAGGCGACCACTTTTGACGAAGTTTTCATACTGACGGAGAGCAGTCTCGAAAGAAGCGTCTTTAATCGTGACGCGCAGGGCGTTGATTGTAGAGCGACTAACCGGCTGAACTTCGACGGGATTCAGATAAGCCTCGTAGTCACCACCGTTCGAGGCGTCCTTCGCGACATAGACACTCCAAGTCTGCGGATATTCGAAGCCGAGGCTACCGTAGTCGGCGGGTCCGGCGAAGTTACGATAAGGGTACTTTTCACGCTCGGCGAATTCTTCTTCCATCTTAGTCGTGGTTTCGGCGCGAGCCATGGCGACGGCGGCATCAATTTGAGAGTCGACATCAGTGCGTGCGGTCTGGTATTCGGAGTTCTTTTGGATATAAAGCCAGGCGAAAAGAATTGCGACAGCGACAGCAAGGATGAGCAGAACGGTCAAAATAGCCGTATAATGCTTTTTATTCGTGGTCGGAGCGTACATATGGGCGGAGCTGAGCGGAGCTCCAGTATTAAGCGACACCGAGCCGGGGGCAGAGGGAGCAAAAGGCTGCGTCGCTGGTGCATTGACAACGCTAGGATTAATATTCGGATTCGGCGGAAGAGGTTGGCTTTCCATAGTATTATTATAACGCAAATGCTAACTTTTTGTAAAGTCCTCTAGAACTTCGACTTTATTTTTCATCTCGCTTAGGTCTTTTTCAATTTCTTTAGCAAGATTCGTGGCGGACTGATACTTATCGAGGGCTTCGTCGAGAGAAAAATCGTCACCATAAAACCACTCAACGGCCGCGTCGAGTTCGGCGAGTTTTTGGCTGATGGACGGTTGGTCGTTTTTTTGGTTAGCGTTTTTGGACATTTTGTATCTCCGCGGTTAAAGTTTGTGAAAGCGTTGTAATTTTTACAACATCTCCTGGGGAATATTCTGTGGATTGGCCAGGGGAATGTTCGCTGACGAGGATAGCGTAGCCTCGACGTAAAACTTCCTCGGGATTAAAACTAGCGAGAACTTTTTTAGTGGAGGCGACATGCTGTTCGGCGAGGGTAAGTTTTTGGAGAATAAGCTGTTTGGCGGCGCGGAGAGTTTCAGAAAGCTGCTGACTAGTTTGAGTGATTTGGTCCAGAAGGTAGCGGCGCGTGTTGGCAAGGTTATTGCGAATGCGGTAGAGGGCGGCGGAACGGTCGGGAGTGAGGCGCTCAGCGGCGTTCGATGGAGTGGAGGCGCGAACATCGGCGGCAAGGTCGGCGAGACTTTCGTCGATTTCGTGGCCAATACCGGTGATGACGGGGATGCGGCTTGCCGCAATCGCGTGGGCGAGTTTCTCGTCATTGAAAGCCGCGAGATCGTCGGCGCTGCCGCCGCCGCGCAAGATGGCGATCACTTCAACGTCGGAATGTTGGTTGAGATATTCGAGCGCACGGACGATTTGTTCCGGGGCGCTCAGGCCTTGAACTTGCGTGTTGACGGTTTTGATTTCGAGACCACCCCAACGGTTGTCGAGGATTTTCAGAAAGTCGAGATAGCCGGCGGCATTCGTCGAAGAAATAACACCGATTTTCGATAAGTTCGCGGGGAGCGGACGCTTCTTCGCGGGGTCAAAAAGTCCTTCGGCGGTAAGTTTTTTCTTCAACAACTCGAAACTTTTCTTGATGTTCCCTTCGCCGACGGGAAGAACCTGACGGACGGTGAGCGAAAATTTTCCCCATTTCGTAACTTTTGGCAAAACTCGGGCGCGGATTTTCATGCCGTCAGTCAACGCAACGTGAAGCTGGTTCAAGGGCATGAAACAGTTGAGGCTAAAATCCTCTTCCTTCAGGTCGAAGAAAACCCATTTACCTTGGTTGACTTTAAAACTGGCAACTTCGCCCTCGACGAGAACGTCGTCAAATTCACGCTCGAGGATAAAATTACAATGATTGATAAGTTCGGAAACGCGATAAGGGCGCTCTTCGCCGGCGTCATGGTCGGAATCGGCGGGGTCATCTTTGATACGGAGCCAGCCGTCGAAGCCTTCAAACACTATTCGCCGACCTCGCGCATAATCTGCTCGCGCTCTTTTTTGCCAATTTTAGAGACAGCATTCTGGTAGAAGCCGTAACCACTCACGATGGTACCGATGAGGACAACGACGCGAGTCGTGATGACGACGGCGGTCGCTAGACCAGCATCAACGCCGAGGACGGACATGAGGAAAATCATCGTGCCTTCGTAGCCGCCGACGCCACCCGGGGTAAGCATGACAGCTCCAATGACGCTCGCGATAGCTTCAGCGATCATAATTTGCGGGAGGATTTCGATGTGCCCCATACTGATACCGACGAGCCAATAAGTCGCGATTTCGAGGAAGCTATAAATGGCACCCCAAATAATCGGATGGATGAGGATTTTCTTGTTCTTGCGGGCAACGGTGAGATCTTTGTAGACGTCGCCGAGATAATCTTCGATTTGTTCGTTCTTGATAACTTGGCGCTTATGACCGAAGGTGACGATATTCACTAGGCCGTTGATGAACTTGGTGGCGATGCGAGCGAACCAGTTAATGCGGTCGCGGCTGCTGGCGATGATGACGACTGCAGCAAGACCAACTACGATACCAACACAAATTAAGCTAGTGAGGCCGACCACCCACCAAGAGCCTTCGACAATGCCGCCGGTGGCAATGAGGATGATAATAGCGACGACGGTCTGGAATTGGTTGGCGAGGATGGTGATGGCGTAGCGGAGGGCATACATAAAGCTGGTTTGGCCAACGGAAGAACCAAATTCCTTGAGGCGCCAAGTAATGTAACCGAGGCCGGCAAAACCACCACTTGGAATAGCGTGGTTGACGAAGTTGAGCTCGAATGAGATGCGCGCGAGTAGCCAAGAGGAGAACTTTTTCGGCGCGGGGCCGGATTTGGCGTCAGTTTTAGCAGTAGCTTCAGCTTTAGTGTCGGATTTCTGGGTAGCTTTTTGAGCAGCGGCAGCTTCGGCATTGATGGCGTCGGCCTCAGTAGTTTTCTTGCGCTTGCGGCCAGGTCGGTGCGCGATTTCAGCGCGACCCTTCGCAGCCATGTAGGAGAAGAAGATCTGGCCGGCACAATAGTACATAAAGAGCTGCTCAGGGATTAAGAGAAAAACGAAAAAGAGATTCGTATTAGCGAGATAGCCAATAGCACTCATAATGTCTTCTCGGGCGCTCCAGACCACGAAAACAACTAGAATTAGGGTAAGAACCGTAAGGATTTTGCGAAAATTACTCATATTTCTATATTATAGCATAAGTCTTCGACTTATACTGTAATTTCCTCGCGCGCAGAAAAACATGCTAGCATGTCTTTCGTTCGTTGCTCGTCATTATAACATGATATAATTAAGTTATGAAGAAATATGTCGCGGTTTTGGGGCGGCAACCGCTGATATCGGTGGCCGAGTTAGAGAGTTTGTTTAAGAATGTGCGGAAAATTGCGCCAGAACTTGCGGAGTTTGAAGCTGACGAGAGACCGGACGTGCGACGGCTGGGCGGGACTTTGAAGATTGCGAAAGAGGTTAAATTGTCGGATTTGTGGTCTGATTTGCCGGCGGAGGGCAAGATTACGCTCGGGGTGTCGGACTTTTCGCGAGGGGCTTCGGCTTTTATGGCGCAAAAAGAGGCTTTACGAATGAAACGAAATCTGATGAAAATGGGAAGAAGCGTGCGAGTGGTCGCGAACAAGACGGCAGTGCTGTCGAGCGCAACGAGTATCCATAATCATCTGTTTGGTGCGACGAAACTTGAGATTCTGAAGAATGGCGGGCGATATTATCGGGTGATTAGCGTGCAAGATATTGAAGGTTATGTCGAGCGCGACCGGAAACGGCCGGCTAGGGACGCGAAAGTTGGGATGCTGCCGCCGAAGTTGGCGCAGATTTTGATTAACTTGTGTGGAGATTTAGCGAAAGGTTCGAGGCTGCTAGACCCGTTTTGCGGGACAGGGGTGGTTTTGCAGGAGGCGGCGCTGATGGGTTACGTTCCCTACGGGACGGATCTTAGCGAGCGGATGGTGCAGTATTCCGAGAGAAATCTGGAGTGGTTGGCGAAGACGGCAGGGATGCCCGATCTGGCGATCGACGTGGCGGAGGGCGATGCGCAGCATTTTCAATGGACGGCGCCGATTGGTGCGGTGGCGTGCGAAGGTTATCTCGGACCGCCGATGTCGCTACCGCCGGCGGAGATTAAATTGAAGCAGGCGAAACAGGAGTGTGGAGCAATTGTGTTGGGGTTCTTGAAGAACTTGGCGGGGCAGATTCGGGAGGGGACACCGGTGGTGATGGCGGTGCCAGCGTGGCTCAGGCCGGACGGGAGTTATGAGAGGTTAAATCTCCTTGACGAAATTAGTAATCTGCGCTATAATGTATGTAGTTTTAAGAATCTGGGGCAAAAAGACCTGCTTTATCATCGCGATGGTCAGGTGGTCGCCAGAGAAATAATAGTTTTAAGGAAGAAGTAGTATGTCACATGTCAAAGCTGGCGGTACCGCCAAAAACATCCATAACAACGCCGGCCAACGCCTCGGTGTGAAGCGTTTCGGTGGCCAAAAAGTTCGCAACGGCGAAGTCCTCGTGCGCCAGACTGGTAGCACCAAGATTGCTGGCCCTGGGACTTACATGAGCCGCAATTTCACGATTCATGCAGCGAAAGACGGCGTGGTGACTTTCGTGAAGACGAAAAAGTCGCACTTCTCTGGCAAAAATGTGCCACGCGTGCGCGTCGAAGTACGCTAAAAGTTCGCGGACTTGTTGTTTTTGAGATTACGCAATTACTGAAAATCCCCTCTTGCGAGGGGATTTTTGACGGACTATTTTTCTTGCGATGAGGAGGATGAACTCGACGAGGGAGTAGACGTCGTTTTGCTACTGAAAAGACTATCAAGCACGAAGTTGACGATTAAGAAGGCCGACAATGCAACGACGATCCCGACGACGCCGTAGAGAATCGTGTTGCGGGCCTTCATGACTTTACCGGGATCGCCTTGAGACATGATAAAACTGATGCCGCCGATGATAATGACGACGACGGCGATAATTCCGACCATACCGAGGACGATATTGATAACCGCCGAGACTCTGTCGAGGAGACCTTCGCCTTTCTGCTCGACGGGGAGATTACATTGAGCGACGCTGTTAATGCCGGAGATTTCTGCCTCGGTGTCACCTGGGTTACGTTCGCTATGAGGCGGACATTTGACCGCGAGCGCTGGCCGAGCGGCGCCGAAGGTCACGGCAGTTAGCATCAAAACTGCCGCGATGATAGTTTTGTATTTCATAATTACCTCCTTTGGGTGAGGCATTTCTGATGGCATTACCGACGCGGCTCGCGGCGCTTTGCGAATGGTTGTTGTATGGTTGCGCTTTGATGTCGACGGTGAGCCATAAAAAATGCGACTATTTACTAAGTCGCTAAACCAAACAGTTCACCAATTACGGAAAACTGCGTAAATAGCCGCATTACTCCCATAATTGGCTGGGTTAAACTGTTTGATTTAGCACTTTCATTATAACATAAAAACCACCTTTGGGGTGATTTTTGGACAAGATTTCTTATTATATTACCATTATAGCACAGATGGTAGAAAAAGTCAATAGTTATTTTCTACAGGGGGCGTGATATAATGGAAGCATGAGCAAGATTTTGATTATTGGGAATGTACTGAAAGACGTTTATCTGAAGCTGGACGACCGGCAGAATGACTTTGAGACGGACTCGAACGGAATTGACTGGATGAATCTTGGGTTTAACGGGGAGGCGCATAGCTTTTTCCGACGGACGAGTGTGTATGGCGGGGCGGCGGTGTCGCTGTCGGTATTGGACCGGCTGGGGGTCGAGGCGACGATTTTGAATTCGAAAACAGAGGTGCGCGATGGGGAGATTGTTTGGGCGGACGAGGCGGCGGACTATCGGTATATCTTTTCACGTAACGGGGAGATTACGTACTTCGTGCCGAGTTCCCGGAAGGCGACGGACTGGGCAATGCCGGCCGCGTCGCAGGGGGCGGCGGAGTGGATTCTGGTCGATCGGTCGACGAATGTGTCGGCGAAGTTGGTCGATGAGATTAAGAACTTTTTGAAATTTTCGCCGGCGACGAAGTTGGCGGTGCACGCCGAGAAGCACACGACGCCGGCCGGGAAGGTCTTGGCGGAAATGGCGGATATTTTGTTCTTGGAGAGTGAGCCGCCGGTGCATACGAACGAGAAAATCGTCGACAAGATTGAGGTCGACAAGCCGAATACGCAGCTGGTTTGCCATATTAGCCCGCGGAAAATCGCGCTGGGCGAGGCTGAGGAGAGCTGGAGCCTTAGTCGGACGGATATGATGACACATTTGACGATTTATTCGACGATTGTGGCGACCGTGCTCGGGGTGATTTCGGCGGGCGGCTCGGCGGCGGATGCAGTGCTTTGGGCACGACTAAACGCAGAGCATGCGACTTTGGAAGGTTCCCTGTCGATGCGCAAATTACAGGAATTGGCGAAGGGTGAAGCAGAAAAGCGGGCAAATTTGAAGCTGATTGCGCAGTCGCTAATGGCGCCGCGTAAGGGGATTTTGGCGGCGGACGAATCGGCGAATACTCTGACCGAGCGATTGGTGAGTTTTGGGATTGCGGCGAACGACACGCGGCGACGCTCGTATCGCGAACTACTTTTGACAACACCAGAGTTGCGTGATTACGCGAGCGGAGTGATTTTGTCGGACGAGACGGCGCGACAAGAGACTGAGCGCGGGCAAAACTTTGTTGATTATTTGACAAATCGAGGGATTATTCCAGGGATTAAGGTCGACCAGGGGCTGGCGAAGCTGGCTTTGACTGGCGAGGATTATACGCTGGGGCTGGAAGGCCTGACGGAGCGACTACGAACATATTATGATATGGGGTTCCGGTTTGCGAAATGGCGGGCGAAGTTCGTGATTGAGCGAGATAAGCCGACTTTTATTGCGGTCGAGAAGAATGCGGAGCTTCTGGCGAGCTTTGCGCGAGAATGTCAATCGGTCGGGTTGGTGCCGATTGTTGAGAGTGATGTTGTGCGCGATGGTGATTATACAGCCGAGAAAGATATTGAGGTGACTGACCGGGTGCTTACGGCGATCTTCGCAAAGCTTGAAGAGCGACATGTGGATCTTGCGGGTTGCCTCCTAAAGACGAATATGATTCTGGCTGGCAAGAAGGCCGTGATTCAGCCAACGGCGAACGAAGTCGGTATGGCAACAGCGGCGGTCTTGAAGCATGCGGTACCGAAATATTTGGCAGGCGTTTTATTGCTTAGCGGCGGTCAAGAGGCGACGGAAGCGACGAAGAACTTGGCTGCGATCAAGCAAAATGGACCGTTCCCGTGGCCGGTGAGTTTCGCGTTCGGACGGGCACTGCAAGATTCGGTAATGGCGACCTGGAAAGGCAAGCCGGAAAATGTGAAAGCGGCGCAGGCGGCACTCCGACGACGACTACAAGAGAACGCGGAAGCGGTAAGGTGAGGGGTCTGCAGTAATAAAAATATCTCCCGTTACGATGAGTAGCGGGAGATTTTTTACTAGGCTATATTTATTCGGCTTTAGCTTCGGCGTCGGCGGCTGGAGCGGCTTCGGCGCCAGCATCAGCAGTCTTAGCGGCAGCGTCTTCGGCTTCGCGAGCAGCAGCTTCGGCGGCCGGGTCGTAGACGTTCGCGATAACGGTCGTGTCGGCGAGTTCTTTGTCGGCGAGAGCAACGCCAGCTGGGAGCTGGAGATCAGCCAATGTCAACTTGTCGTCAAGCTCGGCGAGCTTTGCGCCGTCGACGATGATTTCCTGAGGAAGGTTGGTCGGCTGAGCCTTAACTTCAACATCTTCCATGACCTGAAGGATGACGTAGTGCTTCTTCGAAGCTTCAGAGGATTCAAAGTTGACGATTTTGATCGGAGTGATTGCTTCGACAACTTCATCGGCAGAAACGGCCTGGAACTCGACGTTGATAATGCGGCGGCTAACTGGGTCGACGTCAATATTCTTGACGATAGCGAGCTGGGCCTTGCCGTCCAAATCGAGCTGAATCGGGGAGTGGTAGCCAGCTTCGTTCAAGACTTTTTCGGTAATGTTGTAGCTAGAAGTGGTCAAAACTGGAGCTTCGCCGCCATAAACGACGGAAGGAATTTGACCTTCGGCGCGAAGGGCTTTGAGCTGCTTGCCGGTCGCAACACGCTTCTCCAGGGATAATTGGTTAGACATATAATAACTCCTTTTAGTAAACAATTCTGTCTTTATAACATTTTACTACTTTTTGAGGCGTTTGACAAGAGGTGGGAGGGGATTTAAGCGGTTACCAGGTTAGGTTTTGTCAGCAAAAAGCGCAGGTTTAGTTCCCTACGCTTTTCTATTAAAGTTTTTATTCTTTATTGCGTCCGCGGATGCGACTGACGATCCAGAAAATGGCAACGAAGATAATTAGAACGATAATAAAGAGGAACCAAATCGGGCAGAGAAAGACGAGTTTCTCGACGGTCGAGACTTCGTCGAAGATTTTGATGGTTTGGCGGACGCGGAAGATACCGAGGGATGGCGCGCCTTCCCAGGAGGCGGTATAGAAGCGCTTGGTCTCCGGGAAGATAATGTTTTTGTCAGGTTCTTCTTCGTTAGTGTAGACTTCTTCGTCGCTGAAGAGCGGGAAAACCTGAAGCGTGTAGGTAGCGGCGGTATAGACATTGCCGGTGTTCTCGACGAGTGAGGTGGCGGAAATTGGGGGGGTAAAGATGAAGCTGGGGATTTTGTTCTCGAGGATTTTTGCGGTGGTGGTGATTTCACCATCGACGTTACCGAAGACAAGGTAGCCAAGTCGACGCACGGCCTGGAGGCCTTCGTCACTTTCACCGCCCATGCTAACCATGATTGTAGCAGCTTGTGCGCCGCCGTGAGCATCTTCTGGAATAGTTACGGTGTAAGTAATTTCCTCTTCTTGGTTGGCGGCGACGGTTCCCTCGGTTTTGTCGACCGTGATCCAATCAGCAATATCGGTGTATTGAGTTTTTTTATCGTAGTTTGGCTCGTAAGTTTCGCTTTCGACGCTATATGGCGTGACTGAGATGCGATAGCTAAACTCACCGCCACCTTTGTTGCGGACTTTGAAACTGTCTGTATAGGTTTCGCCGGGGAGCATAGTTCCGAAGCCCTTTTGAGTTGGAGTGATACCAAGAACGTAGTTTACAGAACTTTCATCATCTTCCGCATAAACTGGGCTGGCAGCAGAAAAACCGAGTAACGATAAGACAAGCGCAGCCAAAATAATTTTGATTTTTTTCATTAACCTCCTTATTTCTTATCATTATACCACAAGCTAAACAAAATATCGCCCGAAAGACGAGCGATATTTTATAGCTAAAAACTTAAGGATTAAGCGTTAGCGTTGTTAGTAGCGGTGAAGGTGACTTCGCCGTTGTAGGTACCAGCTGGCTGACCATCTTTGATGGAAGCGCCGAAGGTGACGATAGTTTCGTCGCCGCTTGTCCCAGTCGGGGCATCGGTGGTTTTGATAACGGCATTATCACCAGTAACACCAGCGTACTTGTTGGCTTCGGTGCCAGCGAGGCGATAACCCCATTCAGAGGTAGCAGTGCTCAAAGCAGCTGGAGAGGCAAGCGTACCAGCAACGGCGGTAATCTGATCACCGAGGTCGCTCGTCAAGGAAGTTGGGTTGGTAGCAGCAGAACCCATAATGCCGAGGTTGTAGCCCTTCTGGTTGTTAGTGACAACGGTCAAGGTGACAGCGCCGGTGTGACCAGTGCCAGAGAGGTCAACCTTATCGGTTGTGCTTTTGTCGGCTTCGATAGTCAGCTCATCCTCAATTGTCAGGGTGACACCAACCTTATCTGTGGCTGGGTCGGCAGCATAAGAGCTGAGTGGCAAGACTGCGGCGCCTAAGCCAGCAACGACGCCAAGCGCGATGAGCGCATTGGTAGTTTTAGACATAAAATAAACTCCTTTATTTTGTCTTTAGTGTTTATATAATGACTTGTGTCTATTTAATTATACATGAGCGGAAAGCGCGGGTCAATGGCTGATTTTGGCGATTTTGGTCGAGGTTTGATAGTATTTCGTCGAAGTTATTTTGGTGTGGAAAGTGTTGTAAAAATTACAACGGTTTTACAGCCCGAGGATTTGTTTGAGGTATTTGCCGGTGGGGGTGTTGGGGTTTTGGGCGAGGTTTTCCGGGGTGCCGGTGGCGACGACCTGACCGCCGTTTTGACCGCCTTCGGGACCCATGTCGATAATCCAATCGGCGGATTTGATGACGTGGAGGTTATGCTCGATGATGATCATGGAATTGCCGCCATCGACGAGCTTGCCAAGGATTTTGAGCAGACGGCTGACGTCGTCGGTGTGGAGGCCAGTGGTTGGTTCGTCGAGGATATAGAGGGTCTTGCCGGTGCTGCGGCGAGCGAGCTCGGTGGCGAGCTTAATACGCTGGGCTTCGCCGCCGGAGAAAGTGGTGGCGGATTGGCCGAGCTTAATATAGCCGAGACCGACTTCTTGAATGGTTTTGAGCTTCGTGAGAATAGTGGGGATGTTGACGAAGAATTCAACAGCTTCATCAATCGTCATGTCGAGAACTTGGGAAATATCTTTCCCTTTGTACTTGATTTCGAGGGCTTCGTGGTTGTAGCGGCGGCCGTGGCAAGCGGGGCAGGTGACGTAGACGTCGGGGAGGAAGTGCATTTCGATTTTGTTGACACCGTCGCCCTGGCAGGTTTCGCAGCGTCCACCCTTAATATTGAAACTGAAACGGCCGGCTTTATAACCGCGAAGTTCAGCTTCGGGCTGATGGGCGAAAAGCTCGCGGATTTGGTTAAAGACGCCGGTATAAGTCGCGACGTTAGAGCGGGGGGTGCGGCCGATCGGGGATTGGTCGATGACGATACATTTGTCGAGATGCTCGATGCCGTCGATGCGCTCGTGGAGGCCGGAAACAGTCTGGGCGCGGTGGAGGCGAGCGAGGAGCTCGTTCGCGAGGATTTCGTTGACGAGGGTAGACTTGCCGGAGCCGGAGACGCCGGAAACGACGGTCATGACACCGAGCGGGAACTTGACGGTGATATTTTTCAAGTTGTTCTCGCGGGCGCCGACGACGACTAGTTCTTTGTATTTTTTCGGCTGGCGACGTTTCTTCGGGGTGGGGATTTCTTTACGGCCAGAGAGATATTGGCCGGTGATTGAATCGGGGTCGTTTGCGACTTCGTCGGGAGTGCCAGCGGCAATGAGACGACCACCGTTCTTCCCTGCGCCGGGGCCGATGTCGACGATAAAGTCAGCTTCACGCATGGTATCTTCATCATGTTCGACGACGAGAACGGTGTTTTTGAGGTCGCGGAGGTGTTTCAGAGTGGCGATGAGCTTGTCATTGTCGCGTTGGTGGAGGCCGATAGACGGCTCGTCGAGAACGTAGAGGACGCCCTGGAGGCCGGAGCCGATTTGGGTGGCAAGGCGAATGCGCTGAGCTTCGCCGCCGGAAAGAGTGTTGGCGGCGCGACCAAGCTCGAGATAACCAAGGCCGACGTCTTTCATAAACTGGACGCGTTCGCGGATTTCTTTGATGATTGGTTCGGCAATCATAGCTTCGCTTTCGGTGAACTTGAGGTCGTTTTTCAGGACTTCAAGAGTGGCGTCGACGTCAAGATTGCACATGTCGACAATGTTAAGACCATGGACAGTAACAGCGAGGACGGAGGGCTGGAGACGGGCGCCGTGACAGGTTTGACACTCTTTGACGCGCATGAAACGCTCAATATCCTTCCGAATGAACTCGGAATCGGTCTCCTTATGGCGGCGTTCGAGGGTCGGGATAACGCCTTCGTAGGTCGATTGGTAGGTTGCGCCATCGCCCCATTTGCCGTGGCCGCCGACTTTGACTTCGTATTTTTCTTTACCGGTGCCGTAAAGGAGAATTTGGATAGCTTCCTCGGAAAGTTGGCCAATCGGGACATGGACAGAGAAGCCATGGCGTTCGCCAACAGCGGTCAAGCGTTTCAGCCACCAAGATTCTTGGGTGACGCGATTGAACGGGCGAATGCCGCCTTCGGCAATGGTGAGGTTCGGGTTCAAGATGAGATCAGGGTCGATTTCCATGCGGGTTCCGAGACCGGTACAAGTCGGGCAGGCGCCTTGCGGGGCGTTGAAGGAGAAGAGGCGCGGCTCGAGCTCGGGGATGAGCTCGTCGGGATGAAGCTCGCAGGCATAGCGCTGGGAGAAGGTAAGGACTTCGGCTTCGCCTGGGCTGCCTTCGATAGTCGTCGCGTTGTCGTTAATTTTGAGGAGTTTGATAATTCCCTGGCCGAGCTCGAGGGCCTGCTCGATCGAGCCGGAGATGCGAGAGAGGAGGTCGGGGCTTAAAATGAAACGGTCGACGACGATTTCGATGTCGTGGCGATCGTTCTTGTTTAGCTCGGGGAACTCGTCGAGTGCGTAGACGATGCCGTCGACACGGACGCGAGAGAAACCTTTGATTTGGTATTGCTCAGAGACGTGTTGGAAGCTACCCTTTTTCTGGGCGACGATCGGCGCGAGAAGCATAAGTTTCGAGCCGAGAGGGAGTTTCATGACTTCATTCACGATGTCTTCGACGCTGCGGCGCTGGACTTCGCGGTGGCAAATCGGACAATGCGGGACGCCGATACGGGCGAAGAGGAGGCGAAGATAATCGTAAACTTCGGTGACGGTCGCGACGGTCGAACGAGGGTTGCGGCTGGTAGACTTCTGGTCAATAGAAATGGCCGGGGAGAGGCCGGTGATCATGTCGACGTCGGGTTTATCCATGACGCCGAGGAACATGCGGGCATAGCTCGAAAGACTTTCGACGTAGCGACGCTGACCTTCGGCGTAAATCGTGTCGAAGGCGAGGCTGGACTTTCCGGAGCCGGAAAGGCCGGTAATCACGACAAGTTTATCGCGTGGAATATCCACGTCGAGATCTTTGAGGTTGTTCTGGCGGGCGCCACGGATTTTGATAAAATTGTCGTCCATTCTAACTTGGTATTATACCGTAAAAGCCTATTTTTTACAAGTCTAGTAGTCGGCGGGCTGAATGGATTCGTACCAGAGGTGGAGTTCTTCGAGGAGATAGGCACAGTCTTCAGGGGAGCGGCTACCCCAGGAGCCGCCGCGACCGAGGGTTTGCTGGATTTTTTGGAGTTCTTCGAGAAAGCGCGGAGATTGGTCGGCGAGGCGCTTCGTGCGGTAGGCTTCCCATTTTTCGATTTCGTCGCCAGCGAGGGCGGAGGGGTAATTCTTGGCCTTGTAATGAAGGAGGAGCTCCGGGAGGCGGTCATCGAGGAAATGCGGGTGATAATCGGCGAGGTCGTCGGCGCCATTGTTGCGGACGGTCGAACAAAGAAGGCGATCGTGGTCGTCGAGGAAGCCGTCATAGAGAGCGCTCTCGGGATCTACGGAGGGCGGATAGTCGGGGCGCTTCACCTTCGCCATGCGCTCGATGAACTCGGGGTGGGCGAGGAGAGATTTGAGGTTTTTCTGAACTTGGTCGAGGGTGAGGTCGATTTTTTGCCAACCGGTGCGCGCGAGTTCGGCGGTTTCGGCGGCAGATTTGGTCGGGTCGGCCGAGACTTGGGCGGGGTCGGTCGAGACGGATTTTTCGAGGACGCCGAGCGGGGCGACGACGGGGCAATGATTATATTGGAGCTTTTTCACGATGGGCTGGAAGCCACGCTCCCATGGGTCGCGCTCGTGAAATGGCTTTTTGAAGTCGAGGGTACCAGCGGCTTTGGCGTCAGCTTCGCCTTTCAGGAGTTCGTCGAGGTCGTAGCGGAGGTCAAAGACGAGGACATTGCCGTTATCCGCGGGGGCGAAGGGGTAGGCGACGCTAGTATGGCAGGTCGCGGAAGGATAGCGGCCGGTGGCATAGACGAAGGGCTGGGGGTTGTCGAGATTGACAAGGTCGGCGACGTCGCGTTTGTTGCGGTGCTTATAGAGAAAGTCGAAGAGCTGCGGCTGTTTGTCGTGGATGAGTTTTGTGACAGCGATTAGGGCGCAGACATCGGAGAGTGCGTCGTGGGCGTGTTCGTGGGAAATGTTATTTTCTTTCGTGATGAGCTCAAGGCGGTTAGTCGGACGACCTTCAGGCGTGACTGGCCAGTTGATCCCCTCGGGGCGGAGGGCGCGAGTAAGACGAACGACGTCGAGGAGATCCCAGCGACTGCGGCCGTCTTTCCATTGCCATTCATAAGGGTCATGGAAGTTGCGCCAAAGGGTATGGCGGACGAACTCGTCGTCGAAGCGGACGGAATTATAGCCCATGATAGTCGTGTTTGGAGTGGCGAATTTCTCGAGGAGAAACTCACAGAACTCGCGCTCGGTCAAGCCATCTTGTCCGGTTGATTGCGGGGTGATGCCGGTGACCATGATGGCGCCGGGGCTAGGGAGAGTGTCGTCGGCGAGGGCGACGAGGATGTTGTCCGGTTCGCCGATAAGGTTGAAATCGAGGTCGGTGCGCTGGCCAGCGAATTGCATGATGCGGTCGAGGCGTGGGTTCAGGCCGGAGGTTTCGAGGTCGTAAAAGTAGTAGGTGGGTTTGGGGTTCATGAGGCTATTATAGCATGGAAAAGCCCGTCGTTCGAGGAACGGCGGGCTTATGGGTCTAATCGTGATATTGGCTCCAGTCGGAGCGGCGCCCGAAGGCGTCTGTTTGGACGGGGATTGGCGGCGCTAGGGATGCGGGGTATTTCGGGAAAATGTTTGGACATTCGTTTGGGCAGGGGACGCGATGCGGGGTTAACCGAGTTTAGCAAGCTGCTGCTCGCTCAGATTCGCCGTCGGCGTATTGATGAAACGGTGAAGCAGCTTTCCCTGCTCGCTGAGCAGGAACTCGTCGAGGACATGAATGTTCTCGGTGCCGGGGAAAGTGACCTGTTGGTCGAAAATGCGGTCGCCGGGAAGTTCGCGAGTCAAGCGACAGGCAATACCCTCTTCGGTCATACGGAGCTCGAAGGCGCCATACTGGCCTCGGATGAGACGGACCTGAAGCAGGTCGCGCTTCGTAGTCGACTTCCGAGTCGGCAAGGTTTCAGGTTCAGGCATACGGACAACGGCAGCAGCGGGGAAGTCAATAATCTTGGCGGATTGCGGACGTTCCTCGTTGATGATTAGGTTGTCATAGCCGAAGCCCAGGTCGATGTCGAACTCCCAACGATGATCGTTGAAAAGCTCATCGAAAGGATTATGCTTGACGACGACGCGATGCTGGGGTACACGGATAGACACCATGGAAGGCATCTCTAAACCGCGACGCTGATACCTGTCACGTATCCGACGCAGGGCAGTAACCACCTCGGAGAGGTAATTAACATCCCGAATGTCGTGGCCGGCTTCAAGACAAGGGCAGGAGGCGAAGCCCACGAGAGGACATTCAAGCTCCGTGACTCGTCCATTAGCGCGGAAACAGCAGTTTGCGCAGTGTTCACTGTAGGCGTAAGCGTCGCCCTCGGCTCGGCCATAACTGATATCTTCAAAATATTCAACCAGCAGGCAGAAGACGCGATGCAGCCCATAAGCGGCCAGACCCAGATAAATGAAGGTAAAGAAACCAGATTCCTCCTCCATTTTCCAGAGAACCCAGAGCTGATTGAGCGGGCGCCAGTACATGACCTCGACCGCAACCATCATGGCGATAGCGACGATACGGGACCAGCGGTGACTGCGCTCCTCGGGGTAGCGCTCGGTTACCTGGCAGCCGGTAGTGTTGTAGCGTTCAAGCCCGAACACGGCGGCCAAAGCGAACCAGACAGAGTAGACGATTAGATTGATGTAAAAGTACTTCATTTGTTCATACCCTCCTATGAAAATGATGTGTGGTTTTGTAAGCTATTGATAGCGGATTTAGTCAGATTTACGCTTCGAATATACTTACTCTTCTATTGTAGCACACCTTATGCTTTTTGTCAATAGTTTTACCATAAGGATTATAGTGAAGACGGCGTTTTATAGGGGTGATTATTATTCTGGAGCTTATTCTGGCGTGGAGAGATTGAGGGATTCGAGGATTTCGATGGCGGCAGAGGCACCGTCGGCGGCGGCGGTGACGACTTGTTTCAGGCTGCCGGAACGAACATCGCCGGCGGCGTAGAGGCCGGGGACGACGGTGGAGTGGGCGGTGATATTGTGGACGACGGTATTATGGGCAGCTTCGGAGAGGCCAGAGGTCGAACTTGCGGCGGTCGCCGGGTTAGTCAAGATGTAGCCGGCGGAGTCGAGGAGAGGGTTACGGCCAGTTGGGTCCGGGAGGAGGCTATCGGCGAGGGGGCGGAGGAAGGCGGTCGCCGGGCGCTTGCCGATGAAGACAAAAACATAGTCGAAAGTATTAAGAAGGTCGGGGGTGGCCTCGGTGTTTTCGAGGATTTTGATGTCATGAGTTTTTTGGACGGATTCGAGACGGCGCTGGAGGTAGAGGTCGGCCTTGAGGTGGGAGTGGGTGATGATGGTGAGATCTTTGACGAGGTTGGCGAGATAGAGGGATTCCTGAACAGCGGAATTGGCGCCGCCGATGACAGCGACGTGTTTATCCTTAGCTAAGGCGCCGTCGCAGAGAGCGCAGTAGGAGACAGGAGGTTTCGGGGCAAAACTGAGCTTCTTTGGGTCGGAACCGGTTGCGACGAGGACTTTCTTGGCGCGGACTTTGGCGCCAGAAGAAGATTCGGAAGCTGAGCCGGCGGCAGTGAAGCCATCGTCGAGAGTGAGCTCGAAAAAATCGGCGTAATGCCAGAGTTTTTGACACTCGGCGTAGATAATTTCAGCACCAGCCTGGACGGCCTGGGCGCGCATTTGCTCAGCGAGGGCAGGGCCGGGGCCGGCATAGCCGGGGTAGTTTGAGAGGTCAGAGATTTCGGCGAGGGCGCCGCCGATGACGGCGCGCTCAAAAACCTTGACTTTCAGGCCGGCCCGAGCGGCGTAGAGAGCGGCGGTGAGGGCGGCGGGACCGCCGCCGATGACGGCGAGATTGAGAGTGTCAGGATTATTGGTTGGCATACATTGCCATATAGAGCTGGAGGTAGATGTCGTTCAGCTCGCTGTTTAGCTTGGTGATGTTTTCGTCGGGTTCGACGGCCATGATGATGAACTTGAGCGGAGAGTTATAGCCGCCGCAGATTTCGCGGGTGTCGCCATAGGCGAGGTCGCCGGACATAGTAACCTGGCGGACGCCGCCGAGCTTCATGCCGACGACGCCCTGGTTCCAGCCCTCGATGAGACCACCGGACGGGTCGAGCGGGGAGTTGAGGCCGGTCGCGGTCGAGATGTCGGCGTCGGAATCGTTATTGAAGGAGGAGTCGAAGACGGTGCCGTCGGCGCACCAACCGAGATAGTAAGCGGCGTAATCGGTGTCGCCCTCAGCGAGAGTCTTGCCGGTGCCGGTTTTCAAATCTTCGGTCTCGAGGACTTTGGAGCTGGCGGTAGCGGAGTTGTAGGCCTTGACATTGGCCTGGTATTTTTTGAATTCGCTGAAATATTTGTCAGAAAGCGGCTTGGCGGCTTCGTCAATCTCAGCTTGCTTAGCGTCATACTGCGCGATAAGCTCGTTGATCTTTTCTTCGTTGGCGGCAGTAGAGCTAGAATTATTGCTATTGCCCATGACAATAAACATGTAAGTCAAGACGGTCGAACCGAGCAAGAGAATTGCGATGATAATGATGATGACGCGCTGCCAGGCGCTGGTTTTTAGAGATTTTTCTTCCATTTTCCTCCTTGATGAAGATTAAATTAAACGATTTCAGCACCGAGGGCGGCAACTTCGACGGTGATTTTATCCATGATTTTCGTAATATCGGACTGGTCGAGGGTTTTGTCGGGACTGGAGAACTTGAGGTGGAAGGAGAAGTTTTTGGTCGGGCTGTCAGGGGCAGACTGATAAATCGAGACCGGAAGGGTTTCGAAAATGAGGTTTTCCGAGGCGAGAACTTGGTCAAGCAAAGTATGGACGCGGCCAAACTGAGCGTCGGCAGAAACTTTCAGAGTCAAGTCGCGTTCAACGGACGGGAATCTGGAGAGTTTCAGATCAGTGTCGATGCGACGCGGGAGATCGACGATCTTATCGAGGTCGAGCTCGCAAGCAGAGACGGTTGTTTCGAGCTTAAAGCGGCGTGCGACGGCGGCTTTGATTTCACCGAAAGCGCCGATGGTCTCGCCGTTCAAAAGCAGAACGGCGGAATGGGCCGGTTCGAGGTATGGGTAGGTCTCGGCGGCTTTCGAGCCGGCGACGAGCTGAGAATATTCGAGCTCAACTTTCAAACCACGGCGGAGCATGGTAAGAATGTAAGTTTTTAACTTGTAGAAATCGCCGAGGCAGACGATGCCGAGATGATTATTCAAAACTGGAGTTTCTTCGACAGAGAGACCGTTCGCCTTCGAAGAGACTTGGTTCAATTCATAAAGCGAAAAGTCGCGATGACCAGATTTGATGTTTTCGCGGATTTTGTCGAGGAGGCTAGGGGCGATTTGGGAACGGAAGTTTTGAAGTTCTGGGGAAATCGAATTCACGATTTCGTAGTGGTCAGCAGGATCCTGGCCCGATTTTTCGAGAAGAGCTTTGCTGACGAAAGAGTAGGTTAAAACTTCATGCATAGCGAGGCGATCAGAAAGGATGCTGCGAAGCTCAGAGTTTAGGCGGAGCATTGGTGCGACTTCGGTGCCGGCGAAAGGTTTCTCCGGGAGGGCGAGCGGAATATTATCATAGCCGAGCAGGCGGCCGACTTCCTCAATAATATCTTCTTTAATGTGAATATCGGTGCGCCAGACCGGGGCGGTAACTTCGAGAGTATCGCCGGTCGCAGAAACTGTAAAGTTGACGTTTTCGAGAGTTTTGATGATGGTTCCCTGGTCGTAGGTCGTGCCGAGGAGTTGGTTGATTTCGAGTGTTGTAATTTTTACAACAGTTTTGCGAGGTTTGTCGGGATAAGCATCGACGACCGCAAGCGGCGAGACACCGAGGCGAGCGACAGTTTCGGAGAGAACTGGGAAAGTCATCGCGGCGGGCTGACCTTTTGTGAAGCGAGTGATTGCCTCGGAGAAAATACCATGAGCCATTTGAGTCTTGCGCAGATTATAAAGTGAGAAAGTTGCACTTTCGAGGACGACGCGCTTTGTGCTGGCGTCGATTTCGGTGTTTTTACCGCCCATAGCGCCAGCGAGCGCAACTGGGATATTATTAGAAGTGATAAGAATGTCTTCGGGAATACATTCAATGGTTTTGCCGTCGAGGAGCTGGATGGTTTCGCCAGGCTGGGCGAGGCGGACGATGATTTCTGGAGTATCTTTCGCTTCATTTTGCTGACTGTTTTGATCGCTTTGACCGATAGCGACGAGTTTGTCGTAATCGAAAGCGTGGAGCGGCTGGCCGGTTTCGAGCATCATGACGTTCGTGAGGTCAACCATCGGATCAATCGAACGCATGCCGGCTTTCGAGAGAAAAACTGCGGTCGGGGTAAGATATTTTTCGGGCTGATTGTCCGGCAGATCGAAGACAGCGCAAGAATAGCGCGGACAAATCACCGAGTTGGTAATCGTGACTTTCACGGCAAGGTCGTCGGCTAATTTCAAGGCAGGCCATTCGATTTCTGGAAATGGTTGGCCGAGAATCCCAGCAACTTCGCGGGCGAAACCGATTAAGCCGAAGCAATCCGGACGATGAGTGAGAGACTTGTTCTCGACGTCAATAATCGTATCATTCAAGTCAAAAACGTCCGCAAGGCTGTCGCCAGGCTGAGCGATTTTCGGATCGATTTCGGCGATAGACTTATGTTCGTTGTCAAATCCGAGCTCGTCAGCGCCGGCAAGCATGCCGTTCGATTCATAGCCTTGGAGTTTGCGCTTGCCGAGGCGGAAGTTTTCGTTGCCATAAGTCGAAGGCACGATTGAGCCAGGAGTAATCCAGACCGCGAGCATGCCAGCGTGAACGTTTGGCGCACCACAGACAACTTGAACAGTTTCGGCGCCAGCTTCGGCAAATTCCGCCGTATGAGGCCCGGCGTCAATTTGGCAAAGGCTCAGGTGGGTATCAGGGATTTTCTCGGCGCTAACAACTTTAACGATATAAACACCTTTATATTTCGGCGCGAGATCGATAACTTCTTCGATTTCGACAAGACGAGAACCAATAAGTTCAATAAGTTTTTCCGTAGAAAGTTCAGCGGGAATCTGAACGTATTTTTTGATACTATTGAGCGAAATTAACATCTAAAACTCCTCCAAGAAATCAAGTTTGCCAGATTCAAAATAACGAATGTCGCCGAGCTGGTATTTCAACATAACAAGGCGGTCAATACCACCGCCCCAGGCAAAACCATGGTATTTATCTGGGTCGATACCAGCCATCTTAAGGACGTTCGGATGAATCATGCCACAACCAAGCATTTCGAGCCAGCCTTCCCCGCCAAGTGAGGACGGACGCTCGATCAGGAGTTCTGCCGAAGGCTCGGTGAACGGGAAATAGCCGGGCTGGGTTTTAATATTCAGTTTCTGGCCGTAATAGTTTTCGAAAAACTGTTTCAGGACGCCGAACATCTGGCCCATAGTAGCATCTTTTGAGACGAAAACACCTTCACACTGGTAGAAAGTGTGCTCGTGAGTGGCATCAGCATCTTCGTTACGAAAAACACGGCCGGGGATGACGACGGCAATTTGGCCACCGTTTTCAAGCTCTTTCTTGTATTTCTTGAGAGCGCGATGTTGCATGGTCGAGGTATGCGCAGGAGGAATGAAGTTTTCAGAGGTGCGAAAAGTATCATAGCCGTCGCGAGCTGGATGCTCCTTCGGGAAGTTTAGGCTGTCGAACATATGAAACTCGTCGTCAAGCTGATTCGATTCCATAACATTGAAGCCCATGTCGGAATAAATACCAATCACACGATCGAGCTCGGTCATCAAAGGGTGACGGCTGCCCAGCGCAGGGTGAAAAATCGGTTCATTCGGGGCGCAAGGAGCGGAAATATCAATTGGCGAAATATTTTCACTCTCAGCATTCTCTTCGGCTTTCGCAATAGCATTCAGGATTTTTTGCTTCTTTGCGTTCATCTCGCGGCCAAAGGCACCCCGCTCTTCAGGAGGCAAAGTTTTGATTTTGGCATATTCGGCGTTTAGGTTTTTTAGTTCAAGTTTCAACTTCTCTATTTCTGACATATATATTATTATAGCACACCTTGAAGTTAGATGAAGATAATACAGATGAGCGACAGAACAGCAAGGGCAATGAGGACAAACCAAACCCAAGTGAAGCGCCCGGTCTTTTTCGTATCTTTGACATAGGCCGAATCATCGACGTAATCCGGGTCATGACGGCGATCGCTTTGCGCGCGAGCGCGAAGATCCGCAGAGATGCGGCGGTCGAGCTCCGAGTTTTCGTCGTCTTTTGAAACCATGATTCCCATTTTTATTCCCTTTGCTGTTGTTGAAACTTAATTTTACCTTCCCAGTATATCACAATGTGTGCTATAATGAAGGGAATATTAGTGTAAGGAGGTTATTTAAGATGGCGAATCAAAAGCCAAAGAAATCTGGCAAGAAACCTGTTTCGCAGCCAGCGACCAAGAAGGAGACGACGGAAGTCAAAGAAACCGTTACGACAACGACCGCGACGACAATCGCCTCGACCTGCGAGCACCCAATGAAGGGATTTTTTGCGCGCAAGTATGATAAAGATGAAAATATCTTGACGATTTTCAAAACACCGCGCATTTGGGGTGCTTTGATCGGCGAGGTTATCGGTACGATGTTATTTGTAATGTTGATGCTGACGCTTGGTGCGCAACCGCTTTATTTGCTCTTTGCGGCGACTTGTATTTATGTTGCCGTGGTCGGCTTGTCCGGGGCAAACCTAAACCCGATTGTCACGGTCGGCATGATGGCTTCGCGCCGGATGTCGGCGATTCGCGGCGTGCTTTATATGCTTGCGCAATTGCTCGGCGGTTGGGTTGCTTTGATTATCATTAATGCGTTCCGCCTCGGTAGCGGCACTTCCCTGCCCTTGCCAGAGATGACGGAAATTTCCGGCGAATCTTTCTGGGCAGTGGCTCTGGTCGAGCTGATGGGCGCGATTATTATTGCTTTCTGCTATGCTCGTGCAACTCGCTATACGCGCAAGAATCCGTTGACTTTTGCATTGACCGTGACAAGCGGCATCACTTTGGCGGTGATTCTGGCTTTGGTGATTGCTCAGAGCTTCTTCGGTTATTCTGACAGCTTCATCTTCAACCCGATTGCGGCTTTGATGTATCAGATTTTGCCAACTACGGCCGAGAACTTTGGCGAATTGGCGCAGATGGCCGGGCTTGCGGTTGCAGCTTACATCATCTTCCCAGTGATTGGTGGCGTGATTGGTTTCTACATTTCCGACGTCGCGACTCGTTTGTCGTGCGGCGGTTACTTCTGCGAATGTGATAGCGAATGCGATCGTAAAGAAGTTTGCAAGAAATAAGTAGTTGTTTCTGGGCGTAAGCGTCTAGAACAAGACGGAAAGACTTGGCTGTGATTGGTCAAGTCTTTTTTGTGGCGAGAAGGGAGAATATGGTATAATGGACTTATGGCTAAAAACCGAAAAAAACAGAGTGCTTCCGAAGAAGTAAAAGCGCGAGTCAAAAAAGTCGACCCGATACAGGAATTAGAACGCGAAGAGGCGGAGAGTATTGCCGAGCAGGAGGCAGAGGAGCTGGCGGGTGAGTTTGAGATTAGGGAAGAGGTAGACGAGCAACTCGAGCCAGAGGATGCTGAAGAGTATGAAGCGCTAGGAGCGGGCGGGACATCGGAGGAAGCGGGAAGGCCGAGTTTGCGTGAAAAGTTCCGCAAAAAAAGGTTGTCGAAGAAAGAGGCTCTGAAAAAACAGCACAAGTGGACGATGCCGATTTGGTTGAGGGTGAGTGCGTCCGTGCTTTTGATAGCGGGGCTTTCGATTGTGTTCACGTGGTTTATTTTGTGGCGGTCAAACTTATGCGATGCGGGAGTGACGAATACTTTTATCGGGGAAAAACCACGACTTTTTGCGTATAGTTGTATGATAGTTTTTGCGCTCATGGCGTCGCTCGCGGCGATTACTTGGCGGCCGTTTTTTAGCATTGGGATTTCATTTGCGGCTTTTAGTATCTTGAGTTATATACAGATGGAAAAGTACCGATTGCGTGGCGTTCCGCTTCTGCCAGAGGATTTTTTGTTGGCGGGGAATGCGGGCGAGGTGGCACAGTTCGCTGACCAAGACAGTATTATGCGGCTGGCCTTCGGAGTGATATTTATTTTGGTCGGTTCGGCGCTTTTGGAACATTGCGCCCGCAGAGTAATGGGGCGAAACACGCACCAAGGGCCGTGGTGGAAACGATACTCTTTGATTCCGCATGCGACCTTGTCCTTGGTGGCGCTAGCAATGTTGTCGATGGTCGTGACGCCGATTCTGGATCGGAAGAATTATGAGTGGATTGAGGAAGAACTAAACTTTGGCGAATGGAATCAGACTGATGATTATAAGAACAATGGGTTTATTTTAGGGTTTATACATAATCTCGGTAGATTAGAGGTGGAAGAGCCTGAAGGATACAGCGAAGAGCGGTTACGAAAAATCGCGGAAAAATATCAAGCAATTCGGGCCGCTGATAGTGATCGTGTGCCATTAACGGAAATTGCGGATAATGTGATTGTGATTTTGGATGAAACATTTTACGATCCGGCGCTGTTCACGAAGTTCCATTCTCATTCGGGCGGGGACGTAACCCCGAATCTTCATAGAATCTTTCGAAACTATCCCAGTGGGTATATGTATTCGACTGAATACGGTGGGGGGACGGCTAATGTGGAGTTCGCGGTATTTTCGGGACTATCAAATTACTGGGCAGGATTGCTGCCGTATTCGAATTCCATTCCTCGGCTAGATAAACGTTTAAGTGTTGCGAGCTGGGCTAGAGATTATGGCTTTAACACGACGGCAATACACGCTTATGATGGTTCGATGTATAAACGCAATCTGGTTTATCCGAGGTTCGGCTTTAATAGTTTTATCGACGCCGACAAGATGAAGTATACCGAGCACGATGCTTCTAGCGAATATATCAACGATCAGTCGGTTTTTAAAGAAATCCTGGATATTTTGAAAGATAGCGACCGGCCGCAAATGATTGGAGCGGTGACAATGATGAACCATATGCCCTATGATTCCGCAAAATACCCGACGTTGACTTTTCGAGTACAGAACGATAGCGATACAAGGATTTTTGCGGCCAATTATCAGAGCCTTCATGAGGCGGACAAGTATCTGGGTGAGTTTCTTGATGAGTTGGACGAATTAGACGAGCGGACGGTGGTTCTGTGGTTTGGGGATCACGCCGCGAGCATTCTTAATCTATACCATTTGTCTGATGACAAACAAGAGCGCGATCTCGCACAGCTGACACCGTATTTTATCTATGCAAATTTTGATATTGAGAGTTTGTGGACAGTGAAGGAGACGGCGAAGATTAATGAGGAACTTGGGTTCGAGTATCCAACGCGAGGGGTTAACTTGCCGACGACAACACCAAACTGTTTGCTCAATACGATGTATAATATTCTTGGCGTAGAGAAGCCGGCATTATTTTACCTTGTCGATACGATTTGCGAGGAGACGCCGATTTTGATGAAAGGCTATTTCGCGGGCAATCCGCCGGAAGAAACTGAGGTTTTGCGAGAATACCAGCTCGTGAACTATGACGTCTTAGCGGGCAAGCATTATTGGGACGGCGAGTAGCCGATTGTAAGTAGTTGAGAAAAAGTCTCGACCTTATGGTCGGGACTTTTTGCAGAATAGATTTTGCTTGTTAGTTCTTCGGAAAAAGCGGGGTTGCGGGAGGGGTAATTTCCGGGGCGGTGAAAATGGTGGTAATTTTTTCAGCGGTATCGGGGAGGAAAGGGGCGAGAAGAACGGCGACATCAAGGAGACCTTCGACAAGACCGGAGAGGACTTGTTGGAGTTTTTCGGTCTCACCGTTTTTAGCAAGTTCCCAGGGCTTTTGCTCGTCGATGGACTTGTTCAGATCTTGGACTTTATGCCAGACAAGATCGAAGGCTTTGTTGAATTCAAACTTATCCATAAGTTCACAATAAGTTGAATCGAGGGTTGTTGGTGCGGCCTGACCAGGGATTTGGTTTTTCTTGCATAAAGTCGCAAGGCGTTGAACGAGATTGCCGAGATCGTTGGCAAGCTCATTGTTGTATGCGTTCTCGAATTTCTCCCAGGTAAAGTCGGAATCAGCAAAAGTATCAATGTGATGCAGGAAGAAATAGCGGAAAGCGTCGAGACCATGCTTGTCCAGGACTTCGATCGGATCGATGACGTTGCCGATGCTTTTGCTCATCTTTTGACCGTTCGATAGAACATGGCCATGGGAAACAACGTTCTTCGGAAGAGGTAAGCCGAGACCGAGCAGAATAGCTGGCCAGGTGATGGTATGGAAACGAAGGATATCTTTACCAACGAATTGCGCAGTGGCGGGCCAAAAGTCAGAAATATCTTGATCTGGGTAGCCAAGGACCGTAATGTAATTCGAGAGAGCATCAACCCAGACATACATAACTTGGTCATCATCGCCGGGCACAGGCACACCCCAGCTGAGTTGTTTCTTCGGGCGCGAGATTGAAATATCAGGAGCATCCTCGAGAAGTCGCAACATTTCCTGTTTACGGAACTCGGGGAGGATCTTCATTTCGTCGGTTTCAATGGCTTCGCGGATGCGCTCCTTAAAGTCGCCGATGCGGAGATAATAGTTTTTCTCGGATAACTTTTCGTAAGGTTTTTGGTGGTCTGGACAAGTGCCGCCATTTTCATCATATTCTTTTTGCGTGACGAAACGTTCGCAACCTTCGCAATACCATCCGTCGTATTCAGCGGAGTAAATATGGTCGGAAAGTTGCCGCCAAATTTCCTGGCAGCGGCGAACATGCTCCGGGCTGGTCGTGCGGATGAAGTCGGTATAAGAAATTTTTAGTTCTTCAATGAACGTGCGGAACTTATCAGAGTTTTGCTTGGCGTATTCTTCGACGGAAATACCATTTTTCTGCGCGGTGCTGAAGACTTTGTTACCATGCTCATCGGTGCCAACTTGGAAACGGACTTCTTCGCCTTTGGCGCGTGAATAGCGAGCATAAGTATCCGACAACAAGTAGTCCATGGCGTGACCGATATGAGGGTTACCGTTGACATAAGGGATTGCTGTGCAGATATATACTTTTGACATAGTATATATTATAACATTGAATTCCCCTGTTGAGAATGACGATTTTCAACGAGTTTTTAGGTCGGTTGTAACCGATCTTTTTTGATTATTCAGGTGAATGGAAGTGTGAATAGGTTCCTAGCCGGGATAGAAGAAAAGGCTTGGAGAGTGTTGTACTCGAAAGAACCGGTGTGCGAAGAAATGTGCAGCTATTGATCGCAATTTCCGCCACCAGTTCTGGAGAGGGTAGTCGCTCATGGAACCTTGCAGCTCAGGCTTTTCGAGTCATAAACTCCACAAAGAATGGCACTGATATTTGGGCTGTGAGATTCCATGAGTGATCAAATCAACTTTAACAAAGAGGAACTACATGAAAAAGGATATTCTTCCAGATCTCGTCACTCCAGACGACATCTTGATGACAAACAGCCCTTTCACTGCCGATCAGCTTGCTGTTTTTTACCAGAAGACTCCTAAAGACAAGATCATGCGTCGTCCTGCTAAGGGCGGTGGAACTTGGGATTACATCAAAACCGGCTATGTCATCGATGTGCTCAACCGTGTGTTTGGTTATCTATGGAGCTTTGAGGTGCTTACTAGCCTTGAAGAGGCAGCGAAAATGGCTGGAAGTGGCACAGTTGTCGTTAAGGGGAGGCTCACAGTCAACACAAGCAACGGCACTCAACTCGTTAAAGAGCAGTTCGGACGCTGCGAGGTTAAATTCAAATCGGCGTGGGATGAGAACCAAAAAAAGAAAATCCCGACTAAAGAATTCCTAGACTTCGGCAATGATGTGAAGGGTGCTGCAAGTGATGCACTGAAAAAATGTGCCAGTGAATTCGGTCTATTTCGGGATATTTATCACAAGGATGACTTCGAAGAACTGAGCGTAATTAGTTTGGACGAGAAACAAAATCGTGAGGCTGCTGCCATAGATGATGCAAAAGAAGCAATGCGTCAGGCAAAAAATATGGCGGAGCTACAAGACATATTTTTACGCCTACCTATCGAGATCCGTGGTAACGAGAGTGTGATCGCAAGTAAAAATACATTGAAACGCAAATTCTTAAAGAAAGGTACTAATGCAAGTTCTAAAAATTAAACAGAATACTGAAGAATGGTTTGAATTCAGAAAAGGTAAGTCTGGCGGCAGTGAATTCAAAGACCTATGGATCGCCGGACTACCACTCAAGAGCAGGATTGTCGAATTTTTGGAGCGAGATGGGCAAGAGTTATCACCAGCCGACAAGCGTAGCAAGGTTGAGGATCTTGCTGCTATGCTCGAGCCAGAAGAGTTGGCTGAGCTCAAACTTGAGGCCGACCTTAAACGCAAATACTATGAGCTAATTGCTAGCGAGGTAGCTCGCCCACTTACACCGAATGACTACATCGACAGGCTAAATGGACAGCCTTTCAGTGAAATGGCACGGGGTCATTTGCTGGAGAATGATGCTTTGGATGAATTTGCTGAACGATATGGAAACCCAGAAGATTTCCTCATTGATAAGGAGCCGGGGGTTTGGGTTAGCGACTATAACCCAAACATTTACATTTCTCCGGACGGAGCCGTAGAAAATCGTAACGGCGATATCCTAGCGGCAATTGAAGTTAAATGCTTGGCTAGCTGGGAAGTCGTCAAGGCGTATCTCACAAATCAATACCCGCAGGAATATGAGCCTCAAGTTATCAAATACTTCGTTGTGAATGAGAAACTGGAAAAGTTGTATTTCTTGCTTTATACCGACTTGATCCCTGGTCTTGAGCTACAGGTTTGGGAGATTAAGCGTGAAGATGTGGCTGATAGAATCGCCGATGCTAAAGCCTTTGAAGATGCCATCATGAAACGAGTTGCTGCTGGTATCGAAAAGATTAAGGAGTTAGGGTTTTAATGACACGAGCAGAGAAAATTCTTCAAGAATGCGGTGGCGATCTCAACAATATCAACCGAAAATTACAAAAACTGGGTCACTATTTTGTCTTTTATACTCACACTTACGAGCAAATTAACGAAGTAGGCAAGAATATCCTGAACATTCCTGGCGGCACGAAGTTTGATGAGGCAGAGTTTTATGGACTAGTCTTGGACATGATTAGAGATTTTGCCGACAACAAAGGAATTGAGTTTAAGAATAATAAGCTTTTCAAAGCTTTTATCAACACACTGAAAGACCTTGAAAGGAATGGTAATGTCGAATAATTTGCAAAAAGTTGGTCGTCTCATGGTTAAGAATGGCACCTATAAAGACGAAACTGGCAAGGAGAAAAACCGTTATCACGAAATCGGAATTGTCCTGGCAACGCCACATCATAGTCAAATAACGATTAAACTTCATGCCAACGGTTTTGGTGAGGGTATGTTTGCCAATGTGTTTTATGACGAAGGCAAAAAGCCGAATTTTGCCGACAAAGAACCGCTCGGAGCAACTCCAGCCGATGACATAACCCCTGAGGATATACCATTCTGATGAGTATTCCAGCATACGAACAAAATCGGCGAAGAGAACGAGGCCAGCTTATAGCACAGTTCTTAAACGATTTAGTTATACCTGACGAGTTTGATTCTGAAGATTTCAAGACAGTTGAGGAGCATTTGAGCTCCGCCAATGATGAACTCAGTGCCTTTTGCGACTGGTTTGGACTTGGCGGCTGGTTCTATGACGAAATGACCGACATCGAATTCAATCTGGACGATTTCATGACGGAGCTTGGTGATAGGATTACTCAGTTGGAAAGGGAGGCTGAAGAGGATCGCCGTGACCGAGAGCAAGATTATCGAGATATGGTAGGAGGTTTATGACATAGGGACAATCACTTTCTGTGCCCATTGGGGGCAGACCGTATTTGGTTGACCGGTAACCTGAGAAGCTAAGTACCTTCGCATTTACTGGGTTAGACATAATGTTTTCGTGAAATCTTGTCTAATACATCTATACGCTGCCTCCGGTGGGCATCGAAAGGCAAAAACTATTACAAATTAACTCTTAAAGGGGAAATATATGTCAAAAGAAGTAAGTTTAATCGAAGGTTTACTTGGTGAAGTATCAAACCTTAAAGTTCTCGGCAAGAAATCTCAGAAGGCCGCCAGCAAGCTCCTAAGCGACAATGAAGATAACGGCTGTATCGGCGTAGCGGTCATTATGGTAGGCAAGGTTGGCTCTTCCTGTGCAACCTCAAGCAAGAAGCCAAAAATCACTAATAAAGACCTTGTACGAATGATCAAAGATCAGATTAAGAGTTTTGAGGAGGACTTGAAGGAAAATGACGATGATGAAGAAGGCAATGAGGAGGTCGATAAGCTTTTTGATAAGCTCCAGAAGGCAACCGACAAGCTAGATAAGAAAGTCCTGACCAAGGTGATGACCGAAGCCGCTCTAAACACAGTGATGGCCGGAGCAACAGCCCTTGACGGTCTGAAAAAGGTGAATGAAGCCGCTGGTAATGTTTTGACCGATTCGGAACTAGAGATTCTGGACAAAAGCCTACGAAAAAAACACGAAGAAGAACAGGATGACGAGGATGATGAAGATTAGCGACAAGTCAAAGACGCTAGCCGTCATCGAAAAGGCTACTGAAGGCACAATTCTCTGCTCTGGTGGCTTAACCGCCATATTGGATCAAGAGATTGGGCTAACAAAGGAAGCAAAGCATCACTTGCGTCTTGCAGCCGATGCTAGCGAACTCGCTAGCCTTTGGATGGCAAGGGCTATTACCGACATTGAGGCAATTAAAACTACGGAGGAAGAATAATGGAAACGCTAGTAAATGTATTACTAATTATTACAATGCTTGGTTCTCTTAGTCTATTGATATTCGGGTGGGTCGATATGTGCAAATTCACAAAGAGAATGAAAAAAGATCATGAAAGCTCCGAAAAGCTTGTAGAAAAAGAGCGAAAGAAATTAAGGAAGGCATTGGCAAAGAATTGGCAGAGGCTCTTAAAGAAAATACTCGCCTCGAAAAACTTAGTGATCAAGTTCTTGCCGATCTAGAAGAAAAGAATAAAGAAATAGAGCAATTGCGTTCAGCCAAAACAACCCTCAAGAAGGAAAATCGTGAGCTCAAGGAGCAGCTGCTGGCTAAGAGCGAAGATGCTAAGAAAATTGACATTCAAGTAAAATAATTAACTAACTATTCAAGTAAAATAATTAACTAACTATGCGGAGGTAAATATGGCAGGAACAAAAGCAGGCGGTTTGAAGGCTGCTGCAACAAATAGAAAAATCCACGGTGAGGACTTTTATAGCAATATTGGTCGCAAAGGTGGTCAGAATGGTCATACAGGCGGTTTCGCCGCTAATCCTGAACTAGCACGAGTAGCTGGAGCGATAGGTGGTCGCAAGTCACGCCGAGGGCCATCTAAACCAAAAGAGATCAAATAACAACCATATCATTAAAGGAGGTAGAAAATGGGCAGAGGCAAACATCACCCAATGGATAGCAAAGCGAGAAAGGCAAAATATGCTGCTCGGTTTGGGATTACTGAGAAAAATAAGGTGAAACACCTTGCGAAAATGAAACAGGATAACCCAAACTATCCACAGAAGAAGTCTCGTACAAAATAGGGGGTTTATGATAGTTGACATTTATACCCCCCCCCCGGAAATATAAGATCATCTACGCTGATCCAGCTTGGAGTTACAGAGATAAGGCTTTAGCTGGCAATAGAGGTGCTGGATGTAAATATCAAGTGATGTCGATTCAGGACATCTGCAATTTACCAGTCAATGCGATTTCAGACAACGATTGTATTTTGTTCATGTGGGTGACGATGCCTAAGTTAGATGAGTGCTTTGAGGTAATTCAAGCTTGGGGATTTGAATATAAAACTTGTGCATTTACTTGGGTCAAACAGAATCGTAAAAGCGATAGTCTATTTTGGGGTATGGGTAGATGGACGAGAGCTAATGCTGAGTTGTGCTTGCTTGCCACGAAAGGCAATCCGAAACGCATATCTGCTGCGGTTCATAGTGTGATTATTAACCACATCCGAGAGCATTCAAGAAAACCTGACGAGGCGAGAGATCGAATCGTGCAACTCTGCGGCGATATACCAAGAATTGAACTTTTCGCTAGACAGCAAATTGACGGCTGGGATTGCTGGGGTAATGAAATATAAAGGAGTTTTATGAGAAAAAATGAAGAAATTACAAAGGGAAAATATGGTCACTACCTAAAGCTGCCATATCGCATCTTTAGCCAGGCCCTACACATGTCCGGATACTGGGGCGATGAGCCTTATGATTATTCATATTGCGTTTCGGAAGATAAGGATGATGACGACTCAAGGCTGTCCTACATAGGTTATCTGGTGAATGAGAAAGGTTTTGCCTTATGAGCTGCGATTATACATTTAGGCATGAGTGTGAAGTCTGCGGAGCTAAGCCAGTTCTCAAGGCGACTGGTATGTGTGGGCCATGTACTTATGGAGAAGCTGATTCCGCTTGGGATTGGGTTAATGAATACTACACCGGTAGAGAGCTTAACTTAGCCAAGCAACACATACATCAGCTATACAACGAGCTTAAAGGCTCAGGTGTAACTCTCGATCCCGAACTACATAAGCGTCTGCAGGCCATTATGCGTGCTCCAAAGGAGAAAAAGTGAGCAAAGCAGTGGAGGTTCGAATGGATAATGCTGAACTTAACGCCTGCCCAGTTTGCGGTACTACCCCATGTCTTATTTCGTGGTACATCCGTGGCGTTGCGAATCGAAGGCATTATGCCGTAAAATGCCCGAATTGCTGCTATCGCCTTACAAATCCGTATCAATTTGCAACGATAGCCAAGGCAATAAAGTTCTGGAATGAAGACACAAAAAATAAGGAGAGTAAAAAATGAGAGTTTTAGCAATTCCTGATATACATCTCAAGCACGAAATATTCGGTCGAGCTGAGAAGATTTTAGAGAGCGGTCAAGCAGATTTCGCCGTACAACTCGGTGATATGTTTGACGACTGGGATATGCAATTTGCGATTGCCTTCTATCAGAGAACGGCGGAGCGTGCCATTGAGTTTCATAAGAAATTTCCTAATACGCTCTGGTGTATGGGCAACCACGATTTTGGCTACTACAAGCTGGAATATGGTAGGCGAGAAACTGGCCATAGCAAAATGATGGAACAAGAGATGGAAAAATTGCTGCAAGAAATGCGAGGAGCCGGAATTCATCAAGAAATAGTTTATGTCGTAGGTCAGGTGATTTTTAGCCACGCAGGCGTTATGGATGAATGGGTCGAACGGCAAAAACATCTTGTAACCTATCCAGCAGACGGTTTTGTTGGTATAGGTGATATGCTACGCTTAGCGAATCACACATCTCCAGATGAACTTTGGTTAGAGAACTCACCGATTTGGGCGAGACCAGGACGAGCTCAGCATGGCGAAGGATTATGGTGGCCGGAGCGATATATGCAAGTAGTTGGGCATACACCAATGGAAGACATTATCTTTGATAATAATTTACTTTCGACTGATGTTTTCTCTACATATTCGAATGGTGCCCCAATCGGAAATAGTAGATTCGCCATAGTCGATACAGAAAAGCAGAGCTGGGAGTATGCCAATGAGGAATAAGGAGGTATTAGGTAAAAAGGATGGACGAGAAGTGCTCATATTCTGGCAAGCAGCGTTTTGCAACATATCACGCAGCGGAACGATCACAGCGACTAATAGTTCGACATCATGGGCCACATCTGAAAATATATCGATGTCGAGCTTGTGGCGGCTACCATCTAACGCATCGAAAAATGCGGCAAAAACATACGAGGAGGACTAACCGATGAAGATGGAAGATTTATATTTTGGTATTATGGTACCTGACCTCAATGGTAATAAGCTTGAATTAGCCAACTTATTCGGATACCATAGTGTCCTATTTTCAGTTGCCAAGTATGTTGAAATGCGAGAGACCCTACTAAAACCTGCAAATGACCCATTATTCTATTGCTTTGGAGATTTTTGGGCTCGTGCTGAGTACGAAATGCTTATTAGTGATTTAGGCGGCCGAAATACTGAGAAATATGACATATACGAGTTATATGTAAAGCCGAACGCAAAATTGCTGATGAGCATGGTTGAAAGCGTAGATATTAAAGATGCCAAGAAATGGCTACGAGAAGACAAGAAAAGGAGATCTCATGCGAGTCGTCACTGAATATAACGATAAAAGAGTGGATATCAAGCTTCCAATTTCGAGGCATGACTCTAAACCTGACACACCTGCCGTATTGGCCAAATTATTAACTGAGGTCTTGATAGTACATGGGCTACAAGACGAATTGGAGGTAAATAAAAAGTGTTCTAGATCCAGAGCTGCCGGCTCCTACCCAAGTATTAAAAACGGCAATCAATGCTTTCACCACACTGCTTGGCGGAGATGAGCCATCCGAAGATATTTACTTTATTGACGATGACCCTGAAAATGTTAAGGCCGTATGCAAGGCATTTCCCACGATAATCGGTATTACTTTTGGAATTGGGAGGTTTAATGATTAGCAAGGAAACTACAATCCAAATGCAAGTCGCTGACTACTTAGCCTTACAATACCCAGGCATAATCTTTCACTCCGACTTTGGAAGCGGAGTAAAACTAAATGAGGTACAGTCAGCTTTGCAAAAGCGACTAAATGGCGGTCGCAAATCATATCCCGATATGTTTATCGCTCAACCAATGGCTTACGCACATGGGGCTATTCCTATGCTGTATCGAAAATACGATCTAGGTAGCATGTTTTGGGTTAGAGGTGATTATGTTGGCGTATGTGGCTTGTATTTAGAGCTTAAAAAAGACGGAACCAAACTGATTCGTGATAAGGATGCCCGCAAAATTCTCAAGGGCGAAACTAAACTCCGTAAGCGAGGTGACTGGTGGGATCTTCATACAGAGGAGCAAGCACTTATGTTAGAGAAATTACGCCAGCGAGGCTATTGTGCTGAATTTGCCGTTGGATTTGATGAGGCGAAGAGAATAATAAACGAATACTTAGGTAAGCCGGAACGGCGTGTTGAATTTTAAGGAGGAGGATGAATTTTCAATCTTTTATAACAGGGCTGCTCACAGGTGTAATTATTGCTTTTATTGGTATGGTTTATCTTGCTTACAAGTTTAAGGATAGGAAGGGCGACAAAGATGACTAACAAAGATGCAATCGGCAGGCGTGCTATGGAGATCTATCTCAAGGGCGGCAAGACCTTCGAGCAGGCTTGCAAAGAAGCTGAGCGAGAATTCCAGATTAAAAAGCAGGTGCCAAACAACATAAAGGATTTATTTGGAGGCTTATTATGACATCATTCACAAAATATCTAATTATTATGCTAAGTCTATGTGTAATTGGTAGTGCCGGGTTGTGGCTTTGTCTTTACCTGATCGGAATACCCACATATTACGCTTTCCCAATTGATGTGGTTTGGGGGTTCGTTGTGGGTCGCATTACTGGCAAGCTAGCGAGGAGGGAGAAATGAGAGTATTTCGATATATGAGTGAACCAGAGCTTAAAAAACTCTTAACTGGTAAAACCATATATAACCATTCAGCCCACGAAGGTCAAAAAACCAATTCGGTAGGTTTTTGCTTTTTCAATGTGGATGACATTGAGCCAACGAAGGCTTATTTTTGCCTTCTTGGAATTGCCTCAGTTGATTATTTAGTTATATTTAACTTAGATGAAGAAGGCGAAAAACTACTTACCAAGTCTCAAGGAACATACAGAGAACCAGAAGTAGGAAATATGGTTGATAAAATCGACCTTACAGAATATTGCACACAACGATATAGTACTGAGCATTTTCAAATTTATCAAATATGGCAGTCGCTAATACCTATGCCTGTAGTGAAGTTTTGAAATGTCTGATGGCAAACCCCACCCAATTACAGGTGGGGCAGCGAGATATTAGACACTTCCTTTAGTCATTAAGGTACTCAATAGCGTGCTCTGGATACTGCTCGAAAGTATGAATTATTCCCCACTTTCGGCTACTATTGTCCGGATCATCGGGCTGCTCGATATAAGTCATAGACACTTTATTCCCGATTTCGGAAAAACCTCCATTTGCTACGCATCGAACCCATGCCATAATAGCTTGACGCTCAGGGTCACGCTCAATAATCGCTGAGCAAATAACTTTTGCCATACCATCTACCCCCTTCTTTTTGGCGTCTCTTGGTAATAGAAATCAGTAGTTTCCTCGTTTTGGTAAATCTGTTTTAGCTTAGTGGCTAATGCAACATCTTCACCTTCATAGACATTTCTGATGATGTACGGAGTAATAATAGGTTTTGCCCCGATAGCCCTCAGTTTATCTAATAATACTGAACTCGCCTTACTGCGTTCTACTCCGGCATCAAAACGAACATACATATGCCCACCCCACTTTCCTACAAATTGACTAATTTTTTGCCGATATTTGGACTAATTTGCGTTGGCCGATATCTCGTTTAATGTGCGATGAGACTTTAGAACCGATGTTCTATATCGTCTCCAGCATAGAGCCCAACACCGGACTTGCTATGCCACCCGTCATAAACGCTCTGATTGGGCATATAGACGAGCGAGTACCAAGTCTTTGCGTATGCGTTCATAGCCTCGCCATATCGCACTGTATTTTCGCACTCCAGCATAATCTTTGACATCGTGTCGCCTCGTTCCACATGCCACTGCACGCAGCCGGATACTGGGATCTCGATGGGCTCCTGTTTCGGCTCTTCTTTTACATAAGATTTTGGCCGGAAAGCACCACCAAAGTTTTTGAGAGAGATATTGACGATATTGGCAGTCGAACCACCTCCGTCACATTTGGAGCCACCTTGATTTTGCCCCAGCAAGGCAATGTAACCATTATTGTAGCTACCAAGTGCCATGCCAATATGGCCATACAAGCCATTTGTGAATACCAACCAATCTCCAGCCTGTAACTGAGTGGGATCCCAAACCATCTCAAACTCATCGCCAGCGTTCTGCTCATAGCAATTGAGCGTTCCTTTGGCGGCTCCAGTTCCACAACTCGAAAGCCAACGACCAGCGTAATTAGACCAATAGTCGTTCGCTAAGTCAAAGCATTGTGCTCCGTAATGATAATCAACATCGGTGCATTTATTGATTACGGCATTCTTGTATGCCTCTGGGCTAGAGGTGTCATGGTATTCACCTCGACCGTAATCGCCACTTTCATCAATGAGCTGATCGCCATCGATAGATTCGACCGTGGGAGCCTCAATAACTTCGACTTCGCCATCAGAAGTTTCAATGACCGTTGGCACTTGTTCTTCAGCAAGCTCAATGGCGTAATTAGTCTCGATGGTAACTTCGCCCTCTGGCGTAAGATTAAGAGCTATGCCACTCCCTGCTGCAATGCCAATAAACAGCGTGGCGATAAACGCAACAACAGCCTTCCAATTGATATTGTGAAGATTGATTTTGCTTGAGATTTTGTTCATCTTATACTTCTTTTTTAAGATATTCAAGATCTTTCCTAATTGCTACAATTGAGGTGCTGATCTCACCAAACTTTTCTGCATATCCGTTATGTTCATCAAGTTTCTTTTCGATGACCTTAAATCGCTCGTCCATTGCTTCCAGCTGATCAAGCTGTTTTTGCTCTCTCTGGGCATCTTTAATTTCGTCATCACGGGTTTTCTTTTGGGAAATAAGGTATTGCCCTACTACCGCACATACACCTGTTATTAGAGCTACGATGATATTTTCCACTGCGTTTCCTATTGCTTAAACAAACAAAAATACGACTTCCGTTTCGGTTGTCGTATTTGGTCTTAAACTTATTATATCACATTGATAATCGCAAAATGGAGAGAGAAGCTACGGATCTCCACATATTCATTATACAATAGGGTGGCTGAGAAGTCTAATAAGTGCGGCGAAATGTGTATATTGTGGTACTGCCTACAGAGCGTGTGCCGATTTGTGACCAACTGCCACCAAACGCCGTTCCTGGATTTGTGTTTGAGGTGCTTTCAAAAATGGCATTTACTGGATAAATCTGCTTGAAGAGATGGTCTCCGTCTCGTAAGAACACTCCTTTGTCTGAGCCAGATGGGTTGCAGTTAATACCAACTTGTCCAGATTCGGTAAGACTAACAAGGGGGATACCAACAGATACTGTGCCAGTGATGGTGACCGTATTGAGCTTATCGCTGACCTGAAACTCAAAATTCCACGCAGATTCATTATCTAAATCGTACAAAATACCGGCACTTGGCCCAGCAATGACGCCTTTGCCATTCTTTTCGGAAGTGTTAAAGCTATATGTTTCCCAGCTGCTCCAACTATTTTCATTCACTTTTTTATGGCGTGACTTAATAGAAACGATTGAGTTCTTGGCCGTATTGCCAATTTTAATCAGCGAGAAATCACCGGTGAATTTTACTGTCGTTCGCTCTTCAAAGTCATTCGCACGCTTGATTTCGGCTACAAGGTTCGGCACTGCGTAATCGATAACTGTAATATCCTTCGTCACCTGGGTTGAGATTGAACGAGAATCGAATGCTTTTACCGATAGTCGTTGAGTGCCGGCTGTAGTAGGATGGCCAAAGTCTGCAACCACATCGCTATTACTTGAGTAATTCCGTGATATGCTTACGCTGCCGAAGGTGAATGTATATGATTTCCCAGTGGCCGATTCTTTAGTAACCATCTTTTGAGCGGCCGAAACTGATGCTCTGAGTGACGATTGCCCTTTTACGAGATATTGGTTATTTCCAGTTACTGCAACTGTAGCAGGATTATTATCCAGATAGGAAAAATCTGTGAAAACCGGGGCCAGCTCCGCCGTCCTAAGGCTTGCGATTACCTTTGCTATTCTCTGCCCGATCAGAATGTTGTTTATGTATGTCGAAAGAGTAATAGTTAGCTCTATTGATGAGTCTTGAGTTGCCTGAGCATAAATAGCAGAATCATCCAATGCCGTATCCCAAGTTGTGCTTGAGCCAACATTAGTCAAAGTTTTAATAGCAACTGAACCAGCACTAATAACAGCGGTATGTGTCATAGAGCTGCGTTGGCGATTAGTCCTAAGAGTCGCCACATTCCCAACTATGAAATTTGCCATTGACGGAGTAGATGCTCTATCGTAATTGTAATCGTTAGTGTTGTAGTAATAAACACTGCCTCCACTAACAGTTTTAATCGTCCAACGAATCCTGTTCCTATCTAAATTATCGTATTTTTGACGCTCTGCCGCCGTCAGTGAGTAAGTTTTATCGCTCACTTGCCCAGCTGTACCGGCTTGGTTTGTCCATTGATGAATAGTGCTAATATAATTTCCAGAATCATCGATTTCTTCACAGGCAACATAGACCTGGATCCCCGATCTATTCATCCAATAAATTCTGGCATGGCTATCATTCGAGTTTGCTACCACATTTAGCCCAAGTACGGATATTGGCGTAACAAACGCAGCCAAAGAGCAGGATACTGACCCAGAACTGCTGAGATATGCTCCCATATTAGCTGTTGACCACGAACAGGTGATATTCTTCGCTGCGGTATGAGTAACATCCTTTACTGCCGTTGCGAAGGTAATCCATCCAGTATTATATGCTGGAATAGAAGTGTATGAATTAGCAGTTTGCCCAGTTGTGAAGGTCTGGCCATCGATATTGATATAAAGATTACAGCCTGAGCCATATTGAAATGTGGCACCGCCATATGAATTAGTCCGGCGATATTGGAGACGAGCTGTAATTCGAGATAGATTATTGCCGATACGCTCCTCATCAACAACCAACCGTGCCTTGATGTAGGTGCTTGCTTGAACTTCTCCGGAATACCAAGTCATTTTATACCTCCTTCTTTACTATCGCCCAACCGTTCGCACGAGAGATTACTTTGAGTGGCGGCAAATCAAACTCTGTACTAATAACGGCCTTATCGGTTTCTACACTATCTGAATCTAGTTTGTATGTTTTAGATCCATTTGACCCAGAAAAGCCCAATGGAGTTTGTTGCGAGTGGGTATTTGGCAGCGTGCTAGATTTAATTTTTACGCCATTTACATCGATGCTCACCTGAGTATTGGCAAATTCACCATTTGCCTGTGTCCATTGAGCAATATAATCGCCAGTTGCCAACATTGCATCTGTAATAGTGAAATCGCTACCTTCAGAGCCGACAATTTCAATATCAAGATAGTTATTTTGAGGAATAATACCCTTGATAGAGTATTCTTTATAATACGGCTCATCCTCTGATGCAAGACGGATCTCATAGGTATTGATTCCATCAGTAATTCGAATATAACCACTGCCCCTTGCCACAGTTTTCTTGAGCTTTACGGAAAAAGTATATTTTGTTGGCTCCGCAGAATCGTTACTCGCTACGACCGACACACGCTGCCGCAGAGTAACACCATTCAAGACCATGATATTAGTCGAAATTGAACCTTGAATAGCCGCCTCACTACTAGCTGCAACTGTCAGCGACCCACCATCTGAAATCGTTGTGTTCCATTGTTCGGGCTTACCATCAGAGGTGAGAACATACCCGACCGAGTTTCTAATAAGGTTATTGCCTCCCGAATTCTGGACTGCTGTAATTATCGATGTAAGATCTTGGACAATTTGAGTGAAGTTGGCATTCATCTCGCCTTCGATCGTATCCTGCTTGCTAACTATAGACTCGATGCTTTGGTTTTGCTTATCTACTTTAATTTCCGTATTGTAAATAGTCCGTGAAATGCCACCGGCCATAGCGTAATTCGTTTGCGTTTCAACAGGAGCTACGCCGCTAATTACTTCTTTAATGCCCCCATCTAGCGTCAATGAGGTTTCGGTTACTATAGTTTCGTATGTATTATTCTCGTTGTCAATGATAGCAATACGATCCCCCACTTCGTGCCAACCATGCCCAGTAGTTATAGCTGACACAGGGTCAAACCAAAAACCTTTTGAGGCCTCTAAAATTGGAGAAATAAGGGTTTGCCGATCATCGTCAAGGATTTCATTATTAGCCAACTTTAGCTCCGTTAAACCATTGGTGATAATACTTTCCGAATCCTGAAGTGCAATATTATCTTCTTGTGGCGTCCTAGCCAAGACAACTGAATTGACCGGGCCATATTTTGGCTCAATCTTCAACTTCTTTAGGTCATTAAAACTCCAACTGTCAGAAGGGGTGCGTTCTAACTGTCTGAATTCTAGCCCATCATCTTCATCCACCATTGCTAAAGTCGCAGTCGTACCGGCAATTTCAGATAAAATATCTCGATAGGTTATACCTGTAATTTTAGAATACAAATCTTCGGTAATAATATGCCCAGAATTTGGAAGAGATGCGAAATCCGTAACGAGCCTCAACCCAAAATGTGTTGCAATTTGCAGTGCAAGGTTCCCAACAGTACAAGGAAAGTTGATATTGTCCTCAGTGCTATATTGAGTATTACCCAATATGCCCATCATGTCGTAGGCCTGAATTGTCGTCACTTCTTTTTCCAGATCAATTTCTTGCTCCGTAACAACAAATTTGCCTTGAGATAGACTTTCCCAGGTATTGGTTCCAAAGTCGGTGCAAGTGCGTTGCTTAATCTCTAGTGCGTGATCAACCAAATTATAATCTACGCCAAGCAACTTAATCGTTGCCGTTTTTGTTCTAGCACCGTAGTAATAGCCAGAAGTTTTTATGACAACCGATTGCAGCACATCATCCTGAGAATATGTCGTTTCGCCATCAATAACACAAGCTCCTACTTGCTTAATGAGCGACAGCATAGCCGTCCTGAATGCGTTGGAGGTAGCAAGCATTAAAAGAACTCCTTCTCGCCGTCATCATACACCGCTGCTGGTTGATCTGGCGGAATGGCACTAGTGCTAGTATCTTTGCTTACCGGAACGAGATTTACGGTAGTTTCCTTGAATAGGCCACGATTACGCTCTAATACTTCTACGGAGAAGTCACTAGCATAATATTGTGCGGTTGAGGCTCCTTTGACTTTCGGATTATAAAACTCGACTGAAAAATAAGGGATTACGAGTAACGCAGTAATCTTAGCAATTTCATCCTCCGTCAAGCCGTCTCTGAAGGCTAGTTCTATTTTTGGGAATATACCGATAAAAGAAGCAGCAACATCGCCATTCATATTTCGTTCAGCATCTTTCCAGAGCTTGGCGTATGTAACTTTATAATCTCGCAGACCGGGTACTGACGAGCCGTTAATTTTGAGTAACTTTCCTGAAAATGCCATCATGGATCCTTTCTAGGCAATAAAAATCGACCACTTTTGCGTGATCGTATTTGGTCTGTTCTAATTATACCATATTGCTCGTATTCCCTGCGTGGGGTTCAGGAATTAAGCCTTGCGACTATAGCGAGCAGTATGGCTACCCGAAATCCAGCGTGTCATGCTGTCAGGATCTCTTTCATTTTGCCATTGCTCCCTTTGGGGATACGACACGAGTATCTCACTATAGGGTGGCGTGCAGAAGCACCCACAATGCTGCCCCTGCTTTTATTCGATGGGCTACGCCGCATCTCCCTGCGATTAACGCATTACTGGTATTATAGCATACCTTTATTTTCCTGACTTCAAGAAACCAATCAAATATGTTATAATGTGCTTATTGAGGGCGACCTGCTGCCGTAGTACAGCAGGCTTAGCCCTCTATTTTGTGGTATAATAGTATTGTTCAAGATATATTTAGAGAATTTTTTAATCTCCGAAATGGGCTAGTGTTGCCAGAGATTAAAGCTCTAAGTATATCTTGAACACATATACTAAACGCTAGCCCATTTTGTATGGGAGAAAGACAAAAATGACAAACGCAAAAACAGGTAAAACTCCGAAAACTCCAGGCTCACCGCTTTATAAAAAATGGTGGTTCTGGGTTATTTTATTGGTTATAGTGGCTATTTGCGGTGGTGCTCTTAGTAATACTGAGCAATCGCCAAATTCCTCATCATCTACCAGCCAGACTCCCAATGATACGCAAGATGATCACCAGGACGACAAAAACAGCAATACCCCTGCTACTCCATCAATTGGCGTTGCAGCCAAGGCTGACAAACTAGAAGTAGTAGTCCTTTCAGTTGATCGGAATTATTCTGCCAGTTATGCCAAACCGGGTGATGACATGGAATATATAAAAGTTAATCTTTCTGTGAAAAATAATTCCGATGATTTACAGAGCTACAATGCCCTACATTTCAAGATCGAAGATAGCAATGGCTCTATTGAGCCATATACAAACGCTGCAATGGCACAGGCCGATGATGCCCTTAATCATGGTGATCTAGCTGCACATGGCACTAAAACTGGTAGCATAGTCTTTGAGGTGCCAGCTGGCGACACGAATCTCAAACTACATATCTACGAAAATGGCTTTGGCTCCAAAATACTGAGCACTATCGATCTTAGTCACTAGATGGCGATAACGCTGCGATTTTGAAGGTTGGACTTTTTATTGATGTAATCAATAGCCCTGTCGAAAATTGTTTCATCGCCAATTTGGATAGTAATTTGCTGAGGTTCATTTTGGCCACCATTAGAAAGTTTCTCGGCCAGTTGTTCCATCCAGCCAGTATTACGCTCCAGCGGTAGCACGGCCTCTCGACCATGCTCGCCTACCATTGCAAGAGTGGCTCGGTCAATGATACCCCCATGAGCAAGCTTTGGTATTTCTCCGATATGAAAACCAGCACCACCAATCCCCGGTACCCAATCGGGGATTTTAATGTTATTTAGGCCTCGAATAAAGGTGTTAATACAGTCAATAATAAAGTTAATTGGAGCCTTAAATAACCCACCAAGTGCATCACAGATACCAGAGAAGATGTTTTTAACACCCTCCCATGCCTTCTTCCAGTCTCCGGTGAATACACCGGTCAAGAAGTCGATAACTCCGCTGAGAGCACTAATGATGCCACCAACTACAGATCCAATAACCCTGCCAATTGTATCCATAACACCGGAAATGGTTTGGCCGATATTCTCAAAGGCTGGTCGTAGCTTTTCAGAAAGCCAGCGGATAATTGGTGCGATAAATTGGTTCCAAATCATCAACGCAAAGTTAATGAGCTTCATAACAAACTCGGCAACTTTATCCACGATTGGCTTCAGGTTTTCATCCCAAGTCTTCTTGAGTTGTTCCAACATTGGCTTTACGATTGGCTCAATAAGGTTATCCCAAAGGCTCTGGAATACCTTGAGGATGTTTTCTATGGCAAGCGCGATGTTATCTGTCAGTTCCTTGCCGTTCTCATCCCACACCCTTTTAAGCCCACCAGTAATGTCCTCCCAAATACCAGCTATAATTTGACCAAACTGACTAAAGGTATCAATAATATCACCGACAAACTGAGATATTCCGCCAAAAATCTCTGGGGAATGTTCGGCAAAAGATGCAGTCATATCAATCCACATCTGCGTAAAGAGTTCGCCCAAGTTGCTAAAACCATTTCTAATCGGCTCAATCATGCCATTGATACCCTCGGTAACATGAGTCGTGATTTCCGTAGCTGCATTTGATGCGTTGATGGCGATTACGAGAATTGAATCAGTTAGCTCTTGTCCAGATTGCTCGATCCGTGTTTTTACGCCACCCAGAAAACCATCAATCGGTGCGAAAGCAAGGTTGATAGCCGCACTGAAGCAGTCACCAATCGCAGTGCCCCAATTTGCAATGCTTTCGTCTAGCTGATCGCCGTATTTCTCCAGGGATTTCCCCATATTATTCCAGAGAGTAGTGGAAATTGAACCAACTTTAGAGAATACTGACTGAAAATTCTTCTGGACTGTCAAAAGTACCTTCTTAACTGCCTCGCCCCATGCTTTTGCAGCCTTAGTATCGAATAGTTTTTCGAGATTTTTCAGCCATTCTGGCAGCTTAGCATCAGGAAGGATATTCTCCCAGTCAATTTTCTCAATTTTAGGCAAATTCAGGTCGCCGAGACCAGTTGCACTTGACGCTCCTGAACCGCCTGAATCACTGCTTGTTGGCTCGGTTAAGACATTCATCTCGTCAAACCCAGCAAGCTGATTTTTAAGCTTTTTGGCACTCTTTGTGGCATTGTCCAGCGAGCCACTGGCATCATTTGCTGCGTCACTCACCGAACCAACACTCGCAGCAGCCGAGTCAGCTGAGCTACCCACAGAATCCATTGGTTGAGTACTTTTACCAAATAGAGCCGCCAACGCATTAGCAACATAGCCAACCATTTTGCCAATAACTTGCATAAAGCCAATTACATATGGAATAACGGCTTTGAGAGCAGGAATTACATACTTCGTAATAAAATTCGCAACATCCATAAGAATTGGAGCGAATGCCGATCCAAGCATTGTCCCCAAGTTCTTAAAGCTAGCTTTTAAGACAGCGAGCGAGCCGTTAAGAGTTTCTACACCCTCCCTTGCAAAGTTGCCTTGAGCATATCCTGTTCTTTCAAGGAATAGCCCATACGCATATACTGCTTTTTGGGCCTCTGACATGGATGAGTATGCCGTTGTAACACCTTTGCTAAGAGCATATGCCTCAATAGCGTTCGCCGAGAGCTTGACGCCTAAGCCATCCATCGTAGTTAGGATGCCTTTACCAGCTGAAACCATAATGTCCATAGCCTCAGCAGTGCTCACGCCCATAACGGACGCCTGATCGGCAGCACGCTGCATGACTGCAGCCGTTAGGGTTAAGCTATCCTCAGTGGACATGCCAGTACCCTTAATAATTGCACCCAACTTGTTTGCAGTCTGCATGTACTCATTCATCGACATACCCATAGTCGATGCGGCCTCAGTCGCCTTCTTTTGGACAAAACCTGCGTACTCGCCAAAAATTGCTTTGGCACCACCCACATTTTGTTCAAAATCACCAAATTCCTTGGTGCTAGATGCGACCATTTTGCTAACAGCTACGGTAATAGCGGCAGCTGCTGCCAGAGCTGCTACTTTTAGACCATTGAAGGACTTCGAGACGCTCGCAGTGCTAGCTTTTGCACCTTTGCTCATCTCGTCCATTCGCTTTTGAACATCCTTTATTTGCTTATTAAAGGAGTTCGCATTTGCGGTAATCTGAACCTGAAGTTCGTCAATTGTTGCCATTAGTTAGTCCTTTCCATTGGAGCGAATCTTGTTTGATTTGAGCTAACATCTCATCGTCAGTCATTGGACGCAATTTTTCTTTACTACTGAGCCTTTTAGCTAAGATTGGGGATTCCGGATAATGCTTTGGATCATTAAAGGCTGCAGCAAAGTATTGCCCTTGCAAATGATTCAGCAGGTCGATATCCGCCATTTGTCGCTCACGAGCGGACTCATACCCATCAATGCAGTCATAAAATTCACCTACAGTTAGCTCCCAGAACTCGCTGAGATGAATACCGATTGAAAAAGCTAGTTTTTGCTGGCCTCGCCAGTAATCTGTGAAGCTGCCTGTTTGGTAGCCTCCTTCATCTCCTGACGAAGCTCTTCCATATCGATCTTCACTTCTCCTAAAAAACCTGATTCGGAGATAGCCTCCATGATGACGACCATTGCCTCTGTAATGCCTTTTTTCTGCATAAAGACATCAGCATCATCTTCTGTTGCACCACCGGCTACGAAGAAAAAGACGATTTCTGCAATCCCACCGAGATTGGCGATTGCATCGAAGAATTTCATTTGATATTTACGCTCAGCTGCTGCAATAGAGCTTGCCTTATAGACGAGCTTTAGATCATCCATATTCTTCTTTTCATCTTTGTTATCCATACCGGTTTCTCCAAGTTAAGGTTATTGAAGGCGGCATTACGCAGCCGCCGTGCGTTTATTCTGTGGTCGGCGTTGCCTGGTATTCAGGCGTACCGCTAATACGAATAGAGCCCGAACAGGTGATTAGACCATCAGTGGTTTGCTCATCCATGCCAAAGCTCTGGAGAGGGCCATCGAAGTCAGCACGAGAGCCGTCTTTATACTTCACATACCAAGAACGCTTGACCTTCGAATTTAGCAAGGTATAAAGTTTCGACACTAAGGTCTTGTCATTGACATTGCCTGTAAAGTCGAATGTGCCATAATCAACAGCACCTGCCATATATTCCTTGTTGCCGTTAGGGCTATCGTGGTCGGTCACATCAATCTCTTCAGCTGTGCCCTTGATAGCACCTGCCGAGGTCAAGTGTGCGATTTTAAGGTCTGCCGTCTCGTCACCGTCTTTTACGAGGTAGAGCTCAGTTCCGATTGAGGGAATTCCTGCCATTTTTTACTCCTTTTAGTTAGCTAGCGAATAGCCCGAAAGCTACAAGCTATATGATGTATGCTCTTGTCTGTGTTTGGCACATCCATAGAGCTGGTTAGTTGATATAACAATTCACGCATTTTAGCCTCAACTTGAGCTAAAATACTACTAGCTTGCGAACTCGAATCTGCCCATACATCCACGCCGACAATGATATTCTGCGAGGCGATTTCGTTGTCCAGTGTAAGATTGACGGCATTATCCTGAACAGCAAAGGTGACTGCTGGCAGCTCGTTAAAAACATTCTGAGAGCTTTGTGAGACAACCACGCCTTCCAGTTCCTTTAGCTTTTCAAACACTTCTTTCTTAGGGTTAAACATATCTATACGCCTCCGAGAGCAGCTTTTACTGCCTGACTTACCATTTTATGGATATCTTTCTCTCGCTGGTGTAATGCTCTCCCCAGGAAAGGTTGTGCAACTTGACCAGGAACGCCACCATAGGCAAGCGTGAAATCCGTATCATATGGATATGATCCATTTCCTCGCACGCCAGTTCCAAACTCCACGAACATCGCATAGGCTACATTTGTATATACGCTACCAAACACGCTTTTCTTATCGCTCTTTGCTGGTCTAGCATGAATCGAGTTTCTCAGGTGGCCAGTATCAACCGGCACAACATATTTTGCATCGGTTTCAACGACTGCCGTAGCACGATTGATGCCAGTTTTTAGAGCATCGACCACCTTTGGTGTTAAGTTGCCAAACTTCGCCTTTAGGGTAGTTAAGCCTTTTACACGAATAGTTACGGAATTAGCCATTATTTTTGCCCCACTATCGTCAAATGAGAATCGTATGGTAACACGCTAATCACCGTATAGCGAACATTCGCATATCGCAAAATGTCGTCAATCGCCACTTCGGTGTCAGTTGGGCAGGTGATTTGAATATCACCACGCTTTACTAACCCAACACCAAGTTGCTCTTGTTCTTGGACGAGAAATTGAACATTGCCCTTAAATGTGCTCTTGATGGTTTCGCCACCTTTAATGACTCCACCTTCATCATCTAGGGCCTCTTTCTTATCCAAGATCTCTACAACCTTGTCGTAAAATGCCTTCGAGATAGCATCCTTAGCCTTTTTGGGAAATTCCACGAATCCTCCTATACGGCTGAAGTAGTTTAGTAAAACAGCTAAATAGCTCCCCATCCTCAACTGAAGCGAGATAATTCCTCGTTGCGTCACCAAAGGTGATAGACTGGCCATTATCGCTCATTGATTTGATACTCATATCAACTTCTGAGCTATCGACATTGTTGCTGGCCTCTTTGAAGATAGAGGATGCAACCTTTGCGACCACTCGGACTAACCGTGCATCAAATTCATCTTCCTCATCATATCGGAGGTATAACGACACCCTATCGACAACATCTTCAACTACGAATTGCAGCAGATCATCATCGTTAATAGTGCGATTTATTACCTTTACTTGAGTAATGACTTCTTTTACGAATAGTGAGCGATCCATTGGTTGCATCCTTGTTTATCTTCTATTGGCCTTGAGAAGTGCCGCCGGCAGAAGTTCCACCAGTAGTGCCACCGCCAGTAGAAGTTCCACTATCAGAAGTGCTGGTCGTAGCGACTGGCAGCTTGACAATCTTAGCAATCAGGTCGGGCGTAATGGCCGCAGTACCGTAGCTGTAGAACAGCTCGATAGCCGAAGCGTTAGAAAGGCCAATGCGTTCAGCGGCATAATCGTCAATCGAAACCGGTTGAGCGATTGAACCATGACGCATCACGATTACATCAGCCGTCTGTCGAGTGTTCGAATAGACACGCACGCCGTGGAACAACGGAGTTGCTTCAGCACCAACTCCACCATCGATTACATCGACATATTTGCGAAGTTTGCTGTAGGCATGGGTGCTGAGGGTTACTTCGATATCGGAACGATCAACGCCATCAACCCAGTCGTTGTTCGTTTCCTCGACTTGCTGGATAGCAGCCTCAACGACATCATCGATATCAACTACGCCAGTAGCGAGAGTAACCGCCTTTGCTTTGCTTTCAGCAAGAGCGAAGAAGGCACGATCAAGCTCGGCAGCCATACGCTTACTGTGGTTAGCAGTTCGGCGTTCGGCAAGACCACCAACTGCAAAGAACTTGAGGTCTTTGTTCTCGATTTCTTCGATGATTTCCTTATCTTTGTCAAGGTTAATCGTCACCTTGCCAGAGTTCTTGAGTTTGCTGCCTTTGCCAGCAGAACGAGCGGTGCCATAATTGGCAGACTCAGCGTTCTTGAAACGGTTAATCACGACAGAACCACTAGTCGGATCACCAGAGTATTCCGTGTTTTTAAGCCGGTTAGAGAGGGCATCTTTTTGGATAGCCTCAATCAGATTTCCATCAAGCTCTTTCAGCTTTTCTTTGGTTTCCGCAGATTCCAAGATGGACAAAGCATCAGTTTTAGCCATTGTAATATTTCCTTACTTATTAGATGACACTATTGCCGTCACCACGATAAACGCCGGACGCCATAGATGTCTTTTTCCCGAGATCGCTTTTATTTTTGTCATCTGGAGTATTCCCTGAAACTGCACCTTTGACACCCTTGTTCAGTTCATCACTCCAAACTTTTGACAATGCGTCAATTTTCTCTGCCATTTTGTCGGCATCTTCATCGAGCACATATTCAACAAAAGCTGTCGGAATGTTCTTTTCAGAAAGTATAGTCATTGCCTCAGCTTTACGCTCACGCAAGGTTACTTGACGCTCACGCTCGGCTAGAGCCTGTTCTTTTGCTTTCTGAGCCTCTGTGGCCTTTTGCTCCTCAGTAAGCTTGGATTTGCGTTCATATTCGGCAATTGCCTCCTTGATCGCCTCCTGCTTTTCCTTCTCGAACTTGGCCGTTAAGCTCTTCCGCTCAGCAGAGAGTTTTTGGCCCAATTCTTCTTGAGTAAAAGTTGTTTCGCTACCCTTATTTACATCAGTTTTTCCGGTTTCGGTAGTATTATCGCCGCCTGATGGTTGGTTGTCATTTTCTGACATAATTCCTCCGAGTTTAACGAGTCGCCTCGAATTTTTACCTCCAAAAAACGGCTCAGGTTCTACCTAAGCCGAAAAAAAGACGACTAGTGTAATCCTAAGTCGTATTTGGTCTTATCTGTATTATAACATACGCATCAAAAAACTGGAAATCTCACATTTCAAGCGTTTATCTTTGCTATTCCTCGCCTTTTTTGGTTTTAATCCTGGCTTTGCGTGATGCCCTGAGTCTTTCTTGCTCTATAATTTCGTCATCAGAAAACACTCCTTCACAGCAATAGTTGAATGGTTCATCATATTTAATAGCCTCATTAAGTGTCTGTTCCCACTCATCTGCGTCATTCGCATCTTTTAATTCAGTTTGGGCGAACCCTATCGGTAGCCCCATGTCAAAATGCTCTGTATATTTGCGAATAGCGTGCTCTATGCGTTTCTCATCAGATATTGCCACTTGTACCTCGCTTTATCATTTCTTCTATCATATCACGATAAATCTTATAGGACTTCGGGAAGTATTTCTTAATCAACTTCGTGGCATTTTCATTGAGGATGGAGGCACTATACATTTCAGCGAAAGCTTCTGTCGCTAGCCTGCTGTCACCACCCCTATCCCAATAGGTCGTTGAATGACAAGCACCAATACGCACTCTATTTCGAGTTGCTCCACTAAAGATATCTGACACATAGGTCGTATCCTTCGGGCTATATTTTCGCACTTCTTGAGTAATAGCCATATAACCACTATCGATGCGAGCATTTGGGTTAATCTTCTTCGCCTCGTTCTGGAGCTTTATGGCATAATTTCGTGCCTCTTCCTTGATGGTTTTGGGGAATAAACCATCTCGATAAACAGCAGAAAACGGCTCAGTTCTAAACGATCCGTTACTCATAGCGTCAATGCTATGCCCAGATTCGTGGAAAAGCACACGATAGGCATCATCGCCAATTTTTTCTTTTGCATCCACCTCCAGATTAAACCTAATCACATTACCTATTGGCTCATAGTGTGCAGTTTTCTTATATTTAGTATCGGCAATATGGATTTTACTGGCATAGGTGTCGTATAGCGTCTGTTCTGGCTTATGGGCTGACAATTTCTTACTGTACTCAGCATATTGGGCTTGGCTAAGTGTATCTTTGATGCCGTTAGGTTTAACTTCCGTCACCAGCTGAGGCACAACAACATTTGCCTTGATATAAACCTGGCCGTCTTTAGCGGAAATATCAATAATCTTATACTCAGTATTGGCAGTGAGTAATACTTCCTGCTGCCGCATGCGTTTCTCCAACGCTGGCATATGCCTCCCAATATCTAACCCCTGTGCGTTGGACGGAACCTTTAACTCCAATACAACCGGCTTATCTGAGCCAGTGAAATCTTTGAATCCCAGTGCAAGTTTTTGGCTCTTGGTTGTACTCATAAAACCTTTTTCGACAATCTTGCCTCGATTCTTAGCGTACTGGATAAGACGCTCTGCATCGTCTGCTATCAATTTTTGTTTATCCCCATAGACTACATAGCTTACGAGATTGTCATATTGCAAGGCGTTCATTTCCCCAAAAATTGCACTAGCATCAACGGAACGATATAGTGTAGCCTCGGAGCCGAGCTCATGTCTAGTTGCCTGCCTTAGTTGTGTATATTGAGCAAAATCATCATCCGATAGCGATTCAACGCCACCACGGCGTAATTCTTGATTGATATACATAGTTTCGCCACTAACATAGTTCTCAATAGCCTGCTTTTGGGTTGCCGAAAGGTTCAATTTTGCTAGATTTTGGCTCGCTTTGCCTACAATTACCCTCACCATACCCTCGTTTTCACCTTTTTCTTGTGCCGGTATCAGGTATTTTTGTTTCCACTCCTCATAATTGATCTTGTCAATAACTTGGTTTCTACCAGTCTCAGGATCACGCATAATACGCTCTTTTGGTTCCCACTCCTCGCCAACATATGGAGCAATGGTAGTACGACAATTTGGGTGGAATGGTGGTGTATTTACACCGGGCTTCATATCTTTGACGGCAAACTTCTTACCATCCATTGACTGGCAAATTTCGGAAGTTCTGGAATCGAGGGTCGCAACAATAACATACGACTCTATGCCCATTTCTTTATATGCTTCGATTTCACCTCTATTCTGAAAATAGTTAGTCTCAGTACGAACTAATCTTGAGGCACTATACTGATTTACGGCAAACATCATTTGCACTTCACGAATAGTTTTCTCTTGCGTCTGCCCTGAGGCCACGGCTCGTGAAATAATATCACCAAGATTTTCCGCCAAATTGTCAGTATTCGCCCAAATGCGTTCTGAGTAATTCTTGCCATAGAACTTCGTATTGAGAATATCTCCAACAGCTCTCGTATCAATATCGGCAAAAGTGGAGCTCTTGCGAGTAGCTTTTAGCGTATCATAAAGAGTCTTGCGATACGACTCTTGAATAGTCTTGCTGTATAACTGAGTATTCAGCATACGCTCTCTAGCTCCGGCTTTTTTCACTTCAAGCCACGCCTGAGCATTCAATAGCTCTAAACGGTTAATTCTGCCTTGATAATTTGCAGGGAGCTGCGTAGTGAGTCCAGCAGCCTTCATGGCATCTCTGAATTTTTTCAAGCTACCATCTGTTGGGATCATATGCAATGCCGCCATATCAAAAGTCTTATCCTTTCGATAGTAGGTCGCATACATAGCTCTCAACTCCTCGACTAGGGATTTTGCCGTCTCTCTGTATGTCCGTTTAACCTGTTTCAGATACTCAACAGATCTTCTCTCGGCCTCTGTTGTGCGTTCAGTTGATCTTTTAGCCCAATATTCGCCATTTTTTAGTGCCATCTGGCCTCCTATTCGTCAGTTTCAGAGGCTTCTTTGTCATCTTCTGTGTCTTTAGCCATATCAGGGTTAAAAGTGCCATAATTTCCCAATTTTAGCGATTCTTCCTCTTCACGAGCTGCCGCAGCCACAACTTCCTCAGCATCATTAACGAACGACAATTGGGAAATAAGAGTTTTCTTATCTACAATACCAGCCAATGAGTTAATCATATTTGCCATTTCGACATCATTCTGCGGCAAGGCACGCTGGAACACGGCATCTACTTTGGCAGTTGGAATAATCTCCATGTTAGCGGTACGGTTCAAGTAAGCATTATATAGGGCAAAGCGTTCCATGAGAGCAGCCTCAAAACAGCGTTCTTTATCTTTGGCGTGTTTCTCAAAGGTAAAGAGTTTATATTGCAGTGAAACGCCTGATGCACTACCAGCAAAGTTCTTATCGCTCACATCAGGAGTCATAGAGATTTTGTGAATATCGTCAGCGATAGAGATACGCAGGGTTTCAGATTCTTGCTCGTTGGTGCTCTTGGTGATATATTCAGCTTTTGCCCCTTCAGGCAGGTCAGCGATACGACCCTCCATAATGGCGTCAATTTGTTTCTCGTCAAGGTTACCACCACTTACAAGCAATAGAGCGTTTGCTGTTTTGAGACGATCTTTGATGCGAGCCGTTTGCAGAATGTTATACGAGTCAATTAACGGAATGACGGCCTCGAAATCGCCAATTAAATCATCATCATTGGTATATTCTACGACTGGCACATCGCCAAAGACATGATCAAGGTCGCCACTTTCATCCCCAACGAGCACTCCGCCCTTGAGCCTGCGTTCCATTACCTTATCACGAGTGATAATGGTCAGGTCGTATTCACCCTCGATTACTTCGCCCTTTTCATTTACGCATTCGACATAGATGAGGGCGAACATCTTTCGGTGTTCCACAGTGTTATCCCGGACGAGAATTATGCTGCGTGGGTCAATAGCCGCACTCCGGCATTCACCATCCTCATTGACATAAATTCGCTCAAATCCGTGTCCGAATTTACTAGCGTCATTTTCCAGTTTAATGTCGATGTTCTGGATTTTTTGGTTATCGTATGCCTCTTGGAGCTTTGCGATATCAATTCCTTCACTTACGCTATATGCGACCGGATTTCCTAACAAATAGCCACAATTCAGGCCTACAATATATCGAGCATACGCTGTCACCGAAACCAGCTTTGTCTCATATTCAGGATCCTGTGCGATGGTCTCTGCATTATAGTATCGCTCAAGCACATCATATTTCCTAACTTCCTGAGCACGCTTTGTACTACCGAGCAAGTCAGCAATAACTTGTGCAGTCGGTTCAGTTCCTTTGGGTAGGATGTAAGTTCGTTTATTGATTGCCATAATTCCTCCTTATCTCGTAAATGGCTGCCGTCTCCGAGCGTGGTGAGTAAGCTCGTCCTCGGTATAGATTCTCGCCTTAGGCGTGTTGGCGACGCTTTCATAAATTGCCGCAAGAACATCCACTGCGTCATCGTGAGCGTTCTTGCCCTTCCGTTGGTAGTTCATTACCTGTCTGTAAAATTCGGGATACTTGTTCTTCCAGTTAAACGGCATATAAACATGGTTTTGCACCCACGCTGAGCTTGCCAAGATACGACTCTCCTTGTTGTGGGTTTGAGGTTGATCCTTGACCTGCGTTTTGAAATTACCCAAATCAGTCAGTTGTCGGCTCAAGTTCCTCGCAAAACCTCGTCCGCCGTTATTAGATTCGATGACTGCTTTATTGACCTCATTTTCAGTGAGCAGCTTAGCAGTCGCTGGCTCAGTTACTTCCATTGGTGCATCCGTGCAGATGAGATCGAGAATATAGACCTCATGCTCATACACGCCATATACGACTGAAACAAGGTAGTCCGTGCCAGTATCAGCCGTATCCGTGTAGTCATAAATAACTGGCATTTTAGGCTTTTCTTCCCAGATCTTGAATTCGCTATACAGTCGCCCCTTGATGTCGATTGGCGTTTGATTATAGTTAGCCTCCACAATATCAGGGTTCATTTCTTGCTTGATGATCGCATAGGAGTCAGCATCCAAAATGTCCTCACAAAGCATTTTGCCGTCCTCGTCTTGGGCCTTGTAGGTAATCACCTCCACCTCATCACCAAAACCATTGATCACTCGTCCAGCCAAGTCTCCGTCCGCCCAACGAGTCATTATGATAATGGTCTTGCGTTTGCCTTCCAAGCGAGAGAGCATTGTGTTAGTAAACCAGCTCCAAGTGGCATCTAGGGCCATTTCGTTGTAAGCTTCTTCGGCGTTCTTAATAAGGTCGTCACAAATCAGGAAGTCGCAACCAAAGCCTGTTGCCGTACCGTTTGGAGAGGTGGCAAGATATGCGTATTGTGTCTGTTTTTCTAGTTTCCAGCGTTTTGCAGCGGCATCGCCGTATTTTATCTTAGTCTTGGGGAAAATATGGTTATAAACAATGCGATCGCCCATAGGCTCGGTAGAAATCATATCTCGCACACTCCGAGAGAATACGCTTGCAACTTCTTCGTTATAGGATGCTGTCATAACCCTATTTTTGGGATCTCTGCCAAATAGCCACGAAGTCAGACACTGAGCCGTAAGTGATTTACCGTGGCGAGGTGGTGCGTTAATAATGAGAAAGTGTTTGGGCGATTCCTCGACAAACTTCTCAATACGGTCACATAAATCCACAAGATAATCACGCTCCGTGGTGTAGAATGCCGGATAGAGCGTATTGCAGAAGTGCCACAAGTTATTGTGGGCCATTGCAATATCAATATCTCGTTCGCTAATCTTGTCGAGAATGGCCTTGTCGTGGCTACTTATCATTCTTCCTCTTTTCTAGCCCTCGTTTCTTCTGCTCCAGCCACTTAGCATAGTTGTTCATCTTGCTTTTAGCCTCAGGAGAAATACGCCAGCGTGCTGTATCCATCAAGGTCTGGGGCTTGAGGGTTCGTTTTTGCCTCGTTTTGGCTACCTTTTGGTTCATTTACCCTCCTTTTTTGCCTCATTTTGGCTCATTTTGAGTGCTTTTAGGCTTTTGAGCTCCTCAATCGTCAGGCTATTCAGCGGACTTTCTGCCACCTGAGTTACTTCTCCAGTAATCTTAGTTTCAGTTGGATCAGTACCGCCGGTCATCGCCACTACGAGTGCAGCCCATTTCGGGCTCGTGCCAGCATTTTCTGCCAAATCTTGGATAAACTTAGCGTGTGATTCAGGGTGATGCTCGTAATAAATCTTCAGTTTAGTCTTAGTATCTTCGTATGAGCTGCCATACCATTTGTTGGATGGAGTGTATTGGTTTTTATTGGTGGGCACTTTTGACTTCGGTTTCTTTTGACCTCTGTTCTTCGTTGTGCTTTTTACAACATTAACAGGGTTGCCAACTTCTTCTGCAGCCCGAGCTATTTCCTGTTTCTTTTTAGTACTAATCTTATTCACAATGTCATTCTCATTCCACAACAAAAAAACGGCCATCAATTACTGATAGTCGTATCTGGTCTTATGATTATTATACCATATATCCTATAGCCATAAATCTCGGTAATACGCATCCATACGCTTGAGCAGGTTGTGAGTATTGCCTTTGGACGCATGATTTCGCCAGCATTGGTAACATTGATCCACCTTTGCACGAGATAGCTCACCACGCTTAGCCTTCTTGACCATTCGATAGAGCTTTTTGCGTTCATTTTTCACATTCTTCGGAATGATTAGGGTAATTACCTTGCCGGAGCTTGTAAGCTTGTGGGTAAAACCGAGAAACTTAATGCCGTCAGTAATTCCATAAATCTTAGTCTTTTTGGGATGAAACTCAAAGCCCAGTTCATGCAGTTTTCGCCCAATTTTTATTTTACATTCTGTTAAATAGTCTCTGTCGTGATGTATCAAAATAAAATCGTCCATATAGCGAATATAGTATTTAATATGCAGCTGCTCCTTTATGTAGTGGTCAATCTCATTTAGAACTACAATGCCAGCAATCTGAATCATTTGACTGCCAGGCAAATATCCAACCTCGCCAGTATATTGCCAATTAAGCACTTTCTTTGCCATCTCAGCTACTGCTGGGGATAAATGTTTGCTAAAAACCTTCTCCACCACATCGTGCCGCATATTCGGATAATAGCCAGCGATGTCGCATTGCAATACATAACCATCCGTACCGTATCGCCTGTAAAATTTCTGAAGGAAACATTTGAGTCGTCCTCTGGCAAAATCGGTGCCCTTCTTCTTTTGGCATGCACAATTATCATATATGAGACTCTTGGCTATGCTGGGGTAAATGGCGTTGTCGTTAAGGCTACGCTGAAACACTCGATCCCGGAATGAAACCCCCATAACCTCTCGGCGTTTTGGGCTAGTCACATAAAATGAGTGTAGCGAGCGTGGTTTGTAAGTTCCATCTTCAAGCTGATCGTGCAGCTTGATTACTTCCTCTATGGCATTATGCACAAAATGTATTGTGCTGTCCTTCCACATAACACCACACTGGCATTTTTTCATGCTCTTATAGAGAGCTTCAAAGCTTATAATATCGTCCATGGCCATTGAGGCGTGGCGTTTATAGCGTTGCTAGCCCGAAGACCAAACGCATCGCCACGCAATTGTTTAGGTTCCCGACATCAGTGTCGGTATCCGGGGTATTCGGCTCCTTGTGTCTTGTGTCAATAGCCCAACCTCCAATACTATGTACTGGCTACTGGTTGGCTCCGGAAGGCACAATCTGGGGCCGCATAGTTGCTGTTGTTCGAGTTGTTATTGTTGAGAGCACCAGACGAGTTGATGATGCACTCGTTGTTAGTGTTGGTCAAATTAGCGGAACGCAACCAAGCGTTGTTGAAAGATTAGCCTACCACCCACACTACGGATCTTCGTAGTGCTTATATCTCTTTTTGTCTGCGTTCCTCCACGCTTTGATTTTTTCTCTTGCTTCAATCGTGATGCGACCCCAATACTCCACCTTAGACGATGCCAGATGATAGGTGCCATAGGCCATATCTATGAGTATGAGAAGTTCGTTGCAGTCTAGGCAGGCTTGTTGCTGAAGGCGTTTTCTCGCTTGCCAGGTTTCTTTATTTATTGCACGAATGTTGTTAGCACCCCAACAGTGACGATAGATATCTCGTGCTGTCCTTTTTATATCATCCCCAAGAACATAGTCAAATTTGGGGTCAAATTTCTTTTGGTTTGATAGGAGCTTGTTCGTGTGGTTCGCAACATCCAGAGCTTTAACCAAAACTTCTAGCTTGCCACTTTTTCGTTGCCCTTCTGGAACGCTCACATTTCACCCTTTTTACTTGTGTTTATTATATCACTTCTCCCCCTACCGCCGCAAGTGTGCGGCGGTGATTAGTCAGATTCCACGATTACACAAGCTGGGGCCGCATAGGCGCTGTCGTACGAGCCGCC
>CAQRDK010000002.1:0-82169 GCA_948868795.1 uncultured Candidatus Saccharibacteria bacterium | reverse complement strand
CACTCGTAGCTAGCGCTGGTCAAATTAGCGGAACGCAACCAAGCGTAGTTGAAAGAAGTTGAACCGAGTGGCTTAATTCTGCGATCATTATTGGAAAGACCCTCATAATAAGCCCATTTCTCACCCTCCTTGGTGGCATCTGCAGCATATGAACTACTTAAACCAACCTGACTTGCTGAAGGCAAGAACATACGATCATGTGTGGTGTCAATTTCTCCATTAAATATGGCTGTATTCCTTGATGTCTGTACTTTGACTTTAGCAAGTGCAGCAATGAAAGCCGGAGAGAAGCCGGACAGAAAACCATACCTATTTGCATAACTACAATTATCCGATAAGTATGGTCTGTTATACCAATTGTTCGGATCGGCGTCTGAGTTCAAGAATTGACGAAGAGCAGATGTTTCCCAGCGGTTGAGGCCATTGCCTGTCATGCTCGAGAAGAGACTTCCAGTCATTTTATCGGAGATTAGATCGGTCTTATAGACATTCGTATATTGATCGTATGGGATTGGATCGCCTTCTAGCAGCTCTAGTTTCGTGAAGGTTGAGCCGGTCACTCCGTAATACGCAATTCCGCTTTGTGCCGTTTCCTCATCCGCTACAAGCCTTCGACCATGGTTAAATGGCGTACTGAATGGTAGCGAATCGACCGCCATAAGAACCATACCCTTCTTGGTTGCTCCGCCTTCAACCTCAAAAGTTCCAGTATGAACAATTCGCCATTGGAAAGTATATTCCTTATTCTTATTACTTTTGTCTGACCACGGCATAGCGATGACATCGCCAACTTGCAAGCTAAGTGTATTATTCTTGAGCTGTTGTCGATAGGTATCCCAGTCAGGCTCATCCTCATAGACATACGCCTTGATGGTACAGCTCGTAGTTAGCGTGCCACCACGAGCTGTTGCAGTTACGACGATGCCTTCACAGTGTTTGTGGGCCGTCACATTACCATTCTGATCGACCGAGACGGACTCTGGGTCGCTTGAAGACCATGCGAGAACAGCATCAGTCGCCCAGTTTGGAGTCAGATTAACATCTAGCTTTCTTGAAACTCCCACCACCAGTTCGAGCGTGGAAGATGCCATCTGGATACCTGTAAGGTGTTTGCCAACAGTAATTGCCACACTGTCAGTAACATCACCAGAGTAATCAGAAACAGTGATAGTTGCCGTACCGGGCTTATAGGGGCGTACAACATACGAGCCATCATCATTGCGACGAACTCCGATGACGCTACTATCCGAGCTCACTATATTCACAAATTGCGGTGCATCAGCAGGTAGAACTGAAATTGTAAGCGGCAAGCTAGCATATGGAGTTTCTAACCAAACCTGAGCAAGGTCAGCCTTATTCGAAATTGTCACGGATTCCACTGGCGTAGTTCCTCCGCCTTGAATGCCACTAATCGCAGCTGCCATTTCTGACGGCTTATAGAGTTCCTGAGATCCACTCTTAGTACGAATAGCATTCGCAATACCGGTTAATGTAGTCCTATTGACTGTAACTCTTTCGGTAGTCATTAGAAGTCCTCCTCTTCTGCGTTATCAAATAATCCTCCGAATGTGGCTGTTTTTGTTCCATTCTTATCGGTGATAGTTATTTTTGCCGTCATTTCGTCAATCTGCTCCAAGCTAACGGTTGGAGTAAAACCATCCTCGCCGTTCTTACCATCAGTTCCATCCTTGCCGTCAGCCCCATCTCTACCATCGGCTCCATTTGCACCGTCTTTGCCGTCAGCACCCTGCAAATCTTTCAGCCACTCTGTTTCTGAGCCAATATATCCATTTGCAACGGCTATTGCAAATGCAGATTTCCCATCTACACCGTCCTTACCGTCTTCTCCTCGCTCGCCCTGCTTACCTTCTTTGCCTTGCTCGCCTTTGAATTCGCCTTTTGCTAGTCGTTCCTTAACATCATCAATAACGGCATCGACTTCGGCGATCTTCGTGTTAATTTTAGACTCATATTGTTCTGCTTGAGAGGTAGTAATGTCGCTAGGGTTCTCGACATCAGCTTTATAAGAACCGAGTTCAATAGTCACCGTAGCTGGGGTTGGCGAGTATCGCAGAGCTAACTCATCGCTGTCTGCAAAAGTTTCATAGGCATAAACGCCAATTAGACAAACGCCTTTGTTTTGTAAAATTTCCGCTGGGATCGTGCAGGCACTATCAAGAATTGGCATTTCATAAGCCTTACCAGTCGCCTTGTCGGTGAAGATAGCCTTTTTAACTAAGCCGTCATACGCTCCAACAAAATCAAACTCACATTCCGTAACATTGTATTCGCCCTGATTAACAATGCCCTTTTCGACAATCTCGACTTTATTTTGAGTAACACTAAGCTTCATTACTTACCGCCTTTTCTTGCTCATCTTTAGCTACGATCTCCTCGATTTTCTTGCGTGTTTTACTTTTGACTTCGAATTCGATAGTCTCTCCATTGGCTTCAAATGAGCCTTTTCCGGTTTCATCGGCGATATTCGTCACATCGTATTCTTGACCATACAGGCTAATAATCAATCGATTATTAGGATCTGGAGTCACTTTGATTTTATTAGCCATATTAACCTCCTATCTTTTGGTATAGCTACTTAGTTTTCCCACTTCTCCGATTAACCGAGAGAGCGGTTGCGTTCGAACAAAACCTCTGCGTTGGAGCAAATAGAATTGTGGCCTTTTGACTAAACCATTGGCGACTTTATCGGCCGAGAGGGCCAACTCGGCAATCATACGATGGTTCCTTCTATGGATAATAAACACTTTGAGACCACGAGTCTCACAACGACACTCATCTGATAAACCTAAATCATACAGCAACTCATTGCAAGCACAGAGTGATTTATATGCTAAGTCTTTAGATGAAAAACCATTTCGAATCGCACTTCCGGACAAGGCTTTATACAATGTCCGCATCGTGAGTAATGACTCGAATTGTATTGTTGAAATGTCTTTATCCATATGATCTTCCATTAAAAAACGGCCATTTGAAAGATGGTCGTATTTGGTCTATTCCTATTATATCATAATGGCGTTGAACAGATAGTCGTGCTCTCTTGACTTATTTAGCAATTCGTGCTACTATTTCTGTATATTCACATTTCCAAAGCCCTGAGCGAGCTAACTTGCTGGGGCTATTCATCTGTTTAGAGTACAAACGATAAACGGAGGTAGAAAGGAGTTGTGGCCAAAGAGGCTTTTTATAAGGTGAAAAAGAGCCTAGTTGAGCGATTCGGAACGGACGCTGCTTTTCTGTATGCCGTTCTAGAGAATGCCTCAAAATTTTGGCATAAGAAAGACAATAAGGGATACTTCTGCTTGCTGCTGAAGTATTTGATAAAAGAAACTGGATGGAGCAAGTCTAAGGTTATGCGAGAGCGTGATCGACTTGTTGAATTTGGTCTGCTAGACTACATTCCCGGGAAAAACCAAAATATGGGTGGAAAATATAAATTGTTGTAAAGAATACAACATAGCATTTTACTCTAAACGGAGGTAGCAAAATTGCTGACCCCTGTTTTATTTTGTCAAGAGCCACCCTGTGGAAAACCTGTGGATAACTTGTGCAAAAGTCGCTTATTTTTGGTGGAAAAACTTGCGAATTATTCGCTTCCGCCGTTTCAAAATGATACAGCGGCTTACAGAGTACGCCGTTTCAAAATGATACGGCCATAGAAAAAGAATAGAAAAAGAATAGTAGTAGTGGGCCAAAAAATTATTAAATTTAATTTTTGGGTGGGAGCTAGGATTTTAACTATGACAACTTATCCAATTAACGCACAAATCGACGAGTACATGGAGTATTGCGAATTTGTAAGGCAGATGAGCCCAATGACTTTAGCTGCTAAAAAGAGTGCCTACAAGCAATTTGTGGAGCAGTCCGGTTGCAAAGATCTTCGCACCCTTGATAACAGAGCCTTTAATCGCTTTGTTAAGGGGCAATCAGCCAATGGAGTGTCGCCAAGAACGATAAACATGCGGATAGCAAACCTGCTCGCTATGTTTAGGTATCACCGAGAAATGGGAATGGAGATGCCGATTAAGCTACCCTTAATTAGGAAACTCAAAGAAGGCCCAATTCGCCGAGTTTTCTACCTAAGAGAGGATATCGAAAAAGTGCTGGCAAGCATAGACCTCGATACTGGTAGCGACTTTCTCGATCGGGAGAACCTGATGGACTGGCTCTTAATAAGGGTATGTTTCGACTCAGGACTACGGATCTCTGAACTCAGGAACTTGCAACTCGATAGCTTTCATGGGCAAATGATAAAATTCATCGGTAAGGGATACAAGCCTCGTGAGGTGTATATTGACGAGGAGACCGAAAACCGCTTGCTGGAGTGGATTGAAATGGCTGGCGTGGATGATTGGATTTGGATTGATTGCTATCACCGACATCTAGGCACAGATGAGCTACGCATCCGAATGCGTAAAGTTTTTGAAAAAGCTGGGTATGACAACTTCTATCCACACGCACTGAGACACTCGTTTTGCACCGACATTCAAAAGCAGGGAGCAACGATCATGGAAATGCAGCAGATGCTCGGTCATGCAAATGCTCAAACAACAGAGAGGTACAGCCATGGTTTTGACGGTCAATTACAGGGGTTATTTAGCAAATATCGTGAAAATCACTTCGCAACGCAGCATTGACATTTTGGGCTCGGCGTGCTAGGATAGATTTAACAACGCGAAACATTATGCCAAGAAAGTTTCGGGCAACTTCACAACATTGAAGAGAGACCTAAAAACATAAGAGGTTATTCAATGTTAATATTATAACACAATATCGCCGGTTTTCGCGCTATTTCAGGCTACGGGCTATTCGACGACTTCGCAGACGAGCCCGTTAGCTTCATAGTTGGCGCGGACGGATGCGAGATCGGTAGCAACATTGAAAGACGTGCCATCCTCGCCATAGTCGGCGGGGAAACCAATGGTGCCGGCGAGCATCTGACGAGAAAGCATGTCGGCATCTGGGTTCGTCAGGAGGCTAACGGAAACATCGAAAGAGCCAGTCATAGTGGAACCTTCGAGAGTGAAGTTGTCGGTCGAAAGGTTAATACCGAACGCGCCAAAAATGCCAGAGAGAGCGGCAATAGTTTCAGAAGTGGCTTCGCTGAAAGCGGCAGCAGCAGTTTCGGGAGAATTATATTCAGCGATTGAAGTAATGCGAACTTCGGTCGGAACTTCGTCACCGTCCGGATAATAGACGTCAGAAATTGAACTACCGCTAATGATGCCTGCGGCGGCATCTATTTCGTCGATTTCTTCATTACCACGACAGGAGAGGCGGCGGACTTGGCCGGAGGGCTGGTTTGGGTCGGTAGGCTGGCCAATTTCCTCGCCAGGCTGATTCGGGTCGGTAGGGGTCGTGACGACTTTCGGCTCGACGCCTTGCCAGAGGATAAAGAAAATCACTGCGGCGGCGGCGAAAAGCACCGTCAAAAGACCAAGGAGAATGTCGAGAGTGTGACCAGAAGATTTTTTGGGCGGCTTCGAGGAGGCGCTAGGCATAGTAGAGAACGGATTGAACTGTTCGGCGGGAGTATCGGGAACTTTATTAATGTCGAGAGGCTTGTCGACGACTGGAATCATGTTAGTATTCGCCGCGTTCATATATTGCGGCATGGCAGAGGCTGGAGCCGGGGCGGGCGCAGGGCTCGGGGCAGGAGTAAGCGGTTGGGTCGTGCCAGGACTAACTGGCGGCAAAGTCGGTACACCGTCGGTATTAGTTAGACCAGGTGCAGAGCCAAACTGCGGCATATTGGTTGTGATCGGGTTCGGTGTTGGCTTTGGAGCGACTGGCACAGCTCCAAGCGCAACCGATGACCTCGAAGATTGCGGATTCATTGTTTCCCCTTTTCTCCCATTCGGTTTTGGTTTTACATGACTTATTTGGTTCTATTGTAGCGCAGTTTTTCGATTTGCGCAATAGTTCTTATGATTATTTTTGAAGTTTTGTTGATGGGTTTTGCATGAGTTTTCGATTTTCGTAAGTTTATCGCGAAGGTTTATCAAGAAGGCTGGAAGTTGGCAAGAGTCTCCCAGTCCCAGAGGCTAAGATCCTCGGCGCGAGCGTCAGGATTGATGCTATTCTGCTCGAGAATTTGATGCCAATCGGTTTTGGAAAGATTGGCAAGGGCGGGATTGATGACGTCGAGATTGACCGAGGAGAGGTTGGCGGCAAGTTTTTTGCGCGGGCTAGAAAAACCGATTTTCGCGAGATCGAGACAGGCGGGGTCGATTTGCGGCTCGGAGAGTGGGGTGAGGACGAGTACTTGACTGTCGACTTTTGGCGGAGGAGTAAACTCGGCAGCCGGGACGACCGGACCGAGCTCAACTTCGGCGAGATTCTGAACAGTTAGAGATAACAAAGTTTGGTCGCCAGCGTCAGCGGCAATGCGCTCAGCAACTTCTTTTTGAATAAGTAGAGAAATCTTTTGCGGCTTCGGGGAGGTTTCGAGAAGTTTTTTGATGATGGGAGAAGTAATATAATATGGGATGTTTCCAGCAACAGAATAAGGCTCGTTCCCTACGAGTTTCGATAAGTCGGTCGCAAGGATGTCTTGATTTATAACTTCGAGATTTTTGCCTGGGAAAGAACCGGGGAGTTTGCGAGCGAGCTCGGGATCGAATTCGATAGCGATAACTTTCTGAAAGCGTTTCAGCAAGCTAGAGGTTAGCGTGCCGAGGCCAGGGCCGATTTCGAGACAGAGCGCGGGGGCTTCAGGGCTTGGCGAGCCGGACGGTTTTTGCGGCTCGTCAGGCAACGCAAGGTCGGCGATTTCATCAAGAATGGTGCGATTCTTGAGCCAATGCTGACCGAGGGACTTGTTATTTTTCATCAATACCAATATCCGTTCTTCGTGATTGTGCCATTGCGGTTCGAGCAAGCGCCGGTACACCACCAGAAATCGAGGGCTTGCTGCCAACCGCCATAGCGAGTGACGACGTAATTCTCCATCCAGCGGATTTGGGTGACCGGGTTTGTTTCCCAGTCAGAGCCGAAGGCGGCCATCTTGTTGCCGGGGAGAGATTGCGGGATGCCATAAGCGCCGGAAGATGGATTCGTAGCGTCGACACGGCAACCGGATTCACGATAAATCAAATCAATGGCAGCTTCAAGATTCTCCTCGGCGACGCCGGCTTCGCGCGCCCAGCTGGCACATTGGCTATATTCCGGCGGGATAGAAACTTTCGCGCCGACGGTGATAATTTCCGGAACCGGCTCGAGGATAATAGTCTCCGATACGAGCGTGCGCGAGACTTCAACATTATTCTCGAATTGAATTTCGTAGACACTTGAGCGACGACCGTCGGAGCCGGCTTGTTCAAGCACGGTCTGACCTTTAGCAAGATTATAATCGTAGCGAGTTTCGGTCGTATAAGCGATAGTCTCTTCGACGGTCAGCGTCCGCCCGCCGCTGCGCTCGATTTTATAAGTCGAAGCGGCTCCCATTTCGAGGAAGTTGTTGTTGAATTCGGTCGTCACGGTATCGCCGTCGTAAACCGTAAGACCGGCCTCGATAGCGATCTGCTTCGGGTCGTAACTCGCGGTCATGACAAAACGGCGGTCGACTCCATCAACCACGAAAGCTGGGCGAGCGCGATAAATATTGATGTTGTAATCGCCATTGATGGTTTCGTCCAGAGCTGGCTCGACGATATCAGTCTCAGCAATTTCAACCGCGGCGCCCTCGAGAACTTCAGCGACGGTCGCAGTGGCGGACTTGACGGTGCGAACCGAGCCTTGGTCATAGATGGTGATGAAATGTTCACTACTCGCGGCGGCTGCGTTTTCTTCGTCGGCAAAAGCCGAGCCTTGCTTCGCGAAAAAGCTGAATACCAAAAAGATGCCAAAGAGCGCAATCAGCACTGCACAACAAAAATCACGGGTTTGGAACTGTAATTTCATCATATTCCATAATAATTATAGCATATTTTTAGAGTTTTTAGCGTGAGCGGGCGAAAAGTATAGACATTTTACTAAAAACTTGCTAGGATAGGATTAAGTTAGCTTTTTGCCCCTAGTCCCTGCGGATTGGGGCTATTTTGATTCGGATGCGCTCAATGAGGCAAACGACGAAGAGAAGAACTCTCAACATAGCGGAAGCGGAATAAGTATATGTTGATTTTGTTTGCCTAAAATAAAAATGTGCGGTATAATGAAGATGTCTAAGTTTACTAATATAAAGTAGCCAATTTATTTTATAGTTTTGGAATAGTTCTTTTGAGCTGATTTATTTAACCGAATATCAAGTGTATGCCGGAAACGGCACCGCAGATAATGCGTACAGTTTAATTCGGTTACCGGATAAGATTGGCTCATTAGTAGGCTTAGACACCCGCTGCGGTGTCGTTTTTGTATATAGGGTCGGCTCCGCCTGGGGTGTATAAACCATAAAGGAGGGCCGTGATGCGAAAGAGCCAAAATGTAAAAGTTAAAGATGTAGGAGTGACCGTAGGGAGAATTGCGGGGAGGATAAGTTGCCTAGGGCTGGTCGGATTAGGGTTATTGACAATTAATCCGGCGTGTGGGAATGTGCATGCTTTGACGACAGAAGAACTTACGAGCGGATTGCTTACTTCGGCAGTTAATATATCATTTGCACCAACATCAGGAAATACGACTTTATCACCAACTAATGCGGCTGGGGCGTCGGGATTGATTTCTGTATTAGCGAATGTTGGTGTGACGAACTCAGGAGGATATAGCGTATATCTCGGAAGTAGTGATACAAACTTGGTTGGCGCGAGGAATAAGGACGTGACAATTCCGGGAGTATCGGGTGAAGTGAGTTTCGAGAACTTACAGGATAATACTTGGGGTTATACGGTAGCGGAAGGGGCAAGCATTCCAGAAAGTGCGACTTATAAGGCAGTTTCTAAAGGGCAAGGAGACACAATCTTTACGAACAATAACTCTAGGATTGGTAGTGAGAACAAAACGTTTGCGTTAGGATTTGCGGCGAAGATCGATAATAGTCTGCCGGCGGATACTTATCAGAACCAAGTGACCTTGAGCGTCGTGAGCAGCCCATATCAGCTAACTTTGATGGATATTGACGAGATGCAAGAGATGACGAGCGCAGTCTGCGAGAATACGCCGCAACTTGCCACGAAGCAACTACGAGACGCACGGGATGGAAAGTATTATTGGGTGACGAAGTTGGCGGACAATCGGTGTTGGATGACGCAGAATTTGGATCTAGATCTATCGACGAACGTTGCGTTAACGCCGGAAGATAGTGATGTGACGGCGAGTTGGATGCCGGAATATGCGACAGCAACGGTAGTGAACGCTGAAACGATTTTGGCCAACGACCTCGGCCAAAGGTCTTGGAGCTTGGGTGATTATCGGATTACCCGACCAACTCAATCTTTGGATTGCGGCTTTAAACAGAGTAGCGTAGCAAGCTGCCCTGAGCAATTTACTCCTACTTCTATTCCTACGGTAGCCAATAATGACGAGTTTGCACATTACGTCTTAGGTAATCACTATCAATGGAACGCAGCAACGGCCGGGACTGGCGGCACGATTACTGACGGCCAGGCGACGAGTTCCATTTGTCCGAAAGGATGGAGACTGCCGACGAGCGCGTCTGGTGGCGAGTTCCAAAAACTTATTTCTGCTGGCGGCATTGGTACCGATGTTGCAAAGTTCACTAGCGCACCCTACTATTTTGTGCGCGGGGGAGTTGTATATATGAATGATAACCTCTTCTCGTATGCTGGCAAGCTGGGACTCTATTGGTCGTCTACGCCAACATCAAATACAGGAACAGCCTATAATCTTCAATTTTATGATAGCCGATTGATCAATGCATCCTATAATTTAGAAAATAGGCGAAACGGCAATTCCGTCCGCTGCATCGCCAGGTAAAAACTCTGCAACGGTTGTAGAGTTTAGGGATTGACTAACAGGGGTGGAGAAAAATAAAAGTCTACAATGGTGATAGAGTTTGAAGTTTTCTCGAATCTCTAGGTTTCCTCCGCCTCAGCCTCCGCAACCGCCAAAATAAGTCAACTTGTCTGCGAATTATGACGCAGGAAACGATATAGCACATACTTATTCCTTTTTTACAATTTCGATATCGAAGGGCTTATAAATCTGCCCAACAGATTTATTGACTTATTTGGCGGGGCGGCGGTTGGGGCGGAGTTTTTGCGGGCTGGCGGGCGCCGCGAAGAAGTTGTGCGAACGCGACGTTCGCGAGCATAAAGTGTCTGCGATATTCAAGAATAAGATGCGCCTGATGCTAGTGCTATAATGATTTTGTAGGCATAAGAACCTACGGGAATGAGGTCACGCCTCGGGCTGATAGCTCCGGCTTGATTGAGTTCTTTTCTGGAGATCGCGAAGTCCTCTTTGGCGCTACATGATAGCAATGGCCTTAGACTGGAGTTTCTGGCTCGCTATGGCGAGGTGAAAGATAAAGAGGCTTCTTCGGCTCGTTTACGATTAGACTGAAAAGTATCTAGCCAAGATAGGTAGCAGAGCTAGGCCGCCGTCGATAATAATCGAGGGGCGGCAACGTCAATCAGAATACCAGCAACCTGTTCAACAACGCCGGCAACTACGGCTACTACTGGTCTTCTACGCCAAACTCTAACAGCAGCAACGCCTACAACCTCATCTTCGGCGACACCAGCGATATTCGTCCGTCCAACAACAACAATCGGAACAACGGCTTCTCCGTTCGCTGCCTTTGTTGTGCCCGATCTCCAATTATTATGGTTATTATTCAAAAACCGGGACGTCTTCCGGGAAGGGGTCGATATCACTTGTGCCGAAATCATCAAAAACGTCGGTCGAGGAGGAGCTGGAGCGATTTTGCTCGGGAAAACGATTTTGAGTGAGGCTGGAGAGTTTCGAGGCAGATGCGGCGCGACGGGGCGTAGAGTCGGAGGCGAAGGTCTGGCGCGGGCGGCGGCGCGGAGCATAAGGGTCGGTGATAGCGGGTTCGGGACTAGGCGTAGCGGGCGTGCCGAACTCGCCGTCGGGATCGCCGCCGAGGATACCGAGACTACCGAAGCCAGAATTGCTCGGAGCGCTAACGGAGAACTCGGGCGAGACGCCAAGGCTACCCTGGTCGACGCCGAAAACTCCGCTGTCACCGAATTCGCCGGAACCGTAAGGATTATAACCGAGCTCAAGCAAGAAGCGAGACGGCATATTATAACTACGACCGCCAAAGCTAAAGCGGGAGTTCGCAAAAGTTAGGAAGAGATCTTCCATGGCGCGGGTCATACCGACATAAGCGAGACGACGCTCTTCCTCGAGTTCTTCTTCGGAGTTGTCAGAGCGGCTGCTCGGGAAAAGTCCGTCTTCCATGCCGACCATAAAGACAACCGGGAACTCGAGGCCTTTCGCGGCATGGAGAGTCATCAGCGAAACGACGTCATTCCCTGCACTTTCGTCGGCAGAGCTGAGGAGCGCGGCGTCGGCGAGAAACTCTTCGAGAGTTTCATAGATACTGGAGTTTGAGGCGAGAACTTCGAGGTTTTGCATACGCTCTTCGCCGTCGGGCGTGTCGCTATGAAGAATTGTGGGGAGATCAAAATATTTAATAATGCGCTCGACGATTTCTGGGGTAGGGATAGTCGTGACGGAGGCGGATTGGTCGGTAGGCTGGTCGGTGGTTTCGCGGACAAGACCGACGCCGTCGTCATTCCCTTCGGCGTTTCGCATATCGTGGAGAAAGTTGGAAACATGAGCGACGGAATTACGAGCCTTCGGAGAAAGGGTGGAGGTGTCGAGGAGGCCCTGGAGGTCGGCGAGATTAGCCTCGGAGTGTTCGTCGAGATAAGTGAAAACTTTCTCAAGCGAAGCGGGGCCGACGCCGGAAAGTAGATTCTTCACGACCCGCTCGAAGCTAACACGGTCGACCGGATTGACGATGAGTTTGAGAAGGGCGAGGACGTCTTTGACTTCTTTGCGGTCGTAGAAGCGGACGCCACCGATGATTTTGTATGGGATGCGCGCGGCGATGAAGGCTTTTTCAAAGGCGTAAGACTGGGCGTTGGTGCGGTAAAGAATCGCGAAATCGCTGAAGCTGCCGGTGCGATGAGAAGTTTTTGTGAACCCTGCGGCGGAGTTATGGGCAGAGGCGAGGTGGGCGGCGGATTTCAGTTGGGTAATCTGGCGAGCGACGTAATTCGCCTCGGCGGTTTCGTCAGCAAGTCCTTCGATCGTAATTGGGTCGCCTTGTCCAGATTCGGTAAACAAAGTCTTCTCGGTGCGGGTTTTGTTCTGGCTGATGATTTTTTGCGAAGCGGCGAGAATGTTGCCGGTGCTACGATAGTTTTGCTCGAGTTTGATAACTTTTGCGCCGGGAAAATCGCGCTCGAAGTTCAGGATATTCGTAAAATCGGCGCCGCGCCAAGAATAAATCGACTGCCAGTCGTCGCCGACGACGCAAATGTTGCGCTCTTCGTTCACGAGTAACTTAATTAACTTGTACTGGACGATGTTTGTATCCTGATACTCGTCGATCAGGATGTGGCGGAACTTGCGTTGCCACTTGGCGCGAACTTCGGGATTTTTCGCAAAAAGTTCAGCAGTTTTCGTCAACAAGTCGTCAAAATCCAGGGCGGAAGCGGCGGCTTTTTCGCGCTCGTATTGCTCGTAGATTTCGGCGGCGCGCTTCTGGTTCGGGTAGTAGGCTTCGCGGCGAGCGTCGGCGGGACTCATGCCGAGATTTTGCCAATGGCTGATCATGCCGTGAGCGGCTTTCGGGGTGAGAGTTTTATCATTCGCGATATTCATGGCGCGCATGATGCGACGGATGAGGGTGAGCTGGTCTTCGGAATCATAAATCGTGAAGTTACGGTCAATACCGGCGGCGTCAGCTTCGATATGGAGAATGCGAACACAAATGCCATGGAACGTTCCCATGTAAGGCATAAAGTTGCGAGGAACTTCGAGAGGCTGGTCGTCGCTCGTGCGGAGAAGTTTCCAAAGGCGGTCGCGCATTTCCTTCGCGGCTTTGTTCGTAAAAGTGACAGCGAGAATCTGGTCGGGGCGAGTGCCGTGGATAATGAGATTCGCGATACGATGAGTGAGAACTTTGGTTTTGCCGGAGCCAGCACCAGCGAGGACCAAAACCGGGCCCTCGAGCGTTTTGACTGCTTCCTCCTGAGGCGGGTTGAGACCTCGCAAAATCAAATCCATTTTTATATTATACTCCTTTTTTGAGATTTTAGGGGCGATTTGAAGTATAACAAATGATATAATATCAAGTGTTATGCTTCGTTGCGGGGGTGCTAGCGGGTTTCTTGGTGTAGCAGGCTGAAAGTTAGCGAGTTTTCTTACTGCGACGAAGATGAATAAGGTAAAAACCAGCGGCGAGTTGGAAGATAATCACGAAGGCGGAGAGACCGAAAATCGGGCCAGGGCCGAACTGGAACATTTGGCCACAGAGAAACGTTCCGAGTGCAATGCCGAGATGGTGAACGACGTAGCGGAGAGTGTTGTATTTCAGCTGATGACGGTTGTCGACGGCGTTGATGTAATAGCCGTCGCTGACATTTTCGTAAGCGGTGGAGCTGAGCAAAGTCCATGTCAGCGCGAGGAAGCAGAGGAAGTTGTTATTGGAAAGGAAGGCGACGGCGAGAAAGATCCCGCGGACGCCGAACTTTAGGAACATGGTGAGATAATCGCTCTTCGGGGTGAAATATTTGAGCGCGAGGATGCCGATAAAATCAGCGGAAAGGCCGACGATGAGGAGATAATTTGTCGCAATACCAGCGGAGAAACCGAAAGAATCGGTGAGCATGAGCATTTTCAAAGCGATAGCGGTGTTATAGGCGACGCCGGCGAGGAATGTGTAGACCATGTAGCCGCGCTGGAGTTTGTTGTGAGTGATATAATGCAGGGCGGAGAACTTGGCGTCGTCGGGGGCTTTTTCAGTCAAGACGAGGTCGAGGCGAGCGATAATAATGCTTGCGATGATAAGGAAAACGATGGCGATGAGGAGACAGGCGTTGTAGTCGATAAGGACGCCACCGATTTGCTGACCGATAAAAATCCCGCCGATCATAATACCAACGTCGCGGAAAAGATACTCGACAAGTTTGCGGCGGGAGTAGGCGGTGTTACTTTTGATGATAGTGGTGAGGAGCGGATAAATGCTAATGATAATCACGGCGCTCGAGGCGATGTCGAGAATAGCAAAAACATCAATCAGCCAGCGCCAACCGGTGCCGTTGATGAGGGCGAGAAGAAGCAGGTCGACACAGCGCAGTGTAAGCATGAGAGTTGTGAAGCGTTTGATGTGGGACATTTTGACGTATTTGCCGACGAGCAGGAGCGCGACGGCGCTTGCGATGGTGCCGACGCCAATGATGTTGCCGACGTCGGTCGCGGAGAAGCCGTTTTCTTGGAGCCAGAGCTGGCGGAAGTTTTCCCAGAGCCCGATGGAGATGCTGAAAAAGGCGAGCATGGCGAGAATTTGATACTCGAGGCGCTTGGGTTTAGAGAGTTTTGGATGCTTCTTGAGACGTTTCGGGTGTTTTTTCGCCCAGGCGGGATGTTTGGCAGCCCAGTAGCCGATGACAGGGTTTTGCCAAGAAGAGTTGTCGGCTGGGTTTTGGCTGACGGGTTTCCGGAGGGACTTATTTGATGCGGCAGGTTTGCGAGTTCTGGCAGGGTTACGGGTTGTCGCTGATTTATGTTTTGCGACGGTTTGGCGAGTTTTGACGAGTTCGTGGGATTTCGCGACCTTGCTGGTTTTTGCGGCTTTGCGAAGGGTTTCGGAATTGCGCACAATTACGCGGCGCGCAGAAGCGTTCGCCGTCGGGGCGCTGTTTGATTGCGACTTTTTGACACGACCATCCATTCTTTCTATTTTAGCATAAGCAGTTCGAGACGGCAATCGTCGCAGAGCTACGGTTACTGCGGAGTTACGGTTACTACGGAGCTATGGTTGTTGCGGAGCTACACAGTTTTAGCGGCGCGCAAAAAACACCCCGGCCAGAAAACTCCAGCCGGGGCTAAGGGTGGCCGCCGCGAGCGGCCAAGGTACTCATCGTGACGACTTTTTGGGCCATGAACTCTCCTTTTCCGAAGGTAATAGTGGACTGCGTTTGGACAGATTCTGAAAATTATCCTCATCAGTAGCTTGGCATACTCGCTGCTCGGCAGCTTTGTAACTGTCGCACTCGCCGCTATCTACTAACTTATGGATTTGTTCCTGTCGTCGCAGTTCATCTTTTTCGCAACAAAGTATAATCTTTGCACAAGCACTAATCCCCTTGTCGTTGAGAGCAAAATGCCCAGAAGCGCTCGGATATGTAAAGTGGATGCCGGTGCGGCGGAGGTTGAACTCGCCGTCCAACTCTTTCGCGCGTTTTTCAAGGGTGAGTGCCCGCGAGATAATAGCCAGATCCTCGTCGTTTGCGCCAGAAATCTCGTTTGGTGTTTTGAACAATTTGCTGTTCAAGCCGAAAAAGCCGGTCAAGCAATTCCTCGGCATAAGCGCAAAACTCATCAACGTTCATATGGGTCGTGCGTTGGTTGGCCGCCGTCAGAATGTTGGACTTGCGGACCAACGCGTTGATCGAGCCATGGAGCCCAGAGAGCTTGACAGCACGCTTACGCACCAACGCAATTTCATCGCGAGCTTCGTGCCCGCGCATGCGAGCCGAATCACGAGCACTCTGGTTATAGCGATGGCCTTTAGGCCTGCCGGGATTGCCATGCTTGGAACTACAACTGGTTTTTCTGCCCATGTTAATCACCTCCTCAGGTTGTTTTTGACAGTTGAATACAGTTGTATAAAATATTTCGCGTTTGTTTCTGCTGTGTAAAATTAAGTCGTCAAAATGTTAAGTGTAACCAAGGATACACCTTATTCTATAATTGTAGCACACATAAGCGAAAAAGTCAATACTTCCCTCCTTGGAGGAAAGTATTGCTGGCGGGCGGCGCTTCAGAAAAGGAGAGCAAACTCTCCTTTTCGTTCGGCTTCTACGCCAGGACAACGCCTTATTATTCGAGGATGGCTTTGATGCGGCGGACGCCGGCGCTGGAAGATTCTTCTTTGGTGATTTTGAAGTGGCCGAGGGCGCCGGTACGGGTGACGTGGGGGCCGCCGCAGATTTCGACGGAGACTTTCTCTTTGTCGTCGGCGGGAGTTTCGAGGTCAGCGCCGATGGCGTAGACGGTGACGCGGTCGGGGTAGCGGTCGCGGAAGGAACCGTGGGCATGGAGGTCGTCGAAGGCGTAATCTTTGTCGTATTCGGCGAAGACGACTGGGAGATCTTGGTCGATCCACTCATTCACGCGAGCTTCGACTTTGGCGAGCTCTTCGGGAGTGAGTTTGTGGTCAATATTGAAGTCAAAGCGGAGACGCTCAGGGGTGAGGTTGCTGCCCTTTTGCTCAATCGAGGGGTCGATTTCCTGCTGGAGGGCGGCGAGGAGGAGGTGGCAGGCGGTGTGATATTTCACGGTCTGGTCGCTAGTGTCGGAGAGGCCGCCCTTGAACATGCCTTTCGAAGCGGTCTTGCTGCGCTCGCGCTGCTCGTCGAGAGCCTTATTAAATTCGTCTTGATAATCGTCGGGGAGTTTGAGGCCGAGTTTATAGGCTTCTTCGACGGAGAGTTCGAGCGGGAAACCGTAAGTATCTTGGAGTTTGAAGAGTTCAGCGCCAGTCAGGAGCTGGTCTGCGCCGAGTTTTTGGAGTTCTTTGACGCCTTTGTTGATGGTTTTGCGGAAAGCCTGCTCTTCTTTGGTCAGGACTTCGAGGACGTTCGCGCGGTTCGGGAGGATGTCGTCGGAAAGTTCAGCGTAGTTCTCAGCGATAATCGGGAGGATTTCTTCGAGGAAACCCTGGCCAATGCCGAGATCGAGCGCTCTTAAGACAGCACGACGAACAAGGCGACGGAGGGCGTAACCTTGAGCTTTGTTGGACGGGGTGAGGCCCTGCGCGGCCAGCAGATAAGCGCCGCGGAGATGATCAGCGATAATGCGCATTTCATCGGTGTTGTTGTCGTACTTTTTGTGCGAGATTTCCTCGAGTTTCTCGATGATAGGCGCCATGAGAGAAATCTTGAAGACGTCGAAGCTACCGATTGCGGCCGCAGCAAGACGCTCAAGTCCGCCGCCGAAGTCGACGTTTTTGTGCTCTAGCTCAGAGAAAGTGCCGTCTTCATTGCGTTTATATTGCATGAAAACCTGATTGCCGATTTCCATGAAGCGAGCGCCGTCGGAAGCGGGGTGGCTTTTGCCATATTTCTCAACATCTTGCTTATCCTCGCCGAAATCATAGAAAACCTCGGAATCAGGGCCGCAGGGGTCGCCGAGCGGAGTGGTTTCGATGCCGCCGCCGCGACTCCACCAGTTTTCTTTGTCGTCGTAGAAGAAGATGCGTTCGCCGGGCTTAATTCCCCGTTCGTCGCCGACTTTGGCGGAGCCGATTTCGGCGATTTTCGCCTCAACGCCGGCCTTCTTGAAGACTTCCTGCCAGATTTCGGCGGCTTCGGTGTCTTTCGGGATGCCGTATTTCTCATTGCCGATGAAACAAGTGACGTAAATCCGTTCCGGGTCGAGCCCGATTTCTTTGGTCAAAAACTCAAAATAATTCTCAATTTGTTCCTTTTTGAAGTAGTCGCCGAGCGACCAGTTGCCAAGCATTTCGAAAACCGTGGTGTGGCGCGGGTCGCCAACGTCTTCAATATCCTGGAGACGCATGGAAGGCTGGCTATCGGTCAGACGGGTGCCCTCGGGATGCGGTTGGCCAAGGAGATAGGGGAGGAGCGGCTGCATGCCGGAGCCGGTGAAGAGCGTGGTCGGGTCGTTCTCGAGGACGAGCGGGGCGGGCGGAATAACTTTGTGCCCATGTTTAACTTGAAAATCTAGGTATTTTTTACGGATTTCGTTTGCGTTCATAGTGTATATTATAGCATAAAACTACGGAATGACGCTATTCGTATCGGAATATCTTGCTTTTTCCGGGAATTAGCATAAAAGGTATTGACTTTTTCTGGAATGTGTGCTACAATAGAAGCGTGAAGCATTCCACAATGCGGCTGCTTTCATGATAGTTTAACAGTTCAAAACATGTATCTTTAATTTGGGGAGGGCAAGATTATGAAAACATTGAGAGAACGGCTGGAGTGGTATGACCTGGGGCAGAAGATTTTTCCGTGGGCGCTGATTGTCATGGCGGCCACAGCAATAACGCTGCTCTATTATATGCCATCTATCCTGTTCGGCGAAAGCACAAGCCTTAGCGCCGACAACTGCTCCTTCGAGATGACCGATGACCATACCGTGGTCTTGAAGTCGCTTTCGGGCGAAGTCATCGAGACTTATGAGCATTCCACCGAGCCACTCGGCGGCAATGAATTGTTTAGTCCAGAGTACTCCGGGAGAGCGCCAATGGCCACTAATGGTTACGATTACAAGCAGAAGTACGACACCTATAGAAACCTTATGTGCTCCGTCTTGAGACAGCTGGGGCAAGAAGACAAAATCAACGACAAGCTCGATGAGTGCGCACTTCTGACCATAACTCACCCCAACGGCGTTATCACCTGGGTCGGCAAAGACGGCGCAATCGCTTCGGCGACAATCACATCTACGGGAAGAGTCATGGTTGCTTTCTACTGTGAACTGGACAGTCCGCTGATTGCTCAGCAATAGGCTGCGCCGCCCGACGATGAGGTGCGAGATATGAATGTTTTGAACTGTTGGTTCCTTTCTCGCACCGGGCCTCGGCTTTTGCCGGGGCTTTTTCATGCCGTAGTTTTCTTACAACTTCACATCATGTAAGGGGAAAGGCGCCCCGAGGGGCGCCTTTGATGCTAATCTGGGAGGGAGAAGTGGAAGTTGAGGCCTGAGGAGAGTCGACAAATTTGGACTGGACGTATTGGCTGCCGTCCCAGTACCAGGAATGGGCGTAGATGGTGGCGCCGATGTCAGGAGTATCGAAGTCTAGATCGTCAGGCCAGGGGACCCAGACCATCAGCTCGGACAAATAGCCACCCGTGGTCAGAGGGATGTCGCAGAGCGTAGCAGACGTGACCGGATGGCTCCACCAAGCCTGCGGCGCGACGCAGCCCTCAAAAACCAATATGAAGGTTTCCGTTCCTTTGGATTCTACGGGGTTCATTTCCCATTGACCGAATTTACACTTGCCATGAGCAACGACGCCGACTGTGCCAGTTTCTCCGACGATGACCTGAAAATCGGTGACGTCGCAGAGCGGACCGTAGCCAAAGGCGAAATTATCGCTAATGGCGGCGCGGACATAGCTATACTCGGAGATTCTGTGTCCAGCGCCGAGAAACTTGGCGAATTCACTGTCATAAGCGGCGACGGTGGCTTCGTCAGTAATCAGGCCCTCGGGGTTAGCTGATTGAACCTGGGACGCCGCGACGCAGGCCAGACAGAAGAATGCGGCAGTTGCGATTACGGCAATGGCAAGGAATCTCTGGGCTTTGGTGATTTTACGCGGACCAGCGGCCGGTGCAGGATTCAGGGTTTTCAGACGTTTCATAGGATTTTCCTTTCTCTCAGATTGTTAAGGTGGGGAGGTGTGGTTGGCTCGGACTGCTTTGATTAGTTTTAGCCGCTCAGGTTATTCTGCGGCAATCAGGCGTTCGCAAAACTCCAACACGTCGGATGGCGTGAGGCCGCGTTCCTTGAGCGGGCCGGTCAGCCAGACGTAGCGGCTGTCATCACTGTTCCATTCGGCGCAGGCGACACGCAACGGGTTGACGATCCAGGCGTTCGGCCCGGTGTCAATCATGCTGGGGTCGAGCGTAATGACGCTCTCTGCCTGGTGCATCGCCGGCGGGACGGGCTGCTTGTTCAGCATGCGCCCACCGATGACGACCGCCACCAAAAGCAGCGCAACAGCCAAGGCATGAAGAAGCGAAAAACGAGGACGAACAAGAATGGAGATACGGGTAGTGTTCTGGGTTCGGGTGTTCATGATAGACCTCCTAAAGTACAGATTTTTGGCCCATCAAAAACGAGGGCCGTCTTTATTGTAGCACAGAATACATTTTTTGTCAATGGTTGGAGGTGTTAGTAATAGGTTTTGCTTAACCACTTGACTTTTTACGGAAAGTGTGCTAGAATAGGAGTATCCCTTGTTCGAGGGCTGGTTTGTGATGTCCTATCGGAAAAGGCGAAAGGCGGCGCGATGGTCGTATTCTGCTAATGTCGTAGGGCGACAAATTGGCTCGGGCAGGTGAAATTTACTATCAAAGGACGTGTTTTTCTTGAACCGAAAAGAACTGAAAAAGTTGGTGACCGTAGTAGAGCAGAAGGCAGACAAACCTTTCTGCGATGTGTCGCGGCTACTAAAAGACGCCACGGCGTTCAAAAGCGCGTGTGGTGATTTGGAAAGTTTGTGCAAGAAGTTGGGAGGCTACGACCTGATTCTGAGCCCGGACGGACTGGGGCTGGTTTTCGGCGCGGCGATTGCAACGACACATCAGAGCGGCTTTGTGCCGGCTCTGAAGTTGGAGGCGCTGCCGTCCGACGAAGGTGAGAGTGGGCGCATGAGCTTTTGTGAAGTGCGTTGTCAGCGCGACAATGGCTGCGTTGATCAGCTGTGGATCCAGGATAGCATGATTAAACCTGGTCAGCGTATCGTTATCGTCGACGACGTTCTGGCGAGTGGCGCGACAGTGCTGGGTTTGGCTCGAGTGGTCGAGAAAATGGGCGGTAAGGTTGTCGGCATTGTGACGTTGGTCGAAATGACGCCGCGACACGGAAAGCAGATGTTGGAAGCGCGCAACTTCCAGGTTCGCTCGACAATTAGGATTCCTGGCTCGTTTTAGGGCGCACGTCGACGTCCCTTTTGTACCTTATCATTCTACGGAGCTCCCGGCCTGACGGCTGGGAGCGTTTTTTGTGGGTTATGGAGTAGCTATTGACTTTATGAAGCATAAAGCATAAAAGGTATTGACTTTTTCTGGAATGTGTGCTACAATGAAAGTAGGTGAAGGCGATTCGTCGCTGACATCTGGTTCCTTCCCACCCACATCTTCATAGAAAGAGGTAATGAGAAATGAAAAAGCTGACCACCCTGATCGTATCCGCCCTGATGATGATGTCACTCTGCGTGAATGCCTTCGCGGCATCGCCCGATGATTTCGTCACCCCTGATTCCCCCGCGGAGTATTCCGACGACGCTACGGCGCCTATTTACACCGCCCCCGACACCGAGACCAGCCCTGACCAGATGGTCGGGATTCCTCCGCGCGCCGTGTCTAACTGGCTGAGCCAGCAGATTCGGTTGGAGTTTGACTACGCCGAGGTCTACGGGACATTGGACGACACCATCGTCCACCTGCGGTTGAGTGATGCAACGAAGATCATCTTCATCGCAGACCAACTCTGCCCGACCGAGATTGACGAGAATGGCGACATCTGGGTCTCTGACATCTCCATTCCCTGCGGCATCAACAATCAGCTGTATCGCTATCTCGCTACTACGAGCCGCGCAGCGGCAATGTATGATGCCAATGGCGTCACCGACCTGATGGCGAGGTATACTCCTGAGGAGCTGGCCAAAGTTTATGACGAACTCCGTGAGGCGGCGATGCCTTACCACGGAGAGCTGATTGACTGGCTCGACAATTTCTCGGTCACGATCCGGGTGCCGAATTACGGCACGCTCTGGAACGGGATTACCGTCAGGTAAGGCTTGCGCCAACACAATTTTCTACGAGAGTAGGTGGTAGAAACGGGTCTTCCGAAAGGAAGGCCCGGTTTTTCTGGTTTTATTATTTTGTCTTGAAGGTTTTGGACCGATGGTTTTATTCGGCGATAATTCCGCCGCCGAGGCAAATTTCGCCGGAATAGAGGACGGCGGACTGGCCGGGGGCGGGGCGCTTGATAGGCTGAGAGAAAGAGAGGTGAGCAACCGCTTCGGCGTGGTCGGGATTTTGACCGACAGAACGGTCAGCTTCTGGACTAGCGGAAATTGCGCAGTCGATGAGCGGGGCGCGGTGGCGGAGGCGAACCTGGAGGCGGTTCGGGTTATTCCGAGAAGGTTCGGCCGCGAGTTTAGCGATGTCGGTGAGGGTGCGGCCGGAACGAAGATGGAGACTCTCGAGGGTTAATTCGGTCGTCCAGAGGCTTTCGTGGTTGAGGTTTTTCGAGACGTAGACGATGTTCGCAGCGAGGTCTTTTCCGACAACGTAATAAGGGAGGCCGCCGCCGAGGTAGAGGCCGTGGCGCTGGCCGATGGTATAGAAAATCGCGCCGTCGTGATAGCCGAGGACTTCGCCGGTTTCCTGCTCGCGGATTTCGCCGGGTTCACAGTCGAGGTATTGCTGGAGGAAGTCTTTCATACCGACCTCGCCAACGAAGCAGATGCCCATGGATTCTTTCTTGGTGGCAACATCGAGCTTGCGTTCGGCGGCGAGCTGCTTGACTTCGGGTTTCGTCATGGCGCCGATTGGAAAGAGGGTTTTCGCGGTAGCGGCGTCGCTCATGCGATAGAGGAAGTAGGTCTGATCTTTATTGGCGTCGACGGCTTTCAGGAGGTCGACTTTAGCGGGGGCGGCAGTTTCAGAAGAGTCGGTTTCGGCTTGGTTGGCGTTTTTGACAGGGCTGACCTGGGCGTAGTGGCCGGTCGCGATGAAGTCGGCACCGCGTTCGATAGCCCAATCGTAGAAGAGTTTGAACTTAATCAGCTCGTTACACATGACGTCGGGGTTTGGGGTGCGGCCTTTTTTGAATTCGGCGAGCATGTAGTCGACGACTTTGGCTTTATAATCCTTCTCGAAGTCCCAGACCTCAAAGTCGAGGTCGAGCTGGACGGCGACGCGCTTGGCATCAGCGAGATCCTCCGCCCAGGGGCACTTCATGCCGGGGAGGTCTTCGGACCAGTTCTTCATGTAGACGCCGGTGACGTCGTAACCCTGCTCCTTCAAAAGCAACGCCGAGACTGAGGAATCGACGCCGCCAGACATGCCAAGATAAACACGCTTGTTCATGAGATAATTATAGCATAATTTATGGGTTTTGGCGATATTATTGACATTTAACGTCAGGTGTGGTATAATGGTATGGTAAGGTCGGTAAACTGCCCTCGGACTTTAATTTTGAGAAGAAAGGAAGGAATAATTCCGGCTCGAAGTCCTGGCAGCATGACCGATCAATCTTGAAAAGGAGGTTTTCGACATGAAGAAAACCAAAATTGTATCCCTGCTCCTGGCCTTGATTATGGCCTTTTCCCTGGCGATTCCGGCGGCGGCCGCGTCCGACAAGACCTATCCGACGCCCGGCACCACCTACGGCGGCAACCCCTATGACCCGGTCATCCTGACCGACGGCACGGTGCTCGTCGAGGACAAGGTGGGCCTGATTCGCGTATTCCTGGACGGCCAGGTCGTGGTGACGATGAGTGAACAGTTCATGCTGGACTACACCTCCACCGCGACGACGACCAACCGGGGCTTCACGTCCAAGTATGGCTATGCGTGGCTGGCGGAACAGACGGCCGACCGGCTGATCCGGGAGAAACTGGTGACGCGGGCGGCCGACGGCAAATCCCTGACCTATGGCGACAAGGTAATCCACCTGTCGACGGCAGGCAGCAGCGCGATGGAGCTGGAGTATCTGGTCAAGAACTATTTCCGGCAGCCGGTGACCGAGATCCGGACGCTGGACACGGTCAGCTACACGCTGACCTACCGGAACGGCAAGACCTCGACCTCCACGATTTCCGTGCAGACCTACGGCGACACCATCCCGAGCATTTCCACCTACCGCAGCATCTGGGCCGTGCGCGAGCTGGATGATTATACCATCGAGGTATATCTCCGGAACGGCATGATTGTCACGCTGGAGAAGGTGATGATCATCGACTGGGTGAATGCCCGGCAGAACCTGGGCAAGACGTTCAAGCTCGACTACTGGCATGACCGGTACGAGATGGACGACGCGGGCGCCGAGCTTTGCGTCACCTTCTGTCAGGAGCTGCTGGACGAGCTGGTGCTTCAGGGGTGGACGACATACCCGACGAACCTGCTGGGTCAAAGCTACGACCCGAACTCCTGGTGGATGTCGACGGACGACGTGATGGCGCGAGACGTGACGACGAGTCAGGTCTTGGTGCGGTCGTTGGAGCGGCTGCGGACCGAGAATACGGCCGCGGACATCACGATTTACTTCGACTACGCCAACCGCTACGGCAAGTGGACGCACACCGTACCCTATTCGGTGCGTTTCGAGTTCCTCTGTCGGAACGACAACGCGGCGAGCGGATTCAGCTTCTACAGCCTGACGCGGCCGGAGCATTTCCGCTGGGCCTACAACGCGGCGCAGGATTTCTGGCTGACGGATGATGACCTGCGGGCGATTGAGTGGTAAACTTTCTTCCTGGTTTTGGGGCTGCTCCCTGCGGAGCGGCCCCTATTTTTATCTGGCGAGGCGCTGATATTCTTGCTCGACAGCTTGGCGGATTTTCTCCGCGGCCTCACGGATCTGGTCGAGGTCGTTCGTGCTGCCTAAGGAGATGCGGAGCGAGCCGGCGATTTCCGCGTCGGAAAGGCCAATGGCAGCGAGAACGTGCGATTTGCTACCTTTGTTGGCGGCACAAGCGGCACCGGTCGAGAGGTAGATTTCCTGTTGCTCGAGTTTATAAATCAAGCGCTCAGCATCAAGCCCCGGGAAACAAACTGGAACGAAATTCGCAAGTTGATGCTTCGGGTTACCGAGAAAGATCGGAGCGGTTATAGGGATTTCTTGGGAGTTTTTGGGGTTTTGAGGGGTTTGGGAGTTTTTGGGGTTTTGCGGCTTATGCTTGACATTTTTATCATTCTGTGCTACAATGGAGATATGTGCTAGTTCTTGACGAAGAACAGATGCCATTTCTTGGTATTTCTTGCGGCTGCTGGAGAGATGTGTTTTCACTTCCTTGACGGCAGTTGCAAAACCTATTGCCCCAGGGACATTTTCGGTGCCGCTGCGAAGACCGCGCTCTTGACCGCCACCGAGGCTAAGCGGATGAAGGGTGATGCCATGCGCGAGATAGAGCGCGCCGACACCTTTCGGCCCGCCACATTTCGCCGCGTTCAAAGTCAAGAGGTCGACGCCGAGGCGGGCGACATTGATGTCGAGGAGACTCAAGGCTTGCGAAGCGTCAGAGTGGAGATAGAGCGGAGTAGTAATTCCCTGCCGCAGGCGTTTTTGGCGCTCAAGGCGGAGGATTTCGGAAATTTCGGCGAGAGGCTGGATCGTGCCAAGCTCATTATTAGCCAAGGAAACCGAGACTAAAACAACTTCGTCAGACAACTTTTTGCGGAAATCGTCGAGGTTAATCAGGCCATTTTTGTCGACTTCGACAAGCTCGTGGGGGTAATTTTTGACGGCCTCGAAGACGGCGGCGTGCTCGGTTACGAGGGTGAGGATTTTGCCGAAGCGGAGCGAGCCGGTGATTTCGGCGTCAGAGCGAAGGGATGCTTCGGAGCGAACTAAGGCTTTAGGCGCAGAGAGACGAGTGGCGGTGAAGGCGAGGTTGATAGATTCGGTGGCGCCGGCAGTAATGACAAGGTCGGTGCCTTTCGCGCCGATGGCGTGGGCGATGTCGTTCTTGGCGGATTCGTAGGCTTCGCGGACGCGCTTGGCCGGGAGATAGGGGGCGGAGGGGTTGAAAAAATCGTCCGAGAAATATGGTAACATCGCCCGAAGAGCGTTCGGGCTGACTGGGGTGGCAGCGGCGTGGTCGAGGTAAATCATAGTGTTCTTATTATAACATATTTTTAAGGATTCGAGAATAAAGAAACTGGCCCGTATAGGAACGTAGGGCGCGCGAAGGCGCCCTACATGTCATAGCCCTGGCAGCGACGGATTAAGAGCAATAGACAACGTCGCGGAGCTCGGAGCAGTCACCGCTGCCGCTGTTGTAGTGCTCCTCGTAGGTCGCGGTGAGGAGTTCGTAGAAATCGCGATAGGCGTTATACATCTTGGTCGTGTCGGAGAAGTTGAGCGGAGCGAGCTCGGTAATGTCGGGTTTGTTCTCGGAAACCCAGGTGCGCTGGGCGGTTTGCTTGGAATACATGTCATCGCGGAGCTGAGTGCGGTTGGAATCGGAGTAGCTGCTGTTCTGATAGGCGCGATAGGCGCGGACATATTCCATGGTTTTTTCGAGCCAGCCTTCGCCATAGGTTTTGAAGGTGTCGTTGCCAGAATTGATGAGAATGTTGGCGGCGGACTGGATTTCGGCGTCGGTGTCGCTGGCGCTGAGATCGTCGACGGCGACGACGTAGGAATGCCAGGTCTTGTAGAGCTCGAGCTTCGAGTTCAACTCTTCGCTGCTAGGAACGACAGCGGCATATTCTTTCTTAAACTTATCAAAGGCGGTTTTGACGGCGGAATCTTTGCGGACGCCAGCGGTCTTTTCGAGCTCGGCAATCTTGTCGTCGATGCCGGCGGTGTCATCTTTGCAGGCTTCGATGTATTTGTTGTAGTTGCTCTCGCTGGTCCAGTCGGAGTTGACATTGCTGACGACGCGTTCGCAATCATAGGCGGTATAGAGCTCGGCGACGTCATCCTTGAGATCTTTGGCTTGGCGATAAGCCTCGCCGTAGTCGACGTGGCTGACGATAGCGATGACGACGCAGATGATAATAATGGCGACGAGGGTAGCAACGCCAATAATAACGCCGAGGATGATTTTCTTCTTGGTCGCGGGGTTCATGGGCTGCTTTGGCTGTGGAGCGACTGGGGTCGGGGCAGTTGGCTGAGCTTGCGCGCCAGCGACGGGCTGGGCAGCGGTTTGAGTCGGGGTCGTGGTAGCGGCTGCTGGGGCGGCTCCGGTAGTTGCAGGAGCTGGTTGACCGGTGGTCGGAGCGACTGGAGCGGCGGGGTTATACGGGGTAGCGACGGCATAGCCCTTGGCGGCGAGGCCGGCATCACCCTGGACGAAGAGAATAATTGCTTCGACGAGCGCCCAGATAGCATTTCCGAACATAATGAACCAGCCGAGGAGACAGAGAATAACAGCGGCGTTCGCCGTGCCAGAGGTCGCGGCGCGATAGTAAGAGTAGGGCGAGGTAGTCGCGGAAACGGCCATAACCATACCGATAATGAGAATAATCATAGCGGCGGCGAAGAGACAGACGTGGGCGATGCCCTGTTTCTTTTTGCCGAGGTACCAGCTGTGCGCGCCGAATTGGCCGAGGAAAATCCCGAGCAGGCCAGCGACGGTCGCAGATTTAACTTTTGTATTTTGCATTGATGCCTCCTTGAGTTACTTAGGTCTATTGTAGCATATATTTTGCGGAGAGGTTCTTTAAAAGCACAAAAGCAGCGCTAGTCACCTCTCTCATCGGGTGGCGCTCTCCTCATTGCCGCGCTTCGCGCGTCGAAAGTCGGACCCGCGCCAGCCTTATAATCATGATTCGAGAAGCAACTAGCACTGCTTTTGCGTTTTTATAGTTCCCTTCTTTTTCGCTATTTTGGTTCTCCGCCCCAGCCGCCGCAACCGCCAAATAAGTTGTTTAAGTCTGTTGGGTAGACTTATTAGTTATTAATATCGCGATATTGTTTATTGTAAAAAAGGAATAAGTATGTGCTATATCGTATATATTATATTGTGTGTACTTATTTGGCGGTTGCGGCGGCTGGGGCGGAGTAAGGATGCGGGTGAAGTGCAGCTAGGATTTAGCGAGCGACGCAACGGACGGAGTAGCCGACGGACCGCTCAGTAGTCACTACTGAACTTACCCCATCGGCATTATAAAAAGAAGAGCTATAAGCATTTTTGCCATTGGTGTTCGGAGTGGACGACCAATAGTGTCCAGCACTACCAGCGTTCATAAAGAGCCCACTACTAGTTTGGCTAACATATCCGCCTCTAACGAAATATAGTGGGGCGGATGTCAATTTCGTCACGCTGGTTTTAATTGAGTAAGTGTTTACTAGACCTCCAAAAGTTCCTGCCGCAGTAGAACTTGATTCTGGCAACTGCCAACCCTTCGGACAGATTGAGCCATTCGCGCCGGCCGTAGCAGCACTCCACTGATAATGATTTCCTATAATATAATGAGCATTGGCGTCGCTGTTAGCTGTAGTCGGAGTGTTATAGGCCGTAAATTGACTCGTGCATTGCGACACATTGTTTTTAGGGTAGCCACAATTCGAAGATACTGTCGGGTTGGTAATACGATAGTTACCAAGCGACCAAGAACGCTGGCCAGAGTTGTCTAGAAGAATCGTTGAATCAGATGCGGTTGTTGCCGTTGTATACTCCGGTGTCCAGCTAGCAACATCCGAATCATTCGACGTCAAAGTTTTTGAAGTTGACAAGTCCAGGTCCAGGTTCTGCGTCATCCAACAGCGACCATCCGCCAACTTACTAACCCAGTAATATTTGCCATCACGGGTATCCTTAAGCTGTTTCGATGGAACATCAGTAATACTAGTAGACGGCGTCGAGACACTATCGCAAATTGCTGTTGTCATTTGTTGCATTTCCGTCATGGTATCCCATGTAACCTGTAATGGGCTACTCGTCACACTCAACGTTGCTTGGTTGGAATAGACATCTGCCGGTTTATCGTTTCCGATTTTTGTGGCAAAGCTAATAGCATAGGTTTTATTGACGTTAGTTTGATTGCCACTTTTACTTTCTAGGCTAGTTCCTTGCCCTTGCGGGAGGGCGGAATAAGTTGCGGTATCTGGAACGCTGGAGCCTTCGGCATAGGCATAGCCCCAAGTATTCGTCTTCATGTTAGCGAAAGTTGTGGCGGTAGTGGCGGCGGGGATAGTTTGTTTACTAGCTGCGCCAGTCAGAGCAGAGTTGTTAGCGCCAAGATAAATTGTATAACCACCGGTGCTAGCAATCTTGATATTTGCGGAAACGTTTATCTTCGCTGAAGCACCATCAGAGGTTGTTGGCGTGAGCGAAGCTGAGCCGGAAGAAGGAGTGAACGAGATTGCGACGCCAGAATCGGCTTGCGTGGAGATTTGGCCGTCGTAATTAGCGTCCTCCTCGGCTTCTAACGCACTAGCGGGAGTCGTGATTGGGTTTATCATAAGAAAAGCTAGCAATAATAGAAGTAGACAACTTACTTTTCCAGAAGAGTTAAGTTTTATATCTTGGCGTTTTAGCATCACGGCCCTCCTTTTGATTTATAGATGATTGCCGGGTGCTTTTTGGGAAAGTGAATGTAATAAAAATGGCACCACGACAGGTGCTTAATCCTATTACCGGTGAGCGTGCTCTTTCGAAACACCAACCACTGGCAGTCGTGATGCCATCAATAAGTTGGAGTTTCATATGAAAAAATACCAATAATAGGATTAAGCATTTTTATTATAGCACGGAAATTGTGGCTTGTGCGGAACTTTGTACACAAATAAGAAAAAGCGGCAAGAAAATACCCCCGTTCCCTTGCGGGATCGGAGGTATGCTGGAGGTGAGTTACTGACGGGCCGCGATGGGCTGCCCGAGGTATTGAGGCGGGAAGCGGGGATCGCTCGGAGCGAACCCCATGACCCGGTAGAAGAATTCTACCTCTTGCGGAGCGTAGGTGCGAAGCTCACAGAGAGCATCGACCGTCACGGTGCCAGTCATATACTGGTGATACAGCTCGCAGAGAAAGGCAACTTCGTCCAGGCGCAGCGGGAAGGCGGTCTGGGTGTGACTCTTGGCAAAGGCGCTGTAGCGTTCGTACCGCTTGAAGCGACCGGTCTGGTTGTAGCTGCTCAAGGCACGGGTGGCGAACCGATCAGCCCACCAAATGGGACCGTTCAGATCTTTCAGTTGGCGGACGCCGATGAACAGGAAGACCAGGGTGAGCAGGAACTTGATTTTGACCAGGAAAACGGCTCCAGGCAGGAACCAGGCGTTCGCGATGGCGAGCGCGATGAAGCCGAAACCACCAACAATGATGGAAAAGCGGACTTCATATTCGCCCATTTCGCCCCAGAGGGCGGCAATGAACTCCTCTCGATAGACCCAGCCACTGGTCATGCGACCGAGCCAGAGCGGAATGCCCTTGAAGGACTTGGTCCACTCGTCGAGGTGTGTGCCGAGCGACCGCTTGCGTTTCTTGATTCGAATTGCCATGTCATTCAATCCTCCTAATGTACCAGAATTTTTTGGTTCTCGATTTATGGCTTCGAGGTTCACCCCTGTTAGCGCAACTAGGCGCGGGGCGGCTCGTTATTCAGTAAGCCATACTTCCATTGTAGCACAGATTGGTATTTTTGTCAATAGTTATGTCACAAAAAGTGGCATAACTATTGCTAGCGGGTGGCGCTTCGGAAGAAAAAGCGAGCTTTTTCTTCTCTCAGCTTCTACGCTAGTTCAATAGCTGGGCTATTTGACGGTGGCGACGTGGGGGTAGAGGTATTTTTTGATGAGGCCCAGGTAAGCGTGGGTGGCGCGGCGGAAGTTTTCGAGTTCGTCGCCGGCAAGTTTGAAGTAGGCGCCGGCGCTGATTTTCTTGTAGACACCAGAGGTGCGGACCTCGTAGCGGACGGTGAGTTGGTGCGGGCGGCCGGTTTCGTCGTGCCAGCTTTCGAACCAGATCCAGATGTTTTCTTGGTCGTGGAAGAATTCGCGGCGATGGCCGGCGGGAATAGGACCGAAAATCGTGCTACCGAGACGAGATTCGGCGTTGATAAGGTCATCCTTCGTCATGAAGGCGGTGCGGCGAAGGGGCTTCGGGGCAGGAGTATAATCTTGGGCGGCGTGGTTGATTTTGAGGGAATTTTGGACGCCGACGCCAGAGATTTTGGCGACGCGAGAGGCGTCTTGGACTGGGGGGGTGGCGGCTTTGGGGGATTTTTTGAGCTTCGGGAGGGTTGGCTTCGGAAGTTTCGGGAGCTTAATCGACTTGACGGAAGTTTTGATTTGAGTTTTTACTTTGGAGATTTTCTCGGCGCGGGCGGCGGTTTTAGCGAGCTTCGCAGTGGATTTGGCGGTTTTTAGAGCGGCCTTAGCTTGAATTCTTTCCTCAGCGGCGGCAGTTTTGGCTTGAGTTTTGGCGGTTTTGGCAGCGGCTTGAGTGGCTTTGCGAGTCTGAAGCTTGACGGATTTAGCCTGCGCTTTCAGAGCTTTGGCTTGGGCGGATTTGGTCTTAGCACGGTGAGATTGATGTTTTTTGAGCACACGTTTTTCGAGAGACTGGCGGGTTTTGGCAGCCTTTTTGGTGGCTTTCGCGGTCTGCCGAACGGTCTTGGTGGCGGCTTTGGAAGTCTGCTTGGCGGATTTAGCCTGCGCTTTCAGAGCTTTGGCTTGGGCGGTCGCCACACGAGACTCGGAACGGGCCTGAAGTTTAGCTTCAGCAGTAGCAACTTTCTGTTGCTTTTTTGCAGCTTGGGCGGCTTTGCGGTTGTTTTTACGCTCGATGTTGGCTGCCTTGACGCTTGCCTTGCGGGCATGATTATTTCTTACAGAGACGCACGGCATGTTGCAATCTCCTGTGCAATGTTCATGATTTCATTGTATAATTCGACGGATTCAGGAGTATCAAAATCCTCCGCCTCGATAGGGAGGTAGGCGGGATAATCATTGAAGATGGAATAATTGTTTTGCATTATTAGTCGTCTGCTCCGCGATATTAACTTCTGCCACACCCAATTTTTCCGCGAGATAAGCCGCGATATTGCGGACATATCCTGGTGTATTAATTTTACCACGGAACGGCACAGGCGTCAAGAAGGGAGCGTCGGTTTCTAATAACATTTTTTCGAGGGGAGGTAAAGGCAAGGTAGAATATGTTATCAGGCCATTGACGCCGACGTAAAAATCGCGGGCGAGAACTTGCTTGAGGGTCTTTTTCGAGCCGGTGAAGCTATGGACGACGCCTTTGACATCGGGAAAGTTGTCGAGAATCGGGAGCGCGTCGTCGAAGGCTTCGCGGATATGGAGGGAGACAGGCAGCCGCAAGTCGCGAGCGAGCTGGAGCATCTGCTCGAAGAGGCGAATCTGGGCGGCGCGGTCGAACGGTTCGTAATGATAGTCGAGGCCGATTTCTCCGATCGCGACGAGCTTCGGGCTAGATTCAGAGGGACGAATGAGAGCGGAGAGGGCTTGCGCGTCGACGATTGGCGGCTCGGGGTGAGAGTTGGCATATTCGGGGTGGATGCCGTAAGTACAGAAGACGTTTTCATGGGCGGCGGCGAAGGCTTGGGCGGTCGCGGAATCCTCGGGGTCGGTGCCGATGACGATGACCTGATCAACGCCGGCAGTATGAGCATCCTGAAGGAACTGCTCGGCTTGGTCGGGCGTGAACCATTCCTGGTCGTGGAGGTGACAATGTGAGTCGATAAGATAGGTGGACATAGGGATATTATAGCATTATTTGCGGCGATGCGAGAGGAGGTTCGCGATGACAGTGAAGAGGGTGGTGAAGGCAAGGATGACGAGGAGATGAAGGATGACGGGCTGGAGAGAGTCAAAGGTGAAAGTTTCGAGGGTCGTGATGAAGTCGTTGGCCGAGATATACCAGTAGGACGGGAGGATGTGGGCGACGGCGACAACGCCTTCGGGGAGCCAGGTGATCGGGACGAAGGCACCGCAGAGGAAGCTGCTGCCGAGGGCGACGACGTTCGTGATGCCATTGATAGCGTTGCGACTGCGTAAGAGATTCGCAATCAGAAAGGCGAGAGCGGTGGCGCAGAGCGTGAAAACGAAGGAGTTCAGAATAAGCCAGAGGCCGTGGAGGGAGAACATAACGGGCCCGACGACGACAAAGCTAATAAGGACATAGGATAGCCAGAGAGCGAGCGCAAAAAGGGCATTCGCGGCAAGGAGGATGCGGTTGACGTGTTCGGGCGTGACGCCGCCCATGGCGATACGGCGGGAGATTTTCTCGTCGCGGAAGCTGAGCATGACAGTTGCGACGATATAGATACAGCCGACAAGGAGAGGATAATTCATGAAGTTGTAGTAGAAGGCGGCGCGGTCAAGGCTGGTCGTGTCGAGGGCGGAGGTGAGCTGGACGTCGACTTCGGTCGCAAGGGTAGTCTCAAGGTTTTTGATGAGGGTAGATTCATCGACGGTTTGGGTGCCAGAAGAAGCCGCAGTAGCAAGATATTGGTTCGCGACATCAAGGAAGCGAGTGAGGTTCATTTCGGCGAGGCTGGCATTATAATCGCCCGTACTGCGGGTCGTAATAGCAGGGTTTCGGCCGGCGAGAAAGTCGTCGCGGAAACCGGCGGGGATTTCGACGAGATAATTAATCTTGCGATAAAAGAGGGCGTCGCTAATCGCATCAGGGTCATCTGCGGGCAGGTCGATGATATTATTATTCGCGGAGAGGTAATCGACGAGGGATTTCGTGATTCCCTCTTCGGCGTCATGGTTAATAATACAAAGGTCGGGTTTGACAGCTTCGAAGGTGACGGTAGACTCGTTCGCTTGGAGACTGAAGACGCTGAAGACGATAAGGATGGCAGAATACATCAAAATCACCCATTTATTGCGCGCGAGGATGCGGAGGAAGGCTTTAAAGACGGTCATATTGCTCCTTTCTGAGGCTGTAAACAGAGATACTAATCATAACAAGTGATATAATAACAAGTGTTATAATATTTCCCCAATAGCGATCGAAAGTGTCGTAGTAATAGAGCGAATAGAGGCCGTCGGTGATGAGATTGGCGGGATTGAGGCGGTTCAGGAGCGGGAGGTTCGTATCGACGAGATATTTCATGGTAATTCCCATCATGCCGGCGAGAAAACAACCGAACATCGTGATAGCAAGGATGAGGCCGACCTTTGTGTTTGCAGTGCTTTTGATGGCGGCGGCGAGGAGGACGCCAAGAGCAAGACCGGCAAGGCTGCCAATTAGAGCAAGGAGAATAATCAGCGGAAGATGCGTGCCGAAGTCGACATGGAGGACAAAAATCAGGAAGAGGAAAAGGATGGCGACGGCGACGAGCTGGATGAGGTAGCTGGCGCAGAGGGCCGCGAAGACAAGGGCGGATTTTCGGGCGGGGCTAATTGCGATGCGGCGGCCGCTCATGCTCATATCGGCAAGAAGTTGATTGACGGCGACCATACCGATAATTCCGCCGTAGAGGCAAATCATGGCAATCAAGGTGTAATATTCGATCATGACGTAGTCGAGGTTGGAGCTGGACTGGTCGACGATGTTGGCCTTCTCGGCCTTGGCGAGGTCTTTAAGGGCGGCAGGGTTTTCGTGAAGAATGGTCGTGATGATTGAGGCTTGTTCGGCGATAGATTCGACGACGGATTGGACGATAGTGGAGTCGATATTGCTCTTGGAAGTGAAAATAGTGGGGACTGGCGGCGAAGCAGGGCTTTGGGTATCCTGGGCGGGTTCTTCAAGAAGGAGAAAGGCGGTGATCTCATCGCTTTCGAGGAGCTGTTCGGCCTCGGCGCGGGAAACGTATTTTGTGTTGAAGAGTTGATCGTCGGAGGATTCGTTGGAGAGTTCTTGGAGGGCAGGGCGGAAAATCTGGTCATCCTTCCAGGCTTCATTATCGACGACGGCGAGGTCGATAATATCGAGAGATTCACTGCTAGTGATATTAGAAAAGGCGAGGAAAAAGAAGGTTGCGAGGATGAGCGGGAAGGCAAAAGTCCAGAAGATGAGAGCGTGGTCACGAAGGACGACTTTTAGGGTGTATTTGAAGTTGTGCCAGAACATTAGTCGCGAAGCTCCTTGCCGGTGAGTTCGAGAAAGACGTCGTTCAAAGTCGGGCCAGCGACTTGTTTGACTGGCTTATTTTTGACGAGTTTCTTGAGTTCTTCATTGGTGCCGGAGGCGATAATCTTACCCTTGTCGAGGATGATGATGCGGTCGCAGAGTTGCTCGACTTCTTCCATGTAGTGGGTTGTATAGACGACGGTGGTGCCCTTCCGGCGGAGGGTTTCGATGTTGTCGAGGATGTGCTGGCGGCTCTGCGGGTCGACGGCGACGGTCGGCTCATCGAGGAAAATGAGTTTCGGACGATGGGCGATGCCGCAAGCGATATTGAGTCGGCGGAGAAGGCCGCCGGAAAGCTGCTTCGGGTAGAACTTGCGGAAATCTTCGAGGCCGACGAGTTTGATTGCGTCATCGACACATTTTTTACGCTCGGTTTTATCTTTAATATAGAGACCGCAGAAAAAGTCGATATTGTCCTGAACTTTGAGCTCTTCGAAGACGGCAACTTCTTGGAAAACGACGCCGATTTGACGCTTCAGGTCGTAGGCGGAGGGGGACATGGTTTCACCGAAGATTTTGATAGTTCCCTTGTCGAACTTGAGGAGAGAAAGGAGACAGTTGATGGTCGTCGACTTGCCGGAGCCGTTCGGGCCGAGCAAGCCGAGGATTTCGCCTTCTTTGACGTCGAAGGAAAGGTCGTCGACGGCTTTCAAGGGCTTTTTGGTCTTCGGATTTTTGTAAGTCTTCGTCAGATGACGAACTTCGATGACGTTCTTTGTAATCTCAGCCAATTCGGACGTTTTAGTGGGCTTTATAGGTTTAGACGTGGCGGTTTTAGGGGTTTTAGGGGTTTTATCGGCTTTAGGCATGGTGAGTTTCCTTTTCTAGGGTTTTGTGACCAATAATCATTTCGCGGACGGTATTAGTGAGGAGGGCGTCAACTTCGACGTCGTCGAGTCGGGCGGTGCCGCTCGCAACTAGGCTAGCGAGACCATGGGTGAAAATCCAAACCTTGAGATGAAACTGTTTCTGGGCTTCACGATCGAGGCCCGTAAAGGCCATACCGTGTTTCAGGACGGTCTGGCCAACGGAGTCTTTCGAGATAAAATCCTCAGCAGTGAGATCGGTTTTGCTCATGAAAATAATACGGAAATAGTTCGGGTAGTCGCGAGCAAAGCGGACGTAGGCGATGCCCATGCCTTTGTAAGGCTGGGGCTGCTGGGCGCCGAAGTCCATGTAATTTTTGTAAATCTGATAAATCGTATCAAGGACAAGAGCTTTCAGCTCGTCCATAGTCGCAAAATTGTAGAAAATGGGCTGGACCGAGCAATTTAGCGCCTCGGCAAGGCGGCGGGCGGTGAGGTCGTCGAGATTTTCGGTCTTGATAATCTCGAGCGCGGCTTTCACGATGTCTTCTTTTTTGATTTTCTTGGGGAGAGGCATAGATCTCCTTCGCTTTGGCGCGCGCGGCGGGGCGTTTTAATGCTTTTTGGCACTTTTGACGCTTCCGAGGCGCGCCGATTGATGTATAACACTTGATATTATATCACTTGTTATACTTCAGCGGAAGATGGTTTTGAGAGATTTTTGTCGATGGCGGTTAATTTTTGGGCGATTAGCTTCCGATATGGACGGGTATATCATCATCGGTCGGGACTTTGCTAATAAAATCAACAAGCGAGGAGCCAAGCTCGTCGCGCGAAGTGATGAAGCTGCCGCGGGCGCCGATTTTAGTGTAGCCGGAGAGACCGGGGAGAGATTTGATCATCTCTTCGTTGCAAATTTTGGGGATGTTGTAGGCGACCCAGATTTTCGAGGGGTCTTGTTCGTCAGGTTCGCTGCTAATTGTTAGGGCGTGACCACGGTCGCGCACCATCATCATGAGATGATCGTCGGCGGTGACGATGTCGGTCATGCCAATATCGAAGCCTTCCGGAATGGCGTCGAAGACTTGCTGGCCGAGTGCCGAACGATCGCCGCGAAGGACGACTGGGTCGCCATAGAGGGCTTTCTTTTCGGCAAGGGCGGGGATTTTTCGGAGAATGTTTTCGTTATTCATGATGCTGCTGTGATAGGCGTGAAGGAGTTCGTTGATAGTCGAGGCGTCTTCGATGACGCCATTCAGACTACCACCGAAGAGTTTGTAGCCGACGAAAGCGTCTTTTACTTCTTCGACGAAAGCCGGACTGAGATCAGTGAAAGCTTTACGATAAATATCTTGGGTGATTTGCGGGCCGTAGTCGCCGATGGCAAAAGTTTCTTGGCCGCGGCGGAAGAAGCCTTCGGTGCTATCTTCGATGGGTTTACCAAAGCCGAAGTCGCGAGCGATGCCGAGAAAGTCGTGCTTAAAATCGCGGAAGGAGCGATAGGCGCTCTCGACGTAATCCATGCGGGCGGCTTCATCATAGTCATCGGTCTGTTTCGGAGCGAGGTCAAGTAGTTCGCGCTTGATGCGCATGTCAGTTTTGAAGAAGTTTTTGAAGGCCTGGAGTTCAGGGGAGATTGGCTCGGATTCTATTCTAGATTCAGCAAATAACGACCCCCCCCCGTTGGCGTTTTCGAGGGTATTCACGGGCGATTCAAACTCGGTAGTCTCCGCGACAGGTTTAGAGGCGTCGGGCGTGGCGCCTGGAAAACGAACGAGCCGGGCAAGGTCGTCATAAGTGATTTCCGGTTCGGCGGTTTCCTCGCGAAGAATATCCCAGTCCGGGGCATCGGGAGAAGCGGGCTGTTCGGACGCCGCTTCGGCTTCAGCGACATCAGGTGCGGCGTCGGCGGACTTGGATTTGTTGAAGAATTGGTTGAAACGGTTGCGTAAGTTCATATGGTTATTATACAACAGATAGCGCGCGGGTGCGACAGGTTTAGGAGGATGACATTGACGGGATCGTGCCAAGGTGCGAAAATCCCCGCCTTTTGGGGGCGAGGACTTTGCGAAGTGCGGGCCAGGGAGGCCGTGGAGAAAGTGGGCGGCGACAGGACGAATTAGCGCAGGCCGACGGAGGCCGGGAAGCCGTCTTTGAAGAGGAACGGGCCGACCTCGGCGAAGGTGACGCTATGGATAACGGTGGAGCCGCGGCGATAGAAGGACGAGCGAGGCTCGACGAGCGTGCTGTCGCGGCCATACCGGTAGACCCACATGCCGTCGAGATGGGAGAACTCGATCCAGATGGTCGGAGCGAGCGCCGGCTCGGGGTCGAAGGGCTTATCCTTGACTTCACGAACCATGCCGTAGCAGAGGGTGGCTTGGGCGCCGAGGGTTTCCCAGAGAACCATCATGCGCGAGAGGTCATGGTCGGTGAGGCCGGAGACGCTCTCGTAGCCGAGCTGTGTATCGGGGACTTTGAGGTAACTGCGAAGGAAGTCGTGGAGGAGGTCGCTGGCTTTCTGACTGCCGGCGAAGATTTTGGGGCGGTAACGCGGGTTGCGGCGGAGTTCGCCGATTCGACGATAGGCGCGGCCGAGGCGCTCTTTACGGTCGATTTGGCGACAGGCGAGGATACAGATACCACAGAGGACGATGACGATGAGGGCGGCAGTGGCGATGAATTCTGGGGCCATGATAGGATGCACCAACTTTCTGATTTGTTTAATTTGCGTGGATCTTGTGTGGTTTTGCACAGGCTTGCGCGATTTCCCTCCCTTTTTGTCGTTTTAGTCGACCATTTTCTGAAGTTTAATTCCGTTTTTTCGGATTTCACCTCAGTTTCGGCGACATTTAGACACAAAAATCCATGTTATACTTCCATTATAGCACAGATTGTTCAAAATGTCAATGCTTTTTATGCTTTGAGGCAGAGAGTGGGCTTTGCGGGGCGAAAAACGTTCGCGGGTGAGAGAGCGATAATCCCCGCCCTGCTGAGAGAGGGCGAGGATTTTGACAAGTTGGGGTGCGGGGTGGACGATGCGACGAGCATCGACGCCAAGCGCCTAGTGAAATTGCCGCAAGCTATAGCTGAATGATGCCGGCGCGGCGAAGCCAGGCGACGGCATCATCATGATAACAGCGGCGATGCGTCGTGTCGACGTAGCGCCCGCCGAAAGTAAGGCGGTTGACGACCGAAAAGGTCTCGGTAGGACACCAAACAGCCCAGCGGTGGCCTTCGAACTCGAAGTCAAGCCAGAACTCCATGGAAGAGACGCAACTCTCGATGCCAGGCCGAACGCCGGGGTTGAGATAGCTACAGTTGAGAACCGTGCCAGGACCGAGGCGGTCGACCATGCCAAGCATCCAACCAAGACGCCTGGAGGCGAAACCGGGGTCATTGATCTCCAGGAAGTTGTCCGGTACGTCGAAAAACTTCGTATAGAAGGCATAGAGGAGCTCGCGGCCGCAGTATTTGTCGGGAAGGTCGTGCGACAGGCGCGCGATATGGTCGGTGGCGCGCTGAATAAGCCGCCGGTTCTGGTAGGTATGCCCGATGACCAAGATGAGGATGGCGACGATCAGCAGGACACAGATAGCCACGAGGACTATGGACGAGAGGGACGTGCTTGGATTTTTCATGAAATGACACCGACTTTCTAAGGATTCTTGTGGATTTCTGAGGTTTGAGGTTTCGGGTGTGCTTTGACTACGTGTCGCAGGGCGAGACCGGAGCTCTCAATGGGCGGCAATCCACATAAAACCGCGCCACGTGCTCCATTATAGCATAAGTCTTCGACTTATACTGCAATTGCTTCGCGCTCAGAAAAACATGCGAGCATGTTTTTCGTTCGTTGCTCATTATTGTAGCATGAGCGCGGAGTTTCGCAAAATCCCAACGGAAGGTTTCCAGAGGGATCTAGCTATGTTTTGAGCGCGAGGGCCAGAAAAAACAGGCGCTGAGGCCTGTTTTCTGTTGCGCATCCGGCGGGATTTGGCGACTAGCGAGATTCCCTTTTGCGCTTGATTGGGTCGAGCTGGCGCTTGCGGAGGCGGAGCGACTTCGGAGTGACTTCGAGAAGCTCGTCGTCGAGGAGGAAGTCGATACACTGCTCAAGGGAGTATTGGGTATGAGGAGTGAGCTGGATGGCGCCGTCAGAGGCGTGGGTGCGCATGTTGGTTAGCTGTTTTTCCTTGCAGATGTTGATGTCGAGGTCGTCCTTTTTGTTAGAGAGGCCGACAATCATGCCCTGATAGACCGGGACGCCGGGCGGAATGAAGAGGATGCCGCGGGCCTGGGCGGCGTCGAGAGCGTAAGCAGTCGAGGTGCCGGGTTCGAAGGCGATGAGAACGCCGTTTCGCTCGGGCTTGTACTTCCCTTCCACGGGGCGGTAGCCGGCGGGGAGGGAGGACATGATAGCGGTGCCTTTCGTGGCGGTGAGAAGGTTATTGCGAAGACCGATGAGGGCGGCGGTGGTGATGCGGTAAGTGAAGCGGGTGCTGCCGGCGGAGGTGAGCTCTTGGCTCTGGAGATCGGCTTTACGAATCCCGAGTTCCTGGGAGACGGCGCCGACGAACTCCGGCTCGACTTCGATGATGAGCTCTTCGACTGGCTCTTGCTTCACGCCGTCGATTTCTTTGTAGACGACTTCGGGGCGGCCGGTTTCGAGCTCGAAGCCTTCGCGGCGCATGGTCTCGATGAGAACCGAAAGATGAAGCTCGCCGCGGCCGGAGACTTTGTAGCCGAGGCCGTCGGGGACGATTTTCAGGGCGATGTTCGTCTCAAGCTCGCGCTCGAGGCGTTCGGCGATCTGGCGGGAGGTCGTAAACTCGCCTTCCTGGCCTTTCAACGGGGAGGTGTTCGGGCCGATATAGATACTCAAGGTAGGCGGCTCGAGCTCAATGGTCGGGAGAGCTTCGGGAGTCTCGCCGTTTTGACCAACCGTGGCGATAGTGTCGCCGATGTTGGCCTGGGCGATGCCGGAAATAGCGACAATGTCGCCAGCTTCGGCTTTTTCGGTTTCTTCTTTGCCGAGACCTTTGTAGGTGAAGATGCGGTCGATTTTCGCGCTGGTGGATTTCAATTCGCCAGTCTCGACGTCAGTATGGAGGACTTTGACGGATTCGCCTTTTTTCAGGCTGCCGCGGAAGATTTTGCCAATGGCGTATTTGCCGAGATAATTATCGGCAGCGAGAGCGGCGACAAGGAGCTGGGCACCTTTATCGGCGGCTTCGTCGATTTTCGGGGCGGGAATGTCATTGATAATAGAGTCGAAAATGACATGGAGATCGTCGTCGAGGTCGGTCGTTAGACCAGCCTTGCCGTCGCGGGCAACAGCGTAATAAATCGGATAATTCAGCTGGGATTCGTCGCTCGCGAGCTCAAGGAAAAGGTCGGCGATTTCGCTTTCGACTTCGTCGATGCGGGCGGCGGGTTTGTCGATTTTGTTGATGATGACGACAGGTTTCAGGTGGAGAGAAAGAGCCTTCTGGAGGACGAATTTCGTCTGGGGCATCGGGCCTTCCTGAGCGTCGACGATGAGAAGGACGCCGTCGGCCATGTTCAGGGTGCGCTCAACTTCGCCGGAGAAATCGGCGTGGCCTGGGGTGTCGATGATATTGATTTTGTAATCTTTGTAGTAGACGGAGGTCTGCTTCGCGGTGATTGTGATGCCGCGCTCATGCTCCTGGTCCATGGAGTCCATGATGAGAGTCTGGGACATCTCGGCTTGATTGTCGCGGAAAGTGTGAGATTGCTTCAAAAGAGCGTCGACGAGAGTGGTTTTGCCGTGGTCGACGTGAGCAATAATAGCGACGTTACGAATATTATTTACCATATCTTTCTATTATAGCACACTTTGCGTCAAAAAGCAAGATTTTTATGCTAATTTGGCGGATTTGGGTTAGAAAGTGGCGATTTTGCTTGGGCTTTGTGGGGTATTTTTGTTTGGCTTGGGGCTAGAAGGTGGACTGGGCGCGTTTGTTCTTGCGGCGCTTCACGAGGCCGAGGATGAGCCAGATAAGGCCGAGGGCGACGAGGAAAATAATAAGAATGGCGAGCCAAATCGGGCAGACGAGGAGGAGGTGCTCGAAGGTATGGATCTGGTCAAGGAAGACGACGGTCTGAGTGACGCGGTAGAGGCCGATCGGGAAGGTGCCGGTGTCGGCGAGGTTCCAGTTCAGGACGCTGGTGCGGGTGGTGCCGGGGAGGACAATGAGGGTTTCGGTGAAGGGGGACTCACTGCCATCTTCGGTCGACTGGAGGATTTCGTTATTGGTGAAGAAGTTGCGAATCGAGAGGGTTTGGCGGGCGTAGAAGTCGACGTTGCCGTCGTTTTTGATGGTGCTAACGGCGGAGAGGGTGCCGCCGAGGACGAGACTAGGGAGGTCATGGGCGGTTAGTTCGGCGGATTCGCGCAGTTCCCCGCCGGTGACGTGGCCATAGAGGACGGCGGCGGCGCGGACTTGAACGTCGAGAGGGGAGTCGCGTTCAGTATCATCCGTCTGCTCATCGTCGCCTTGTTCGTCGGAAGATTGAGAGTTATCGGAGGAGGTGGGGGATTTGGCAAGGGAGTTTTGGATCATGATGGCAGCGTATTGACCACCGCTCGGAGCATCAGCAGGGACGTCGACGACAAACTTCGCGTCGGCGGACTGGCCGGGTTCAAGGCGATAGGAAGATTCGGGGAAAGTGAGCCAGTTCTTGAGGTTAGTATAGGAACTGTCGGTCGAAAAGTCGGGGTCGTAGGAGTCGTCGTTGACGTGGTAGGGGGCGGCTTCGAGGGTAAAATCGAAGGCGAGGCGGCCGACATTGGTGACGGTGACAGAGCCTTCGTATGGTTCGCCCGGGGTGAGCTCGATGACCTGCTCGGAAGGGCTGATAGACATGACGAGGTCGCCGACTTCGAGAGCGGCGACCGGGGTCAGGGTGGGGAGAAATAGACCTAGAAGCAGGGCGGGGAGAGTGAGGAGATAGAGGAGTTTTTTAGGCATATTTTCCTTGTTATTATGGCCGATGAGGATCGGGGTTAGTTGGCGGTGGTGGCGGTGACGGTGACGGTCGTGGAATAGGTACCGCTGGGCTGGCCAGAGGCGACGCCGATACCGTATTTGAAATTGGTTTCCTTGTTTTTAGCGTTGGTGCTGCCGATAGTGCCGGTATAGAAAGTAGTCGGGGTGGTCGTGATGGCGGTGTAGGCGCTGGCGGCGGTGCCGTCGGCGTTGGCCTTCTTGATACCCCAGCCGCTTTGGTCGGTCGAGACGTTGGCGGTGGCGGGGATGGTGTGGCTGGAGTTCGAGCTGCTGACGAGGGCCGGCTGCGCGGCGCTGAGCTGGATGACGTAGTTCTTGTTCGAGCTGACGAAGACGGAGAAGTTGCTTTCCTTGACGGCGGCAGTCGAGAACTCGAGGGCAGCCGGGGTCGTGACAGAGTCGATCGTCAAGGTCGGGTTGACGGTGACGGAGAATTTGCTAGATTGCTGCGCCTGAGTAGCGGCGAATACTTGGCTGCCGGACGCGAGCGGCAAAAGGGCGACGGCCGCGAGAGTGAGGGCGCTAGTGCCGAAGAAAAGTTTTTTGATGATCTTTTCCATGAGTGTTTCCTATTACGTTAAACGTGGTTAATTTTTGTTTTACATGACTTTTATGCTTCTATCATACTAAAAGTTTATGGTTTTGGCAAGAGTTTTTCGCGAGATTTGTGAGTTTGTCGGAGGCTAGCGTTTTATGCGAAGTTGATTTTTGCGGGTGAGGGTTGATTTTTTTAGGGATTTTGATATAATGGGGTCAGTTCCATGCGCCTGTGGTGGAATTGGTAGACACGCTACCTTGAGGTGGTAGTGGCGATTTTAAGCTGTGCTAGTTCGAGTCTAGTCAGGCGCACCAGATACATTAACATAGTCACGTAGGATGCTTGGGAGATTAAATGATATGTTTGCCGTGCTTGCACGGTTCGATCCTCATCATTTTTACTAATGTTAGTTGTTAAAACGTTAATCTTAATTCTAAAAGAAGGAGGAAAGATTATGATTAGAAGACTAGCTGTAGCAAAAATTACCGAATATGTTCGTAAAATATACAAGTCAACATTTTTAATTCGGGGTTCGGCAAACATCTTGTTGCGATTGAAGTGAAAGGCGGGTAGACCGATCTCGCTAACTGCTTCTTTTTTGGTCTTGGAATCAGTATGAAACGGCTAGAGTGGAGAAATTTTGAAAATGGCTTACATGACCGCTGAAGAGGCGGCAATAAAATGGAATGTTCCTCAGAGGCTCGTTGTCGCTTTGTGCTCGGCCGGTCTCGTCGCTGATGTTACCATGATTGACAATATGTGGTATATCCCCGCAAAAGCCGCAAAACCAGGAGAGGCTCGCTTGACTGAGCCTGCTAGCAGACAGGTTAAGCCTTTTCTGAAATGGGTCGGTGGCAAAACTCAATTACTACCAGAAATTCGTAAATTCTACCCGTTTGGCTCTACTGTAACCAAATATGCCGAGCCTTTTGTCGGTGGCGGCGCCGTGTTGTTTGACGTTTTAAACAATGCAACAGTACAGGAAGTTTATATTAGCGATATGAACGGCGATCTCATCAATACGTATCAGGTTATAAAAAATGATGCAGGCGATCTCGTAAGCATGCTTAATGAGTGGCAGAGTGAGTTTTTGCCGCTAAATCAAGACGAGCGTAAAGAATATTTTTACATTAAGCGAGAGAACTTCAATAAACTAAAGCATGCGCCGTCAGGTAGCAATAGTATCATTAGGGCCGCACTAATGATTTATCTCAATAAAACCTGCTTTAATGGTCTGTATCGAGTTAACCGCAAAGGTGATTACAATGTGCCAATGGGCGCATATAAACAGCCTTTGATTTGTGATAAGCAAAACCTACTACAACTGTCGAGGAAGCTGCAGAATGTTCAAATTGTACGGGCTGACTATAAAAAAGTAGAAGAATTTGCGGACGAAAGAACTTTTATCTATTTCGATCCGCCTTATCGACCCCTTACTACGACTTCTAACTTCACTTCATATACGGAAGATGAATTTGACGATAATAAACAGTTAGAACTAGCACAATTCATTAAAAAGTTAAGTGATAGGAGATGTAAGGTTTTGGCCAGTAACTCAGATCCAAGAAACGCAGATGAGAACGACGATTTCTTTGACATTGCCTATTCTGGGTTGAATATTCATAGAGTACAAGCGTCACGGATGATAAATAGCAAAGGTTCATCTCGAGGTAAAATTAGTGAATTATTAATTTCAAATTATTAAAGGAGTAATATGAAAAGAGATTTTAGTAAATGGCTTAGTGAATTTAGGGAGAGCATTGCGGATTACGGTTATTACGTAGATTTTGAAAAAGTTTACAGGAATATCGATGGTATTAAAGTTCAACTTAATATTTTAAACTCACTTATCGGTTCGGAAAATATAGAAGAAGAATTCGACAAGCTGATCGCAAAGTACCCCGAAGTACTTAACTGTGTTCCGCTTTTATTGGCAGTTCGCTCGACGGAAATCTATGCAATCGATGAGGATGGAGAATTTACTTACAACCTTAAACAACCTAATCTATCAGTTGAGCAGTATAAAACATTTATGCGGAAAACCGGTTTATTTCATCTAATGTCAAAACACCTTGTTAATAACCTCGTAGACTACGCAACCGGCGTAGAAGTCGGATTGGACTCTAACGGTCGTAAGAATCGTGGCGGGCACCTTATGGAAAATCTAGTTGAGAAGTACATTCAAAAATCCGGCTTCATAAAAGGACAAAATTATTTTAAGGAAATGTACATTCATGAAATTGAGCAGAAGTGGAATATTGACCTGTCTGCTATTTCTAATCAAGGAAAGGCTGAAAAACGCTTTGATTATGTCGTTAAAACGGATAACATGATTTATGGTATCGAAACAAATTTCTATGCGAGTAGCGGCTCTAAACTCAATGAGACGGCTCGTAGTTATAAGACTTTAGCGACCGAAGCGAACGAAATTAATGGGTTTACTTTTGCCTGGTTTACTGACGGAAAAGGTTGGACTAATGCTCGTCACAATCTTGAAGAAACCTTTGACGTTATGGAGATGGTCTACAATATTCAGGATTTGGAGAACGGTATTATCGCGGAGAAGTTCATATAATGCCGAGTAGTAAAAAGATTACAAAATGGGAGCCAGAAGATTTCGAGCTAGAAATGACTTCCGTCTGGAGTTTTCCCAAAAGGGGCGATTGGGCAACCCATGATGCTAAGTGGCGCGGAAACTGGTCTCCTTACATTCCGAGAAACTTGTTGCTTAGATATTCAAATGAAAATGATTTGGTATTAGATCAATTCGCGGGTGGCGGTACGACTTTAGTAGAAGCAAAATTATTGAATCGTAACATTATTGGCGTGGATATTAATGATAAAGCCCTTGCTCGATGCAAGGAAAAGCTAGACTTTCAACACGACGGCGCAAATGGTAAAGTAAGACTAAAGAAAGGTGATGCCCGAAAACTAGATTTTATCCCAGACGAGAAAATTGATTTTATCTGTACACATCCGCCTTATGCCGATATTATTCATTACAGTGAAGGTCAAGATATTCCAGAAGATCTTTCAGCTCTCAAAAAGAAGGATTTTTTGATAGAGCTGCAAAAAGCTGCCCGTGAGTGCTATCGCGTACTAAAACCAGGAAGATTTTGCGCCATCTTAATCGGCGATATGCGAAATAAGGGCTGTGTACAACCGTTAGGTTTTGAAACGATGCAAGTATTTCTTGATGCTGGCTTCACTTTGAAGGAAATAATTCTGAAAGAACAACATAATTGTCGTGCGACTGGTTATTGGAAAACGAATAGCATTAAGTATAATTTTCTGCTTTTAGCGCATGAGTACTTATTCATATTTAAGAAGCAATAAAACGGGAGAATAACCATGCATCTTTCAAGGGTCAAAATAAAGAATTACCGACTGATTGCTAATGCAGAAATTGCCATTGATAACAATTTGACATTAATTGTTGGGCGTAATAATACGGCAAAGACGTCCTGCATTAGCCTCATTAAAAGAGTGATAGAGGATCAGCCTCTTAACTATGACGATTATCCTTTGGATAAAAGAGAGGTCTTTTACTCTTGTCTATGCGAGTTTTTAGGGAACAAGAAAAGTTACGAGGATTTCTGTTCGGAAATACCACTTACGTCTATTGATTTTATTGTTGACTACTCCCTTGACAATCCAGAAAATAACTTAGGCGCGCTGTCTCCCTTTATTATTGACGTCGACATAGATATATCATCCGTACTTATTCGAGCTATCTATAAAATCAATATGGACGAAAATAGGCTTCGTGAGCTATTGAACCCATACTGTTTTACGGACGGCGAATTTTGTCCGCAGAGAGATCGCATAAAACGTGAGTGCGCAACAAACTTTTCAAAAATTTTTGGACTTGTGATATATGCCGTTAATCCCAAGAACGACGAAGACGTACAAATCAAAAATATAGGGGAGCTAAAAAGCCTTTTCCCTTTTGAACTCGTACCAGCAGAACGCATTTTAGGCGAAGATGGAGTTCAAAACAAAAGTTCTCTTAATGGTTTAATCACTAAATACTTTGATGTTGATATAAATACTCTTGACCCAAAGGTAGCCAAAGACGTCCAGGCACTACGCAGTACGGTTAATGAAGCCAACCTAGCGGTTCAAGAGCGAAGCGACAAGATTCTCAGTTCTTTGGTGAATGACGCTATTGGTTTTGGTTATCCTAATACAGAGGAGCTTCAGCTGGGCGTAAGTACAAATCTACAAATTGACGATCAAATAAAAAATCAAACCGAGCTTAATTATGTATCGTCCGTTGCCGGCGAAAAATTACCGAGCTCATATAATGGCCTGGGTTATAAGAACCTAATCAAGATAGCGTTTTTGCTTGCCGAATTCTCTAGGAGAATCGGCGAGAATAGCGTGGCGTGCATTCCGCTACTATTTCTTGAGGAACCTGAATCACATATGCATCCTCAAATGCAGCGCGCTTTCGCTGAGTATCTCTATGAATTTGCCAAGAAGATATCTTCAATTCAAATTCAAACAATTATGACAACGCATTCTGCGCATATTGCAAACTCAATCGATTTCGCGCAAATTCGATACGCGCAAAAGACTAAGGCTGGCGTCATTTACAAAAATCTCAAAGATTTTGCCAGCCAAGAAAATGCAAATACTGATTTTATTAAGAAATATCTAACTCTAAGCCGCTGCGATCTGTTCTTTGCAGACAAAGCAATTTTAATAGAGGGCGCATCTGAAAGGCTTTTGATACCAGACATGATTGAAAAGTGTGAAAAAGAGAAGATATTCGATTCACAGGAGTACAAGCTACCTGCACAATATTATGCTTTGATTGAAGTAGGTGGAGCCTATGCGCATAAATTTATCCCCTTTATAAAATTTCTTGGTATCCCGTGCTTGATTTTAACGGATATAGACCCAATTAAGGAAGGAAAAAAAGGCGTTAGTATCCGAAGGCGATCATACGTCTAATGCAACTTTAATATGGTGGACGAGAAGGGTGAAGGAAATTCCAGATGCGGAAAGTGTAACATTAACTGACATAAGAGCGCTAACCGGAAACGAAAAAACAATAGAGAATTGCCATCTTGAATTTCAAGTTGATGAATTGGGGGTGTGTGGGAGATCATTAGAGGAGGCAATCAAAAATGTCAATAGAGAATATTTTGAAATTGCAGAGCAATGCTCCGAAAACGACCTGGCTTTTGCGGGTGCTTGTAAAACTGATTTTGCATTAGAACTGATATATAAATGCCCCAACTATGCCGTCCCTAAGTATATTAAAGACGGCTTGACTTGGCTCAATAATCAACAGGTTCTTATATAGGAGTGAAAAATTCCATGAACACAGTTAATGAGAGAACAAACTACGAAATTGCTAAAGAGGAGGCAGATAAAATAGATGCCGAAATAATTGATGCCCTCAAAAGCGGGAAAAGCTTTCGGGTTGAAGCTGGCGCCGGATCGGGAAAAACTTATTCGCTTAATAGGACTATATCATGGATTGATGCAAATAGGCAGAGTGAATACCGGAAGAAGAAACAGAGTGTTATTTGTGTTACATATACAAATACGGCCGTAAATGTAATAAATGAGCGACTTAGCTTAAATTCCCCCGTACTCCCATCTACTATTCATTCCTTTGCATGGAATGCAATTAAGCAATTTCAGGGACCCATAATAAGAATGGTAACGGAGGATGAAGAATTACATCCCAGAGAAGGTGATATCTCAACCGCAAAAACTGTCCAGTATACACTTGGCTATCGGTACATAGAGAAAGGCATATTATATCTACATCACAATGATGTAATAACGCTTTTTGCTAGACTCCTAGATAACGGAAAGTTTCGTCGAATTTTTGCCAACCGTTTCCCTGTAATTTTGATTGATGAATATCAAGACTCGTTTAAGCAAATTATCGATAAGTTTATAGAATATTATATTGCGGAGAGTGTCGGTCCTCAATTTGGCTTTTTTGGCGATGCGTGGCAGACAATTTATCAATCGCAAAACGCGTGCGGACTAATTGAACACGAGAAAATTATTGAAATAAAAAAGAGTTCAAATTTTAGATCTGCGCCCAGAATCGTAGAAATGCTTAATTTCCTCCGACCAGAGCTTCCTCAAATCTCAGCCATTGATGATTTCATAGGAGATGTCTCTGTTATAACGTGCGATGACTATACTGGCGAGCGGCGTACGGATCGCAATTTTAAAGGTGATTTGCCCGCAGAAGAAATAAAAGATAGGCTTTCGAATTTAACTAACTACATTAAGTCTAAACAAATTGCCAATAACGAAGATATTAAGACGTTGATGATAACTCATAGGGTTCTAGCGGCGCAACAGGAATATGACGGTTTATTCGAAATCCTTAAAGATCATTTGAGGGATGCGGATGATGTTTTTTTGCTTTTCTTTATGGATATTATCGAGCCAATTTATGGCGCCCTATCCGCCAATAATATGCAACTTCTGTTTGATGCGCTAAAATTGAAGAGATATCCAATCGTAAGCAAAACTGAAAAGGCAAAATGGAATATTTTAAAAAGAAGCCTGGGAGAGGCCAGAAGCAAAAGAGCAATTGACGTTCTTGACATATCGGTGAAGTCGGGGTTAATACCTATTTCTCAGCAAGTCCTTGATTATTATGATTTGTACTACAATAACCCAGATGCCGTTTATGGAGATACTACTATCCAATCTTTTCTTAATTTAAACTATTCGCAATTCCGAGCGGCAATAAACTTTTTACACCCCGAAACTGAGTTTTCTACCGAACATGGAGTGAAAGGTGAGGAATACGATAATGTCATTTTTGTAATCAGTAAAGGCTGGAATCAGTACCAATTCGAGAAATATGCCCCTATGATTAAAAAAGGGTATTCAAAAGATCAAGAACAATCTTATATACGCAACCGCAATCTATTTTACGTGTGCTGTTCGAGGCCTAAAAAGAGATTATTCTTCTTCGTGACAGTTCCAATCGACGTGGACTTCCGTGACTTTCTAACTCAGCTTGCCGGCGCTCAGAATATCTATACTTATGACAAATATATTAACCAGTGAGGAAATTTTAGATGGCGAACTCCGCGAAACAGAAATTAAGCAGCAGGTCAAGTAGGTCATCGGATAGAGAATCATCAGTCAAAATTCCATTAGTTGCAGGTGCTATCATTTTAGCTATAGTTGGGGGCAGGTGGCGGATATATCTAGGGTAACTGTAACTGAATCGGAAGCTAATGATAATGGTATCGTAGCGGAAGCCGAGTTACCAGAGCATGATTATCGGATTACATACTATCGCTAAAACAAAACTCACTGGCAGTTGATGATTCTAGCTGTTTGTAATGACGACGAGAATATTTCAGATTATAATTTTAATGTTAGTCCCGAGTGGCTGGAGTGATGCCGACAAGAGTAGCTACCAAACACGTTACGGCATTTTATTTACGAACCTGACTATTTTTAAGGGCAATAGTGAGGTTTGCTATATTAACGGCGGTGCTCTGTTGGATTTATATGCTGGCGAAATCATTAATTATAATAGCTCTATAAGCGGTGGCGGAATCGATATCGACTACGTGAGATGCTCGGTGAAGTGGCGGTTATCCTTGAGGTGCGGAAAGTGGGCAGAATATGTTAATGACGGAGGCGTGTTCCCGTCAGTATTAGCCAGTGCAAACCGTGGCAATGGCGACAAAGATGCTAGCGAGTAGTTAGTACCGAATAATCCCGACTATGCCTGTCGGTATATTGTAGAACAAAACAAAATCAAACTGAATATGGGCTATCGGTTAGTAAGAGCGAGAAATCAATGATGGAAGACACTTTAAAGAACCGGCGTGAAGTGAAATAATTTTTGAAGTCAACTATTTAGCGCAAAAAGAGTCGCTTGCTTTGGGGATGACTGCGGCTCTTTTTGCGCTAAGCTTCAATATAGTATTTGCCTACTTTGCGAAAATATGTCACAAAAGCGTCATTTTGCCACCTGCTTTGCGAGAGAATAGTAAGTGATTAAAATATATTTTTCTGATTTAGACAAACAAAATTGCGTACATAAAATTATTCTTTCTCATCATCTAAATATATTTTTACAAAATTATCTAACGCTTACCCATAAACTTTGCTAGATTGATGACGAGTTTTTGCGATGAGGGTTGCCGAGGAACGAAAGAGCCCCGGCGGGGGCTGGGGTTCTTTCGGGATTTTCTAGTTGCTTTCGGCTCGCGGCCGCTATAGAAGCGCGAAGACTATTCCTCGGTTTCTTTGACGACTTCGGCTTCGTCGGCTTTGTCGACGACGGCCGGTTCGACGGCTTTGTCGCTAGGCTTTTTGTTGCCGCGGAGGCCGAGCGGGAAGATGAGTCCCCAGAGGCCGATGACCGCGTAGACAATGCCAAGGGCGATGAGACCGGTGTAGACCGTGTAGCTCCCGCCGGGTTTGGCAGAGTTATAAGAAACGGCGGTAGCGATGCCACCAACAGCGGCAACGGCAGCGCCAATCAAAAACTCTTTCAAGGCCTTCTTGCGACCAGCAACTTTATCTTTATTATTACTCATGGGTCGATTATAGCAGATTTCTGTGCTAATTGGAAGCGCTGATGTCGTCAAAAACCGTCCTCGCGAAGAGGTTATGCTTTCATTGTATCATACCATAAACATTTTGTCAATAGTTTAGTAGTAGTTAAGGCGGCAGGCTAGGGAGGCTGCTTGTGACGATGGAAAGAAAATCGCCCAGGGCTTTCGGGGCTCTGGGAGATTTCGTACCTAAATATATAAAATCAGCGTGCGTGAGATTATGCTTTTTTCTTCAAGGTCAAGAAACCGTTGCGTGGGTTCTCGTTCACGACGCGATCCTCTGGCAAATCACACGGGGTGCCCTTGCTACCTTCTTTGGTCTTGGTGAAGAAATAAATCGTCTGTGGCTTACCGCCGCGCAAAGTGACTTCCTTCTTGTTCAGGTAGTAGGTGACGCCTTTACTGTTAGTATGTTCGTAGGCCATGAGGTCCCTCCTTAAGTTATTATATCTCTATCTTATTCTGAAAACTTGGGGTCGTCAAGGGGTTTTATGGGGAAATGCGAAAAAAGTTATGGTTTACCCCTGAAAAGGTTGTGGTTTTCTGGGGTAGGTTCGTGGACTCTCGGATTTTGACGAGCGCGAGTCAGGAGCGGCCGAGGATGGCGAGAGCGATGCGGAGGATGATCCAGACGAGGATGCGGATGATAATGATTATGATAATAATGGCGCAGGCGAGGAGAGCGAAGCCGGTCGGAGTGGGCGACCAGAGAGGGGAGGCGTAGTTTACGCGGTAGAGTTCGGTCGAGGGGACGGCGGCGAGGAGGGTGTTTTCGAGGTGATCGGTGGTGGGATATTTTGCGAGCTCGCTAGTCCAACAGTCGAGGTAGTTCGGGTTCGACCAGGCCCAGCCGTTAGCAATGGCTTGGGGCTGGCAGATGGCGGCGACGGCGGAGTAGATGTTGCCGTTTGGGTTCGAATCGTCGACGATGGTGGCCTCGGCCTCAGCGATGGCGGCGTTGGCGGCGCGGAGGTATTGCTGCTCGAGGTAGAAAGTGCCGGTGCCGAAGAGGACGACGGGAGCGCCGTTGACTTCGGTGATATTGATAACGACGTGAGAGAAGACGAAATCGCTGAGATTAACAAGAGAGGTTCGGAGCTGCTCTTCGTCGCCAGATTTATCAGCTTCGACGACGGCGGAGCGAAGTTCGATCATGCGGAGGTGATCAAAGCGGAGGAGAGTGGCGGTAAGAAACATGAGCGGAATCAGGATGAGGATGAGTTGCCAAACCCGCACGGCTTTGAAGGAGCCGAGAACTCGTCGCAGTCGGTTAGATTTTTTACCACCCATTGTTATATATAATTATAGCATGCTACGGAGATGTTGTGCTACAATAAGTTTATGAATATTTATATTTCGGGTATTTCAGGAACAGGTATGGGGCCGCTGGCGCTGATGGCGAAGGACGCGGGAATGACAGTTTTTGGGTCGGACGCGATGCCGGGAGCGGTGACGAATGAGCTGGTCGCGAACGGGATTAAGGTTTATCTCGGGGAGCAGGACGGCGAGTTTCTCAAGGCGCGAGCGAAAAATGAGGGGGTGGATTGGTTTGTCTACACGTCGGCGTTGCCGGAGGATCATCCGGAGCTTTTGATGGCGAAGAAATTGAAGATTAAGCATATTTCGAAGCGCGACGAGCTGATTAGCTATTTGGTGAAAAAGCTGAAGCTGAAGATGATTGCGGTCGCAGGGACGCACGGGAAGACGACAACTACGGCGATGATTATCTGGGCGTGTATGAAGCTGGGGATTCCGGTGTCATATCTGATCGGGACGACTTTGCCATTCGCAGAGGCGGGCAAGTATGACCCTAAGTCTGAGTATTTTATTTACGAAGCGGACGAGTATGACCGGAACTTCTTGGCGTATCACCCGTGGCTGGCGGCGATTCCGGTCGTGACTTATGATCATCCGGATATTTATCCGACGGTGCAGGAGTATCAGGACGCGTTCCGACAGTTCGAGCGGCAGAGCGAGACGGTCGTCAGGGGGGATGAGATTGCGGCGGATGTCGATCTTGCGGGCGAGGCGCGGCGGTATGACGCGACGCTAGCGATTGACGTCGTGCAGAGGATTATGCCGAGGCCTCGCGGGCTAGGCAGGTTTGCGGCGTTTTCAGGGCCGGCGGCACGGTCGTCGCGGAAGAAGATTGTCGAAGCAATCAACCAGTTCCCTGGCGTTGGGAGGAGGTTTGAACAAGTCTCGGAAGGGTATTATTCGGATTACGCCCACCATCCGGAAGAGGTCGCGGCGACGGTCGAGATTGCGCGCGAAGAGGCGGAGCGGCGCGGGCTGAAGGGCGTGGTCGTCGTGTATGAGCCGCACCAGAACATTCGACAGTCCGAGCTGGCTGATGACTATGCCGAGGCTTTTGAGGGGGTGGCAAAGTTATACTGGCTGCCGACTTATCTGACACGCGAAGACCCTTCACTAAAGGTTCTCACGCCGGCGGATTTTATCGAGCGGCTGGCTCCGGCTTCGCGGAAAGTAGCGGAAGCGGCAGAATTGAATGATAAGCTAACAGCGGAGTTGCCGAAATGGCACGAGAAGGGATATTTAGTTTTGTTGATGACGGCCGGGCCGGCGGATTTGTGGCTGAGGAAGTTAGTCTACGCCGGGAATCAGGAATCGGCGGCGACGCAGTTCGTCCACGCGCCGAGAGATGCGACCGAGAACGCGAAGTAGGGCTGCGAAAACTACTAGACATAACCGCATTTGTAAGGTACAATTTAGATAGACACATAAGTTATTTGTTGTTAATGATGGTAATGTTTACCTCATTGGCAACAATAATTTTTTGCTCATTTTTTTGCCTGGCCCACCTTGCGGTTCTTCAGAAGATCAATGAGTTTTGAAATTACTGCTTTTAGCATAAATAACCTTTCCGCCAAATCTAACTCCCACTCTACATTACATATGTACTAGTCGCCCAGACTATGCGTTCTAGCGTAGCATACTTTGGAGGTTTTTACCAAGCATAGCCGCTTATAAAATATAGCGGGAGACAAACTGCTCCCGCTAACTTCTATACAGTTTCTGCTATGTTTTATTTCGTTATTGCTTGATTTATGTAGGCTTTCTGGGCTATAGTTCCCTACTTTTTTGCTTGCTGTAGTTCTCCGCCTCAACTATTTGAGCATTATACTTCTCCGCCCCAGCCGCCGCCCCGCCAAATAAGCTGTTTAAGCCTGTTGGGTAGACTTATTAGTTATTTAATATCGCGATATCTATATGTTTATTGTAAAAAAGGAATAAATATGTGCTATATCGACGTGTATATATTATATATGTGTACCTATTTGGCGGTTGCGGAGGCTGAGGCGGAGAAAACCTAGAGATTCGAGAAAATTTCAAACTCTATCACCATTGTAGACTTTTATTTTTCTCCACCCCTGTTAGCCCGTTCCTAAACTCTACAACCGTCGTAGAGTTTTACCTGGCGATGCAGCGGACGGAATGTCCGTATATGCGAGCGGAACTTTCGGACGGAGCAATCGAGCTAGTTGAGTTAAAATCGAGGCGATAGGCATTATTTGCATTCGTGGTCGGTGTCGACGACCAGTACAGCCCATATGTACCAGCGTGCGAAAAGAGGTATCCCGACGACGGGTCGACCATGCCGCCTCTGACGAAGAAGTATGGTGAACTTGTAATCTTAGACACGTTAGTCCCAATGCTTCCGGCACTTATTAGGCCGCTAAAACTTTTCGATGTCGTAGTATTACTAACTGGTAATTGCCAGCCTTTTGGGCAGATACTGTCAGCGGCTTGACCAGAAGTACTAGTTTTGCCAGTTCCAGCGGTCGCCGCATTCCATGTGTAATAGTTTCCTGCCGAGTAGTGTGCGTCATATTCTGTGGGATTAAATGTTTTATTGCCGTTACTGGAGTAGAAGTTCGGGTTGCTTGAAGCCGTGCGAGAATCGATAGGTGTGAATTGGGAAGGGCAATTCGCGAGTGTGTTTTTAGGATTTCCGCAATCAGAGGCTGAAGTGGGGTTTGTAATAATATAGTTACCGAGGTTCCAGGAACGAATAGCTGTGGACGTGCTATCTACGGTATTAACATTGGCCGATGTTGCGGTAGAGTACTGCGGCACCCAGTTACTAGAGACGTCTGATGTTGTCGGAGTTAATGCCGTCGAGGTAGATAGATCAAGGGCCAAGTTTTGTGTCATCCAGCAGTTATTATCTTTGAGCTTAGTAACCCAGTAGTATTTGCCGTCACGGACATCTCTGAGCTGTTTGGTTTCTCCAATTTCGCTGGCGGAGCAGATGGCGGTCGTCATTTCTTGCATGTCGGAAATGGAGCTGAGACCGGTTATTTCTAGCGGGCTAGAGATAACGGAGAGCGTGACTTGGTTTTCGTAGGTGTCGGCGGGTTTGTCGGGACCGATGTTGGCGGCGAAGCTGAGCTGGAAGGTTTTGCTGTCGGATTTGATGTTGGTGGAGGAGTTGGAACCGATTGTAATACCGCGAGTATTAGCTGGCATGGCGCTTAGGGTAGGATTAGTCGGAGCGGTCGTGGTTTCCGTAGCATTATAGCCCCAAGTGTTGACAGGGAGATTGCTATAAGTCGTAGAAGAGGAGAGTGAGGGGATAGTTTGGCTGGTGGTTTTACCAGTCAAGGCGGAGCTGGTGCTGCCAAGATAGACTACATAGCCACTAGAGTTCTCTACGCCAACGGTAGCTTTGACGGAAATAAGGGCAGAAGCACCGCTAGTGGAAGTCGGGGTGAGCGAAGCGGAGCCGGAAGTCGGAGAGAAGGAAATGTTGATGGTGGAGATAGTGGTTGACTGGGCGGAGATTTGGTCGTCGTAATTTGCGCCGTCGGACGATTCTTCAGCTTCTAGAGCACTAGCAGAAGTTGTCGTGGGGCTGATGAGGAGAAAGGTTAGAAGGAGCAAGCATACCCCAGAAAGTTTACAACATATTCCCGCAATAGAAAAACATGATATTTTTCTGGAGTATGTTTTTCTAGACGCGGAGTATACTTTCCCAGGTTGCGAGTATGATTGCTCGGGTGAAGAGTACGATTCCTTGCGCAAAGAGTTAGGGTTTTTATTATGGCGTTTTAGCATCACGGCCCTCCTTTTAAAATGATAGACACCGATTGGGCCGCTAATTATTTCGCTAGAAACAAAAGCGACACCGCAGGGTGTCTAGTCCTATCAATGGGTTAACTTCAGTTTTACGCCGAAATCACGCACATTGTTGCGGTGCCGCTTCCAATGCATGATTCATTGTAATTAGGAAGTTAATCCTTGATATAAAAAAGTGTTAACCACTTATATTGATAAAACTAGACATTTCTATTGTAGCGGAGGATTGTGCTTTTGGCAAGTCTAGATAAAAAGTTATTTTGTGGTTTATTATGGGGTGATACTAAAAGCCTGCTATTGACGATATGAAGGTCGACGAGGGCGAGGACGAGGGCGGAAGTCGTAGGATTAGTTTGGTTCGTCGACGTTGTCGGATTTCATCGGAGCGATGCCGAGAGATTCATCGGAAAGCGGACCAGCAGAATACGGGTCGGCGAGGGCCTTTAGGCGGTTATTGATGGCTTTGAGCTCTTCGAGGTAGGTCTTGAACTCGGATTTGTCGATCGGGCCGTTGTCAGGGTAGGAATAAGTCGAATTAATTTCCTGCTCCTCTTCGACTTCTTCGGGGGCGGGCAGATAGCCGGGTCGAGAGCGGTCGAGGTAAATATCGCCGCTGCTATGGTAGACATAGATGCCGATAGAGGTGGTCGTGAGCGCGATAAGAATAGCGCCGAGCCCAAGCAGGGCGAGGTTGCGGCCGCCGCGAGTCTGGAGCGTCATAAAATGCCTCCGTCATGTGCGGCGAGGATGGCTGATTCGTGAAGGACGGAGATTGTCATTTGAGCTCCTTTTCGAGGTCGACGACGGCCTGGTATTGCTCGCCAGCGAGAGTATTGAGTTTCTGGGTGACAGACTGAAGGGCAGCTCGTTTCGCACGGGTGGTTTCGAGGTGTTTGTAAAAGTCGGCCGGCTGAGCACTGCAGTCGATCAGAGTCAGGGCTTCGAGATCTCGCATATAGTCGGTGTAGGCGAGGCGAAAATCCGCCAGAGAAGTCATAAACTCAGACTGAATCGATAGAAGCTGCTCGGAGGGGCGATTGTTGCGCTCAAGGCGAAGGTTAAGCGGAACAATGAAACGGCCAGAGATTGTTTCGTAAGAAGTGCCGAGATAGATACGAGTGCGAGAGTCCGAGCGTTGAAGCTGGGAAAGTGCGTATTTAATATTAGAGCAGTTTTCGGCGACCGCGCTAAGGCGAGCGGCTTCGTCAACTTCTTCCTCGCTGTCGTCGGGATGTTCGGCAACGGAGGTCGGATTTTTGACGGCACCAACGTCGGCGGCCGGACAGAAAGCCAACACCGCGACGAAGAGGGCGACCGCGCCAAAGATAAGACTAGTTCGCCTTATAAAGCCCATTGTGCTTCTTCCCGTCATAAATCGAGGTCGGGATACCTTTGGCATGGACGGTATTGTCGACCATATTTTTAACTTTGGAAATAATTTCAGTAACTTCTTCGGAATGGGCGGCAGTTTCTAGCTCGGAGATTTCCTTCGCAGTAGCGTCAAAATCTTTCAGCCAGCTTTGGAGGGTTTTCTCAGCGTCTTCAGCAGACATGCCGGTCATAGCGGTCTGATAGTTAATCCCGTTGGAATCGGATTCGGTGAAGAGGCGGTCAAGAATCTTGACGGCGTAGTTCGTGTCGAGAAGGTTGGCGGCGTGGAAATAGCGGGCAATGAGGTCGGAGTTCTGGAACTTCGGCGTGCCGTCCGGAAGCTCGATAACATAAATCATAGGAACGGTATTATATTTCTCGAAGAAACCGGAAGATTTCTGATTTCGATAACTCTGCATACAAATCACGCAGCCTGGATCGAAAATATCAAGCGCAAGCGGATTGCCGTCTTCGTATTTCGCGACGAAGGTATATGGCTCGACGAGATAATCTTCGGCTTCCCAGGAATGGAAGCGGTCTGGGATGTTCGCAAAAATCTCTCCCCATTCCCCGAACCAACGGCCAGTCCACTCGATCGGGTTTTTCGGCTCGGCGGCATCAATGCCGCAAACTTCGGCACCGAGCGCGCAGCTGGCCGGCTGGGAGACATTGCAAGTGCCGAAAACCCAGAGAGCGAGGATAGCCTTCACGGCTTCGACGAGCGACCAAATCGTAACCAAGACGATAAGGACGGCGCTGACTTCGATAGCGACGCCGAGAGGCTTGACCCATTTCGGATGTTTCAAGACGACTTTAGAGAGGAGGGAGTTTTTGACGTCGTCTTTGAAATTGGTTTCGCACTTTTGGAGAGTGACTTTTTTGCCGACGCACCCCCAAGCTTTTTTGAAGACGGCCCAATATTTTTTACCGATGTCGCGGCGGAAGATGCTCAAGAAGGCGACGAAGATACCGACTAGACAGAGGATGATGAACGCAGCAATACAAACCATAGAGTTATTATAACACAGAGGGCAGCGACTGGAAGATTTCTGCGACGAGTTTTGGCTAACGTCGAGCCGGACTGCTTGACGACAAATTATTCTTCGGCGTCTTCGTCGTCGGAGATGAGAGCGAGATGCGCCTCTTCGAGCTGTTTTTCGTCAACGATGGACGGGGAGTTCATCATAAGGTCAACGCCGGAGCCGTTCTTCGGGAAAGCGACGATGTCGCGAATGTTAGTAATTCCCTCAAGAACCATAAACATACGGTCAATACCAAAGGCGCAGCCAGCATGGGGCGGAGCGCCGAATTTGAAAGCGTTTAGCATGCCGCCGAAGCGCTCGGCAACATACTTTTCGTCGTAGCCGAGGATGCCGAAAACCTCATACATGATTTCTGGATTATAGTTGCGGACGGCGCCGGAGCAGATCTCGTAGCCATTCATGACCATATCGTACTGGTCAGCGACGATGTCTAACTTGTTTTCGGTTTCGCGAAGAGTTTTCAGGCCGCCTTTCGGGAGGGAGAAGGGGTTGTGACCGAAGTCGAGCTTGTTCGCGCCGTCGTCCCATTCGTAGAACGGAAAGTCGACGATCCAGCAGAGAGCGATTTTGTTGTCGTCTTTCAAATTGAGAGCATCAGCGAAGGCGATGCGCATCGCGCCGAGGACCTTGTTGACTTTTTCGCGCTCGTCAGCACCGAAGAAGACCGCATCGCCGTCCTTTGCGCCGGTGAGTTCCTGGATGGAGGCGAGTTCTTCGTCTTTCAGGAACTTCGCAATCGGGCTGCGGACGGTGCCGTTTTCATAAAGAATGTAGGCGAGGCCGCCGGCGCCATTCTTGCGAGCAAGGTCGGTGAACTCGTCGATTTGTTTACGAGTGAAGCTGGCGCCGCCAGGAACGCAAATGGCCTTCACGCAAGGCGTCTGGAAAACTTTGAATTCGACATTTTTCAGAGCTTCGGTGAGGTCGATAAGTTCGAGACCATAGCGAAGGTCGGGCTTGTCGGTGCCATAAGTTTCCATGGCTTCCTTGTAGGGAATGCGGCGAACTTCGGGAGTGATAATTTCTTTGCCGGCGAAAGTCGTCGCGAGGTCTTTAATAAGCGGTTCGACGGTCTGGCGGACAACTTCACCATCGTCGACGAACGACATCTCGCAGTCGAGCTGATAGAAGTCGCCATAAAGACGATCGGCGCGCGGGTCTTCATCGCGGAAGCAGGGCGCAATCTGATAATAGCGCGGGATGCCGCCGACCATAAGAAGCTGCTTGAACTGCTGCGGAGCCTGCGGGAGAGCGTAGAATTGGCCCGGATGGAGGCGGGACGGGACGAGAAAGTCGCGAGCGCCTTCCGGAGAAGAGTTCGCAAGAATCGGAGTTGTGATTTCGATAAAATCGTGTTCATCCATGTAGCGGCGCATGAAGCGATAATACTCGGCGCGGCGCTGAAGCATGTGAAGCATCGACGGACGGCGCAGATCGAGGAAGCGATATTTCAGGCGCAACTCTTCGCCGGAAGCGTCGCCTTCGTCGTGAGTGTTGACCGGGAGTGGCTCGGAGCGGTTAATAAGTTCGAGTTTATCGACGACAATTTCGAGATCACCGGTCTCGATGTTGGGGTTTTTGAGCTCGGGGGCGCGCTCACGGACGAGACCTTCAGCAGAGATAACAAATTCATCGCGCAAAGATTCGGCAGTTTTGAAGGCATCGGTCGTGTCAGGAGTAATGACGAGCTGGATAATTCCCTTGTGGTCGCGAAGATCGATAAAGATAAGGCCGCCGTGATCGCGGCGCGAATTCACCCAGCCAGCTACGCTAACTTTTTTGCCAATTTCAGATTTTAGTTGTGTCGATAAACTTCTCATAGGGTTTATTATAGCACATTTTCTCTGGGATGGAAACATTGACAAGGCAGACGTCGAGATGAAGACGCCTTATACTTCTATTGTAGCACACTCTCGTAAAATTGTCAAGAGGCGCGGTTCTTGGCTAGGGAGTTCGGTTCTTGGTGGCTTTGTTTACAGCCCAATATTCGACATCAACAAAGCGATCGGTCGCGTAGACGAGGCGGTCATCTTCGGAAAAGGCGCGGACGTTCTTATTGAAATAGTAGACGAGACTGGACTGGTAAATTCCGATGGCGGGGACGTCGTTGACCCAGCGAGTGAGGAAGGTTTCGTATTTCTGGACGCGGGCGGCCTCGTCCATGGAGGTACGGGCGCCGAGGATGAGGTCGTCGACGAGAGCGTTGGCGTAGTTCGAGAGGTTGAGGCCGGTCGCGGAGGCCTGAGACGAGTGGTAGTAAGCGAAGAGATCGGGATCGGCGCCGAGCTCGACTTCATAGAGCAGGATGTCGTAATTTCGCTGGCGGATGACGTTGACGAAAAACTCCTGACCGGGGTTAGAGATGTCGAGGTCGACATTGAATCCGAGATTTTCGAGCTGGGTTTTTAGAACGGCGGCGAGCTCCGGGAAATAACCGGAGTTGGTCGTGGCGAGGCGGAGGGTGCGGCCGGAGAGGCCGGCGTCGGTAATCGCGGTCTTGGCGGTTTCGAGATTGTATTCAGGGAGGGCAGGGTAGCTGCTGAGTTCGATTTCGGATTGTAAGATCGGATAATTCAGCGGATATTCATCGCCGAGAACCGAGCGAACGGCATCCATGTTGATACCGCGCTGAATCGCCTGGCGCACAGAAACATTGCTGAGGGTCGGGCTGGTCGTGTTGAGGAAGGCGAAGACGCCGCTCGCGATGGCGGTTTGTTTTTCGTAAATCAGGTCCGAGGAAAGTTGGTCGCGGTAAACGGCGGAAAGCTCGGCGGTCGCGGTGACGTCGCTTGAAGAGATTGCGCGGACGATTTCTTCAGCGCTAGAATAAGTGTGGATGGCGAAGCTACTCAGCATAGGCTTGGATTTGTAGTAATAATCGTTGGCGGCGAGATAGACGATGCGTTCGCCGTCGCCAGAGACGCTCTGCATTGCATTGAAAGTGAAGGCGCCGCTCGTGACCGGGTTCGTGCTAAAACTATGCTCGAGAAGTTGCCCCGGGGCGACGTCGGCGAGGATGTGTGAAGGCAAAATCGGGATATTCAAAGTTGCATCGAAATCAGCGTAGGCGGAGGGCAGGGCAAAGACGAGCGCATCGCCAACCTGTTCGACGGTGACGCCGGAAAAGTTGGAGGAGAAAGAGGTGTTGACAGTCGGATCTTTAGTTAAGTTGACAGTATAAAGAACATCGTCGAGAGTGATAGGTTCCCCGTCCGACCATTTCAGACCGTCTTTCAAAGTCACCGTCCAGACTTTGCCGGTGCTATCGGGAGTAATGGAGGAGGCTAAGCCGAGACCGACATGGCCGGAATAGTCGATCGTCGAGAGCGTCGAGAAAAGAAGCTTTGAGAGGACTTTTTCGCTGGTCGTGGTGGCAAAAAGCGGGTTCAAGGTGTTGACATTGCCGATGGTCGCCTCGATGTAAGTGCCACCGTCAACATAAGCCTGGACGGAATAGGATTGCGTATACCAAAAAGCCTGCGTGAGGGCGAGCGAAGTGATGACGATGATAAGCAAGCACCATTCGAGAATCAGAAGGCGCACGCGGCGCGCATGAGGGAGGCGCTTGATGAGGTTTTCTTGGATATGCTCATGAGTTTCTTCTTTAGCGCGCTCAGAAAAAACTTCCCAGCGTTTTGCTAGCTTTTGCCCACGCTTTTTGGTAGTAGGTTTCATGATCTACTTATTTTGCCCTTATGCTGTCGGGATTAATAACATTGCTAGAATCGATAAAACAAAAACTACGACGCAGACGACCGTAGCATTAAAAAGCGAGCGCTCGAGACCGCGGCGGGTCGTATAAAGCTCGCCAGAGCTACCAAAACCAGCACCCAGAGAAGCGCCACGCTGCTGAAGGAGGATTAGCAAAATCGATAAAATTGCAGAAACGAAAGTAATGCTCTCAAATAGTGTTCCCAAATTCATATTCCTATTATACTCCCCAGTTCTCGGAAAATCAAGGTTGGATTATAGTTTCGCGTTCTCTCGCCAGCTAAGGCTAGTTGATAAGGAAGTTCATGACGGCGTTGATGACGCTCATGATGATACTGGAAAGGACGGCGCCCCAGATGTCCATTTCGACGCCTGGGAGTAGATAAATAGTCAGGATAACCATGACCGTATTGATGATAATAGTCGAAAGGCCCATGGTGAGAATTGCGAGCGGGAGAGCAAGCATCTTCACGAGCGGCTTGATGACGGAGTTGATAAGCGAGAAAATAAGCCCAGCGATTGCGAAAAGCACCCAGGCATATTTATAGATTGATGAGCTGTCTGGATTGATAGTGCCGAGCCAGGTGATACAGAAATACATACCAATACTGGAGGCGAGCCAACGTAAAATGAAGGCGAAAAGTTGTCGTTTAATCATGTATATATTATAGCATGTTTTCGTGGTGCGTTATCATAATGCGCGGAAGTTATTTGAGCATGTTTTTGCGCTTGAGGAGAGAGTGGTAAGTGATTGCGAAGCGGTGCGCCTCATCGTCGATGCGGGCGATGAGTTTCGCAACATGTGAATCAGGAGCGAGAAGGAGGGCGCGCGGTTCGGGGTTTTCCGGAGTGGCGGGAACGATAATGCGAACGGCAGCGTTCCGAGTATGGTCGCCGGACTTGTCGCGGCCAATGACCGGGATATTATGGGCGTCGAGAAGTTCCTTCACGGCATTGACCTGGCCGATGCCGCCGTCGAGAATCACGAGGTTCGGGAAAGGCCATTCTTCGTGTTTTAGACGGCGTTCAAGAACTTCACGGAGGTTCGCGGTGTCGTCGTTGGTCTGGCGGCGGAGCTTAAACTTGCGATATTCGGAGCGGTCGGAAGCGCCGTTCGTGAAAACTACCATTGAGCCGACAACATTAGTGCCGGATTGATGAGAAATATCATAGCCCTCGATGCGCTTTGGCGGTTCGGGAAGGCGAAGCATGGCCTGTAGATCGGTTAGGGCATGGTCAGAAGAGATATCGAGAAACTCTTTGTCAGAAAAGACGATTTTTTTCTGAAGTTCTTTAAGCCCAAAAAGTTGTTTGCGGGCTTCGGCAGCTTCTTCAAAGTTTTCAGCCTTAGCGGCGCTAAGCATTTGCTTCTCGAGCTCTTGGAGAAGTTTATGTCGACCGCCTTCGAGGTAGAGAATAAGTTTACGCAAGTTCTTCTTATATTCCTTCGGGGTAGACTTGCCGACTTCGATGCCCGGCGTGAGGCCGAGATCGGTATTGAGAGTTTTCTTGCCGTCGTAAGGTTTGTCGTAATACGGAAAAACTTTGCGAAGAATACGAAGAGCCTTCTCGACGGCGGATTTTCCATAAAAAGGACCGACGTAAGTTGCTTTATCGTCCTGCGGAGTGCGCGTGAAACTAACATAAGGGACTTCGGATTTCATGTCGATTCGAACGTAAGAAACAGTTTTATCGTCGCGGAGGAGGATATTCCACTTCGGCATATAGCGCTTGATCATTTCGGACTCGAGAAAGAGGGCGTCCATTTCGGTATCAACGACGATCCAGTCAGTATCGGCAATCTCGCGCACGAGTGCCTCGGTTTTCGGATCCTTTTTCGTGTGGTGAAAATATTGGCGGACGCGGTTTTTCAGAACGGCAGCCTTGCCAACATAGATGATTTCATTATTGGCGTCTTTATGAAAGTAAACACCAGGGGCGGCGGGAAGAGTTTTGAGTTTCTGGAGGAGTTTTTCACGCATGGCAGGAGTGACCGATGGATCGAGATCGTAGGTCTTGGATGTTTCTAGATTATGGGGGCTTCCTAGATCGTTTGACTTTTCCAGGTTATTTGGTTTTTCGGAATTATTTGGCTTTTCTGGCATATTATATATTATAACATAATATTGTTGCGACGGGGTTGGCTGGGTTGACTAGTTAGGTTCGGCATATCGGGAGCGAACGTCGAGCGGGAGCTCGTTATACTTAACTTCACGCCAATTCGAGACGCCACGAATAAACATGACATCCAATTCCAGAAAAGCATCTTCGCGGAGCTGCTTGTTGGCTTTGAATGTGAGTTGAGTGATCTTGCCGTGCTCGTCGTAGGCGGTTAGGTTATATTCGAATTCGGTCGGCGAAAGTTGCTTGACATCGGCGTTGTCGATTTGGGTGTAATATTGCGAAGTATTTACGAAGAGGGTGCGATAGCCGACGACGCAGAGGACGACGGCGATAATGATGCCGATTACGATGAAGATTTTTGACTTGATATTTTCCATAGTTTCTCCTTCTTAAGGAATTGGCAAATTGTTATTGATTGCCATACTCTCAGTATAGAGGAGGAAGGAGGTTTTGTCGTGCGCTGAAGATTACGAGACGATTACTTTTTTGTTGCTTTCTTGCTGTTTTCCTATTACTTTTGTTACGGGTATGCTGTCTGCCGTAGGTATGCTAGATAGACGAAAAGCCACCCGTCGGGGTGGCTTACTCGTATAATTTGGCACCTTGCTAGTTTCCCGCTTGTGGCAGTATAATCGCCGCGACTGGGCTTGACTTCTGTGTTCGGAATGGGAACAGGTATTTCCCCAGCGCTATGGGCACCAAATAACGTCCTGATGCGCTATTGATGTCCATAAGGTGTGAGACAACGTTATTGTAAAACGTCCTTCGGTTTTTGCTCAGCTTTGATAGCCGGATCAAACACCGATTGTTAGTTAAGTATATCAGATTATCCTGGCTCTTGTCAATAACTTTCCGAGAGAATGTTATGGCACGAACCCGATAATCTGAGCATAAAAAGGCAATGGACCTATTAGTACGCTTCGGCTCCACACGTTGCCGTGCTTCCACCTTGCGCCTATCAACCAGATCATCTCTCTGGAGTCTCCATAGGGAATTCTTATCTTGGAGTGGGCTTCGCGCTTAATATGCTTTCAGCGCTTATCTCTTCCGAACATAGCTACTCGGCAATGCAGCAGGTGGCCACAACCGATACACTAGAGGTTCGTTCACCTCGGTCCTCTCGTACTAGAGGCAAATCTCCTCAAAATTCCTAACGATCATGCCGGATATAAACCGAACTGTCTCACGACGTTCTGAACCCAGCTCGCGTACCACTTTAACCGGCGAACAGCCGGACCCTTGGAAGGTGCTCCCCCTCCAGGATGTGATGAGCCGACATCGAGGTGCCAAACCGCGCCGTCTATGTGAACTATTGGGCGCGATCAGCCTGTTATCCCCAGGGTAACTTTTATCCGTGTGCGCTGTCTTTCCCACGTAAATTGAACCGAAGTTCTATACAGCGGGTCATTTGCTCCCACTTTCGTGTCTGATTGGGTTGTGGCCCTCACAGTCAAGCTGGCTTTTGCGCATACACTATCACTACGATTTCCATCCGTAGTTAGCCAACCTTTGAACGCCTCCGCTACTCTTTAGGAGGCAACCGCCCCAGTTAAACTACCCGCCATGCACGGTCCGCTTGGCAGTTAATGTCAAGCGTGAGATTACTAAAACACTCAGGGTGGTATTTCACCTACGACTCCACAAATACTAGCGTATCTGCTTCAAAGTCTTCCACCTATGCTACACAAAATGTCCCAATAATCAATGCAAAGTTGTAGTAAAGCTCCATGGGGTCTTCTCGTCCTGGCATGATCAGACGGCATCTTTACCGCCAATGCACGTTCACCGAGGCCTTCGCCGAGACAGTGCCCACATGATTACTCCATTCGTGCAGGTCTGAACTTACCAGACAAGGAATTTCGCTACCTTAGGACGATCATAGTTATCGCCGCCGTTCATCGGGGCTTCAGTTCGAACCGTGAAGTTCTCCCCTTAACCTTCCGACACTGGGCAGGAGTCAGCCCCTATACATCCGCTTTCGCGTTAGCAGAGACCTATGTTTTTGGTAAACAGTTCCGTGGGCTCTTTAGCTGCGGCCCCATCATCAAAATGACGATTGAGCTGCTCAAAGAGTTAAGTGTGTCTCGACAAGAAGAAATCGATATTTATTTGGTACAAAATTGACCATTTTCTCGTTTCCGCCGAGAAAACTCTTTGGCAAATCCTCATCTTAATGATGGGGCAGTCCTTATTCCGAAGTTACGGACGCTTTTTTGCCGAGTTCCTTAGCGAAGGTTCTCTCGTAGGTCTTGGTCTACTCGACCCGAGCACCTGTGTTGGTTTGCGGTACGGTAGGCAGCAGCATAAGTTAACCAGCTTTTCTAGCCAGCGCTTCACCTAGAATCGATATTCCGAAGAATACCTTTCACTCAATTTTAGTTCCCTAAAACCTTGGACGGATAAACCATTAATCCGCTCTAGTCATTCGCCGTGAACTGTTAACAACTACTACCTGTACAGGAATATTAACCTGTTGTCCATCGCCTACGCTGATGCGCCTCGGCTTAGGACCGACTAACCCAGGGACAATTACTGTAGCCCTGGAAACCTTGCTCTTACGACCGACAGGATTCTCACCTGTCTTATGGTTACTGATTCCAGCATTCTCACTTGATAACGCTCCACCAGACTTTACAATCTGACTTCACCGCAATATCAACGCTCCTCTACCGATCCTACTAAAGTAGAATCCCATGTCTTCGGTTTAACACTTAGCCCCGTTACATTTTCCACGCAAAATCTCTTGACTAGTGAGCTGTTACGCACTCTTTAAATGAATGGCTGCTTCTAAGCCAACATCCTAGCTGTTTAAGAAACTTCACCTTGTTTCCCACTTAGTGTTAATTAGGGACCTTAGACGATGATCTGGGCTGTTTCCCTTTTGAGCGACGAGCTTAGCCCCGCCGTTCTGACTGCCGTGATTACACACATGGTATTCGTAGTTTGATAGGGGTGGGTACCGTTGCCGGCCCCAAACCCTTTCAGAGCTCTACCCCCATGTGCTACTACACAACGCTAGCCCTAAAGCTATTTCGAGGAGAACCAGCTATCTCCGAGTTCGATTGGCATTTCACCGCTAACCACAAGTCATCCAAGCACTTTACTGCGTACCCTGGTTCGGTCCTCCACTGCGTGTTACCGCAGCTTCAACCTGCTCATGGTTAGGTCACCCGGTTTCGGGTCTAATACTGCCGACTTGTCGCCCTATTCAGGCTCGCTTTCACTGTGGCTCCATCAACTGACTTAGCCTCGCCGACAACATTAACTCGCTGGATCGTTCTACAAAAAGCACGCCGTCACAGCGCAAGCGCTGCTCCGACACCTTGTAGGCACTGAGTTTCAGGATCTATTTCACTCCCCTCCCGGGGTTCTTTTCACCTTTCCATCACTGTACTAGTTCGCTATCGATCAATCAATATATTTAGCCTTGGCAGGTGGTCCTGCCAGATTCAAACAGGGTTTCTCGTGCCCCGTCCTAATTGAAAAAAGATATATAATGCCTCAAACCGTTTCGCATACAGGGCTTTCACCTTCTTTGGCATACCATTCCAGGTATTTCCGCTACGATTTGATGGAATTGTATCATTATCCACTCAGTTAACGCTGTTGGTTTATATGCTAAACATTCCATATAGAAATGTTCAACATATAAATTATCTTATTTCGCAACCCCTTTCATAACTCTGGCCGTTAAACCGTATGGTTATGTTAAGGTTTGGGCTGTTCCAATTTCGCTCGCCACTACTTTCGGAATCATTGGTTATTCTCTTTTCCTCAACCTACTAAGATGATTCAGTTCGGCTGGTTCCCGTCTATTTACCCTATGTGTTCAGGTAAATGCAACACAACATGACTTGTGCTAGGTTTCCCCATTCGGAAATCCCCGGATCAACTCTCGTTCTCAGATCCCCGAGGCTTATCGCAGAGTCCTACGTCCTTCTTCGGTATTGATTGTCAAGGCATCCACTATCAGTGCCCTTATGTACCTTTTTATGCATTGACTTAACTAACAATCGAAGTTCGATACATCAATCGTTAAGTTCCGTCTTACAATTTAGCTTCTTTCTCCTGTTCAAAGAAAGAAACAATTTCATCGTTGTCTCAAATTGTTAATTCGAAATCTTAAACACGGGATAATTCTATGAGTGATAGATTTACCTCGCATAGTTTCTATCTTAATGCAGTGGTTGTTCTCCACAACTTGCTTAACTGTTCTTCATTATAGCGCACCATTCGCGGCAAGTCAACACTTTTTTCGAAGATTTTTTTGAGATTTTTGGACTTTTTTGCGATTTCGCGCAGTCCACCTCTGTAAAATCGTTCGACGCACGGGCGTGGATAGTCAGATTTTCGAGTTCAATCCGGAGATAATTTCGGGTTTTATTTGCGTTTTTGACACAGATATTATCTGGATATGGTTCTATTGTAGCACAGGTGACTGAAAATGTCAATAGTTTTTATGGTTAGATTTGGCGAGATTGTCAAATAGAGTACTCGACGAGCTCGCAGTTGTCGAGGTGGAAGCCGCGAAGGTTGGTGTCAGGGGTGTAGCCGATGATGTTATAATGGAGGGTTTTCAGGAGGGTGCCGTGGGCGACGACAAGGATGCGGGCGTCGGGTTCGGAGGCGTGGCGCGAGAGGAGGTCGTCCAAGAAGGACTTTGAGCGGGCGAGGACGGCCTGGATAGGCTCGAGACCGTAGATGTCGGTATTCTGACGAATGTCGAGGTCGTCAACGCCGAGATTATCCCAGTCGACAATCTTACCTTCGAGGTCACCATAGCTACGCTCGATGAGGAGATCGTTATATATAATATCGGGGCGGTCGTTAGTAATAATCTGGGCGGTTTTCTTCGCGCGGCGAAGAGGAGAGGCGTAGACATAGTCAAACTGGAGACCTTCGGCGGCGATACGGTCTTTCAGGGCTTCGGCCTGGGCGATGCCGGTGGCGTTTAGTTCAATGTCGGCGACACCTTGGGCTTGCTTGCCGATGTTCCAGTCGGTTTGGCCGTGGCGGACGAGATAGAGTTTCATATATATTATATCCTGATTATTTATGGTAGATTCGGACAAGATTAAGCGGGGCGACAATTCCCTGGCGGGCGTTGTCGATGGCGCCGATAATGAGATCTTGAACACGAAGCTGGTCGCGCATGGCAAGGATTTCCTCGTAAGTGAACCATTTGACATCGAGGATTTCGGTGTGATTGAGGGGAGAAAATTTGGTGCCGTCGGTCGTCGCGGTGAACATGATAAGTGCGAAGACGTCTTGTTGACTGACGTGATTCCCGAGCTGGCAGATACCGGTTAGCTCGACATCACAGCCGGTTTCTTCTTTTACTTCCCTAGCCGCTCCCTCGAAAAAGGTTTCGCCGGGCTCGAGATGACCGGCTGGGAAGCTCCACTTTCCGCGGCATTTCTCTTTCCCCTCTTGGACGAGGAGATATTTGCCGTTTTTCTCGACGAGAGCGCCGACGATGATGGCGGTCTGAGCGGGTTCAAGAGTGGACTTAGGGGCGGGCTGAGCGGTGGATTGGGGATTTTCCATAATTATATATTCCTTTCGGTGAGGGTTTTGAGCTTTTCGTGGACGGCGGCGGTGTCGGTCCGGAGGGTTTGGAGCCGGCAGTCGATGTCGGTGTGGGCCATTTTCAGGGTGCGCTTCAAGACGGGGTCGTCCGCGAGGAGGTCGAAGAAATCGTAGAAGACCTTAGCTTCTTCGGGGGTGCGGATGAGGAGAGAGGCGTATCGGGGGTAGTCTTCGATGGATTTGTCGCCGGTGAGTTCTTTAACGTAGCCCCAATGGGTTGTGAGCCAGTCGAGGACGCGGGCGCGGGTGCGATGGTTGCGGAGGAGGTAGATGTAGAGGAAGATATGGTCCTGCGGGCGGACGATTTCGGGCTGCTCGAGGAGTCGCATGAGACGGTCGAGGTTTTCTGGCTGCTCGGCGAGGCCGGCGATCGTGAAGAGGAGGTCGGCTTTTAGCTCGGGGTCGGTCTCGGATTGGTATTTTTCAAGGAAAAGCGGGAAGATTTTGGATTCGTCTTCGTGGAGCTTGGCGGCGAGGATATGGCTGCGAAGCTCAGGGTCGAGATTGTGGAGGTCATCGGCCGTATCATACATGCTTGCTAATTTGTCAAGAATAGTCTTATCTTTAACATAATAAGCGATGTTTAGCAAAGCATCACGAACGTGGATGGCGTTTTCGTCGGTGAGAGGGCCGAAATCGACGGCGGCGAAGCGGGGTTGATAGAGATGAGATAGGTAATGCTTGTATTGTTCGGCGGGCTCGGTGTCAGGAGGACAGAAGAGTTTCAGGTCGCCGATGACGCCAGTGAGGATTTCCCAGACAGGAGCGGACGTCTCGTCGGCGAAGCGGGGGAGGAGGTCGAGGAGCGAGGCGGAAGGAATATCGGGCGTCTTCGCGAGGAGCATACGGTCAATGAGGAGGCGGAGTTTCTGCTCGAGAGTGAGTTCATCGAAACGGTCAAGCTTGTCCTGGAACTCGTCGTCGGTCAGGGCGAGGAGATAGTGACCAGACATGTCGTCCTTCACCTCGGGGAGAGGCCAGCGAGTATCGTCGGTCTGGCCGTTGATAAGAAAACGGTGCTGGGAGGGTTCTGGCGCGGCGGGTTCGGCGGGGTTTTCGCTGGCGAGCTTCGGGGCAGAGGTGGTGATAGCGGGGTAGCCGGGCTGGGAGATCCAGGCATGCATGAAGTCTTTAACCGGGAAGTCGGCGTAAGGCTGGAGGGAGTTCCAGAGGTCGTCGCCGACGGTATTTTGATACTGATAACGGTTGAAATAATCGCGGATGCCCTTCATGAAGGCGGCGTCGCCCATGAGGCGGTAGAGCATAAGCATTAGGCGAGCGCCTTTCGCGTAGACAATAGCGGAGTCGAAGAGGGTGGCGATCTCGACGGGATCGTGGACTTCTTGTTGGACGGACTGGACGCCGGGGAGCGAGTCGCGCTTCAGAGCGGCGAGACAGTCGGAAGTGAAGAAGTCTTGCCAGATATTGAACTCGGAATAGAGGGCATCGGTCGCGACGAATTCCATCATGGTCGCGAAGGATTCGTTCAGCCAGAGGTCGTCCCACCAAGCCATAGTGACGAGGTCGCCGAACCATTGGTGGGAGAGTTCGTGGGTGACGGTGATGGCGACGGATTGCTTCGTTTCAAGCGTAGCGCTTTCGTCGGCGAGGAGGCAAGATTCGCGGTAAGTGACGAGACCCCAGTTCTCCATAGCGCCAGCTTCAAAATCAGGGAGAGCAACTTGGTCGAGCTTCGGGAGAGGATACTCTACGCCGAACTTCTCGTCGTAAAAATCGAGAGCCTTCGCCGCAGTGTCGTTCGCAAAAACGAGCGAGGACTTCGGCTGGTTCAGGGCGGCATAGGAGACAACCTTGACGCCGTGCTGGTTCGTCGTCTCGACGGAGTGGAAGGGGCCGACAACCCAGGCGAGGAGATAGGTCGACATGCGCGGGGTTGGCTCAAAGGTGAAGGTGTTGGCGGTTTGAGCTTCTGGCGAGGTATTAGTGTCGGACTTTAGCGGTGTATTCGCGAGGACGACGTCATGCTCGGCAAGATCGGGGATTTCAAGGGTGAGGGCGAAGGTTGCCTTCGCGGCGGGTTCGTCGATACAGGGGAAGCATTCGCGGGCATAGTGCGACTCAAACTGAGTGGCGGCGATTTTCTGGGTCGCGCCATCGTGTTGATAAGTCGAGAGGTAGCAGCCCTGCATGTTTTTATTCAGGGTGGTCTTGAAGGAGATTTCGAGGTTGATGTTCCCTGGCGCCGGGGCAGGGATTTCGAGAGTATCAGAGGAGTGCTTAAAATCGAGAGGTTTATCAGCGAATTTGACCGAGAGAATTTCGAGGTTGACGGCGTGGAGTTTAATTATATCGGCGTGGGATTCGCCGCGGATGTTCACGGTGCCTTCGATAAGGTCGCTGGTGCGGTCGATTTTGAGATTGAGGTCGTAATGCTCGGGGGTGAAATATTGAAGAAGTCTTTCCATGTATATATTATATACCAGATTTGATAGAGATGGCAGAAACCGCCCGGATGGGGTGGGCGGTTTCTGAGGTTTTAGCGGGTTGTGTGATTATTGCTTCACGATGTCGCTGAGATTCTCCCATTCACCGGTAAAGTTGTTGAGGACTTTGATATTAGAGTTGGCAGAGTAGCCACCTGCGGTTTGGATTTCGCGGAGACCGCCTTGATTCTCTTGGAAAGTATACCCCTCGACGGCGCGTAGCGCCTCATCTTTCTTTAAATATGCGAGGTAGGTTTTGCCCTGCTCAATATCTATATCGCCAGCAACAGCATAGGATACATCTTTTCTATCCGTATTCAAAGCCTCTAATTTAGAGCATTCAACTTCGGAGATATGTTGACAATATTTATCAAAGGGCATTGTCCCGCCTACGCGATAGAAGTTTTTAGTTTCACCTTCATTTAGGGACCCCTTAAACGTGTCTATAACCGTAAACTTACCATATGTAAATACTCTCGCTGGTTGATTAATTACTTCCGCATAATTATCTACACCATCAATAGAGTCAACATGAACTATAGCCACGTAGTCGCTTCGTTCAAACATAGCCTGGCTATCAGATGCGTCAAAATTGGACTCTATCATGCTAGAAATCGCAAAAGTATTTTGCTTATTTTCATAACTAGCATTCGCACTATCTAAGGTTACGTTTTGATCTTGATTGTTATTCTTTGTATGAAGAGCCAGGACACCTACGGCTCCCGCCACGATGGCTACAGCTACTACACTGGATATAATTACAGCTTTATTTTTACTCATCTTGGATTGTTCCTCTGCTATTTAATAATATATTCTATTGAGCGCGTCATTATCTACTTGCTGAACTTTAAAGACTTGGCATCCTTCATTGTATGGATACATAATACTATATGTATTATCAAAGTTATGCGCAAGCCCAAAAGCATGACCCATTTCATGAATGAACGTGCGGACGGCTTCAGCATTACTAAAGCTACTCTGTCTGAAGAGATCATCGTTTATTATAATTTTAGCGTAGTACCAATCATAGTTATAAGGATATACATAAGTTCCCTGGGCATTATAGAATTCCGTTTCGCCTAGAACATTGTCGTTCCCCGTTGATGTCCAATGACTATCATAAGCAGCATGAAAATCCATCTGAGAAGCAACATTTGAACTAACATAGACACGGTCAAACTGGTTACCACCGTAATCAGTATACCTCCAGCTCTCTACGGCTTCTGTAATTCTGGGCTCCCAATAGGAAGCACGCGGGTAAGTGCTACCGTCGATATAAATACTGACGCGACTAATCCCTCGTGTATATTTATGACCGAACACCGGTGTCGCAGTAGCGGCATGTGTCCCAGCAGGAGAAAAAAGGACCATGGAGACCATGATCGCGAAACCTGCTACTAATTTTGATATTCTTTTCATGTTAAAACCTCCTTTGTCAGTTTTAACGTTAGTATGTACTTTTAGTGTAGCATACTATAATACAAAAAGTCAATGATTTTATCAGAAAATATAGGTTTTTGTCAAATAGTTCTCCTCAAAAGGGAGGGCTCTGGCGAGCCATTACTTTAATTGTAGCACAGCATAAGGATTTTGTCAAGATGTTTTTGAGATTTTGGGCGAAAATTATATCACGCGGGAGACTTCTTCGAGGGTGGTTTCGCCGCGGAGGGCGGCGAGGAGGCCTTTCTGCTCGAGAGTGAGCATGCCGTGTTGTTTTGCGGAGGTTTCGATGGCTTTCGTGCTGATATCGGCGATGTCGCCGCGGAGGAAGCCCTGGATTTCGTCGGAGACGACGAGCTGCTCCATGATGACGGTGCGGCCGAGGTAGCCGAAGGGGGCGGCTTCGCTCGCGACGGGGTGGTAGAGGGTGAGATTGTTGAAGTCGATGTTTTCGGTGCCAGGCGCGCCTTCGAGGGTGCGGCGGAAGTAGTCGGCGGTGGCGTCGTCGGGCTTGTAGGCCTCCTTACTATCGGCGAGCTTACGGACGAGGCGCTGGGCAATAAGAAGGCGAATGGAGCTCGCGAAAATCGGGTTCGTGCCGATGAGGTCGATCATGCGGGAGAAGGCTGCGGCGGTGGAGTTCGCGTGGAAGGAGGAGAGGACGAGGTGGCCGGTGATAGAGGCTTGGATAGCGGTGCGGGCGGTGTCGGCGTCGCGAATCTCACCGACCATGACGACGTCAGGGTCGAGACGGAGGACGGAGCGGAGGCCGTCGGCGAAAGAACCGCCGTCGTTCGTATAAATCGGGATCTGAGAGATGCCGGTGATGCCATATTCGATCGGGTCTTCGAGGGTGATAATCTTGCGGTCGGTCGTGTTCAGGGCGTTCAGAATTGAGTAGAGAGTAGTCGACTTACCAGAGCCGGTCGGGCCAACCATGAGGACGAGGCCGCGAGGATGAGAGATGATTTCGCGGATGGTCGACATTTCGGTATCGGAGAGGCCGAGGAGGTCGAGATTCAGGAGGCTTTCGTCGAAGTTGAAGAGACGGAGGACGGCATCTTGGCCATACATGGTCGGGACCATCTCGACGCGGATGTTCAGGAGGTGAGAGGCGCCGCCGCGATGGATTTCTTGTTGCATGTGGCCGGACTGAGGCTTCGTCGAGGCAGTGGAGATGTTCGCGCGGGCGGAGAGCTCGCCCATGAAGATACGGTAGCGATCCTTGTCGATGTTAGCGACAGGGTGGAGGATGCCGTCGACACGCATGCGAATACGGATTTCGGTGCGCATGTTCTCAATATGGATATCGGAGGCGCCGAGCTTGTCGGCCTGGTCAAGAAGGAAGTCGAAGACTTTTTCGGTCGAGACGGTGCTTAAGGTCTGGCTAACTTCGGCGATCGTCTCGGAGTCGCCTTCTTTCGCGATCTTAATGTCGTCATAATGGACTTCTTTCGGCGGGTCGTAGCGGAGCATAAAGACCTGATAGGCGGCTTTCGAGATGAGGAAGAAGCCGACATGTTGGCCCTGGTCGATGTATTTTTTGCGGAGTTCGGGAATGAGACTGTTCGGAGTCTGGCTAGTGACCATGAAGCGGAAGGGGAGCTCTTCGGTCCCGGCTTGGAGCGGGATGATGAAATCCTTGTGCATCTGGTCGACGGAGAGAACGTCGGGGACGAGGGGGATGGTGTTTTCAAAATCACGGGTGTCGAGATAGGGTAGGCCAAGGATACGGGCGCGGTTGCGCGTGGCTTGTTCTTCGTTTTCGCGACGTTTACGCTGGATTTCTTGCTCGTTCATATAATATTATATTAGCATAAGTTTGATGGTTTTTGCGGATTTTTGGGAGTTTTCCACAGGCTAAACAGGGGCTTTATAATTTCTAAAAAGTTTTTTGGAAAAAGGTGTTGACTTTTGGCTTATGGTTTGAGATAATTTAAGCACAAAGGTCATAAAAGGAAAAACATGAAACTAAACACAAAAACAAAATACAGTTGTGTTGGATTTGCGAGTAGTGCTGCGGCGCTCGGTTTAGTTGCGATGGCGATGATCTGCCCTGGGGTAGATGGCGCGTTCGCGGCAGACGAGACGACGGAGTCAAACAACTTGACTGTAGGGTTCGACGTGCGAGCACCCCAGGAGAACGTGGAGTTGTTCACTGGCAATTTGAATGTTAGTTTTACGGTGAATCCATACATCGAAATTAGCCAGAACCCACAGGATGTGGCGATTACCGCGGCTGGCCCGACTAGCGACGGCTTGACGCAGACTGGTTCGACGCCATTCGCTGTGAGAACCAACAGCAGCACCGGGTTCGACGTCTATGTGACAGCTGACAATAATTTGTTGTCGCCGACGGACGCTTCAAATCCAGCAGCTATCAATCCGATTGCGGCGAGCAATACCGCTCTGACAGCGTTCGGCAAGAACACTTGGGGCTATTCGGTGACGGATTCTGGCACCAATGCCACTACTTATCGGACGATTACCGATAAGACCAAGGCCTATGCGAAGTCCGGCTTCTCGTCGACCGCAACCAATTTGCAACTAAACTTCGGCACGAAGGTTGACGATACCTTGCCATCCGACACTTACAGTACAACGGTCAAGGTCTCGGCGGTGCTTTCGGGCGCAGAAGTCGCAAACTTGGTCAGCGCTGAGCCATCTGCACAATCGGATGACTTTGCCGCCGAAGACGAGGGCTATGTCGAAGACGACTATAGCTACGATTACGGCTACAACGAGTACGGATACTAGATTTCGAAGAGAGTGGAGTCTCATACGAATCATTCTGAGTATTCGGCTCAGAGATAGAAGACCAGCCCCATGCGAGGGGGGCTGGTTTTATTATGTAATTGAGGCCGGTTCCTCTAGCCTGCTGCGAGACGCGTCTTACTTTGATGTATTCAAGGAATTGAATTTTTCGGTCATGGTGGCGTTGCCGCGGGTAAGGCGTTTGATGGTGAGGTCGTCGAGTTTTTTATTGGCGGTCTCGAAGTTTTTGACAGTTTGGATGAGGGCGTCGCGAGTGTTTTCGAGCTTCTTGATGCTGTCTTCGATTTCTTTGATGGCTTTGTTGAAGTTTTTGGTCGCACGGTCGGAGTTAATAGCGAAACTACCCTTCCATTTGTTGATGCGATCTTCGAAATCGGTAATATCGATGTTCTGCTCGCGAACTTCAGCAAGTTCGGCCTTATATTGAAGGGCGTTCAGGGCGGCGTTGCGAAGGAGAGTAATCATCGGGATAAAGAACTGCGGACGGATAACATACATTTTATCGAACTTATGCGAAACGTCGACGATGCCGGTATTATAATATTCACTATCGGCTTCGAGCATGGTGACGAGGACGGCATATTCGCAATTTTTCTCGCGACGATCTTTGTCGAGCTCTTTCAGGAAGTCTTCGTTTTTGTGCTTCGTCGAGGTCGTTTCGTTCTCGTTTTTCATTTCAAACATGATTGAAACTATTTCGTTCCCCGCTTCGTCACATTCACGGAAGATATAATCACCTTTACTGCCGCTGGTTTTCGAAACGGCGTTGTCTTTCTCGAAATAGGCGTTACGGAAACCAGTGGCGCGAAGCTGATTGAACTCGGTCTCGCAATGCTGCTCGAGGCTTTCGCCGATCATCTTCGTCGAGAGGCGAGCTTTCATGTCTTTGTAATAGGCGATCATGTCGTCTTTGTTTTTGAGTTCAAGTTCGTATTGCGTCTTCAGATTTGCGGTTTTTAACTCCTGCTCGGTGGTTTGATTCTTAAGTTTATTCTGAAGTTCGATGCGTTCGAGTTCGAGGGATTTAATCTTCGCGTCGTGGGACTTTTCGGCTTCGGAGACGGCTTTCGTAATAGCAAGCTCCTGGGCGGTCTGGGCATTTTCGAGCCTAGATTTCAGGTCGGCGAGCTCCGCCTGCTGGGCAAATTCAAGCGCGGCGAGTTCTTCGCGTTTTTTAGACTCGAGGTCGGCAAGTTTCGCACGCTTGTCGGCTTCGAGCTCCGCAAGTTTAGCCTTTGCACGGGAAGTAAGGTCGGCGATTTCGGCTTCTTTTTCAGATTTTAGTTTCGTAAGACTGAGCTGATATTCTTGTTCCTTTTCGCGAGCGGCAGCGGCAAGTTTTTCGTGAACTTCTTGCTCAACTTCTTGACGGGAAACTTGGCTGATTAAGTTCGCATAGCCGCTTTCGTCGACGTCAAAAACTTGGTGACAATGAGGGCAGGTGAGCTGATGAGTTTTGGCGGCTTCGATGTCGGTTATCGCGCGGGTGGGTTTATTGGTGGTTTTGCTAGTGACGGGCATAGGTTCCTTTCTTGAGATATTATTCGTCTTCTTCGAGGTAGAGGATGTCGACGTCGACGGGACCGTCGATGCCAGCTACGGCGCCGGAATCGGTCATTTGCCAGATTTGGTAATCACCGTCATAAGTGACGTGGTCATAATATTGCGCGAGCCAAACGTCGAAAGTGGACTGCGCGGCGGAGCCGGAGAGTTTTCTGGAGAGATTTTCTGGCCGCCAGATGAGATCGAGATAATTTTTGCTGCTATATAATAACGGTTTGTAGCCGGCGGATTGGATGGTTCCGAGGAAGGTCTCGGCGACTTTATTGATAGTATAGAGGCTCATGCCAGCGCCGTTGAAATAGCCCCAACTTTCCCAGTCAAAAGCAATGCCGAGCTCAAGCGAAGGGTCGATTCCGTTTGCGCGGGCGACCTCATCGAGAGTTTTTAGAATCCAGTCGGCCTGGGCCTGAGCTTCCGCTAGACTGTCGGCGTAGGAATAAAAGTAGATGCCAAGAGGGAGATTGTTAGCTTTGGCATTTTTGAAGTTAGCCTCAAAAGTCGGGTCGAGGATGTATTCGCCGCCAAAACCGCGCTGATAGCCGATGCGGAGCATGGCAAACTCGACGCCGTCGGACTTAGCTTTCACCCAGTCGATATCGCCTTGCCACTCAGAAACGTCGACGCCGATTTTAGTATTTTTGGTCTTGTGGGTTTTGATAATATCAGAAATGTTCATAAGTTCTGGCTCCGGTTCAGGTTCGTTTGAAGTCGAGGTCGGCGGGTCGATCACGTTCAGAATGAAAGATTTGACGGCTTCATTTCCGCTGGCATCGGTGATAGCGTATTCGAGAGTATAACTGCCAGGCTTATCGAGGTCGTAATCGCCACGGATTTCGCGGGTAGGATTGTCGTCGATGTCGTCGGCGCTGAGCATGAGGTTCGTAAGGTCGCCTTCGTAGCCGGTATATACAGTATAGGCGCTGCCACCAAAGATAGAGGACTTCGTCGCGTCAATAACTTCAATCGTAAACTTCGACGGACGTTTACGGTTTTTAATATTGATATATTCAAAAGTAATTTCTTGGTCGCCGAGTTGTTCCGTGTTGATGTCGAAATCTTCGACGAGTTCGCCTTGAAGTTCAGCGAGGAAATCGGAAACTTTTGCGGGGTGATTAAATTCGACGGTGAGATTTTCTTCTAGAGTGACGGATTCGGCGTCGAGGCGCTGGTTCTCGAGGTGGTCGTGAATGAGAAAAATGGCGAGGCCAGCGAGAAGGAGGATGGCTGCGATCAAGGCAATGAGGAGAAGTTTTTTGAGAGTTTTAGAGGTTGTAGGTGTTTTGAGCTTTTGTGGCTCAGGTTCTTCGGGGGCCGGGTCGGAGGTTTGAGATGCGGGTTCGGTTAGGCCAGGGGCTTGCGGTTCGGCGGGTGCGGAAGGCTCGGGCGCTTCTGAGGTTTGTTGGTTGTCCGGCGCGGGCGTAGCAGTGTCTTGAGGGTTATTATCCATGAATGTATTATAACATACTGTAGGGCTGGACGGTGCTGACGAGCTTCGTCCGGCTGAGGCGCTCGTGAGGGAGGGGCTTGGTCGTGAAGAGTATGCGGATGAGCAAGACGGCGCAGAAAATCAGGTAGAAAAAGGCAGCAAAAGCAAGAAGGAGAACGTTCTCGGGATTCGGAAGAAGCCGAAGAAGAGCGAAACAGGCGGAGGGGAGAATAAAATAGATGACGGCAAGCGCGAGACGGTTCAGGGTGAGGCGCGAGGAGCTGAATTGGCCGTCTTGGTCAACAATCTTGAGCTGGAGGAACTTTTGGACGACGGTGCTGCCGCGCAGAGCGACAGGAATAGCGAGATAGTAAATTATAAAGGCGACGATGGCGGCAAAAGTCGAAGAAAAACAACTGCCCAGGACGGAGGCGAGGAGGCTAAAGAGAATGAAGTCAAAGCCGAAGGCGAGAGTGCGACGCAGGCCAGAGACGGTCTGGCCGCGCTCGCGAGCGGAGAGGTCGATTTGGTCACGAGTGGGAAGGATTTTTAGAAGCGGAATGGCGGCGAGATAGCCGAGAAGCCCGCCGAGAGTATTCAGAATTAAATCGTCCACGTCAAAAAGGCGGTAGCCGCGCGGATAAATGAAGTAGAGACCGGTGAGCTGGGTGAGCTCGAAGAAAAGACTGAGGAGAAAACTAGCAAAGATGGTCTTTTTAAGGCTGAACTTGAAGTAATAATGGAGGTAGAGGCCGAAGGGCAGGGTGAGTAGGAGATTATAGATCGGGACGTAAAAGTAGGACTGAGTGACGGCGGGGAGATAAGTCGCAGGCTGGGATAGATTGAGACAAGTGCGCGAGAAAAAGTCGGCGATAAATTGGCCGGGGATGAGCTGGGTACGGGGAGAGGTCATGGCGGCGACTTCGGCGGGGTCGGGAAGAGGCAGGATGACGAGAAAGTAGGCGCAAGTCAGATAGAGCGCGAAAGAGTAAATAATGAGAGTTTTCCAGAAAGTGATGGCGCCGTATTTGTGGTATTGACTAAGTAGAAACGGGAGACTAATAAGAAAGGCGACGAATGGAAATAAAATGAGAGCGGTTTTGATGATTTCGAGATAGCCGGACATGGGATTATTATAACTGCGAATATGATTTCGGAGAGAAATGTGACAAAAATGTTGGGAAGGGGCTATGGGTTTTGGGGCTTTTGCGGGCGGGGTTGCGAGTTTTGGGGCGATTATGGGCTTACGGTAATTCCCCGTCCCGGCCGACTAAATGTTAAAACTCCGCCCCAGCCGCCGCCCCGCCAAGATAAGTTATTAAGTCTGTTGGGTAGACTTATTAGTTATTTAATATCGCGATATCTATTTATTGTAAAAAGGAATAAGTATGTGCTATATCGACGTATATATTATATATGCGTACTTATTTGGCGGTTGCGGAGGCTGGGGCGGAGAAAACCAACTCGTCCAAACTCGCCAGAGACGACCATTTTTTATTTTTTGGTCGCCTATTTTAACCTTTTGACCCCTGCTATGGTGCTATCAGATCGCGACCAATTTTTGAAAAATGGTCGTCATTTAGCGGGCGATGCAACGGACGGAACGGCCGACCTGTCTAGTGTTGTGATGGGACGGACTAACATCGTTGGTGTTACTGAAAGTGAGATAGTAGGCATTCGCGCCATCAGAATTAGGGGTAGATGACCAGTAATAGCCGTTGATGCCAGCATATCTGAACAGAGAGCCGGTATTCTGATTGATAATACCGCCCCTAACACCGTAGAACGGGGCCTTAGTAATGTTATTTGTGCTAGAAGTGCCGCCTAGGGCAGTTACGAGTGTGGCGAACTCACCGCCAGAATTAGAAGTTGGCAACCTCCAACCTTTCGGACAAATGCTCCCGTTCGCCTGACCGGAGGTTATCGTCCCACCAGTTCCAGCCGTCGCCGTATTCCATTGATAGTGATTACCGACTA
>CAQRDK010000001.1 GCA_948868795.1 uncultured Candidatus Saccharibacteria bacterium | reverse complement strand
TCGTCTGCGGCACTACCGGCCTCGTGAACTGGGTCCAGGCTGGCGTCGGCCAAGTTACCCTCCAGGACTTCGCTACCATTCGCGTTGCGAAAGATGGCTGTACTCAGCCGGACGAACCGACTGATGACCCGACCGATGATCCAGAAACTCCAAAGGATCCGTCGGATTACCCAGACCAAGTTCCTGGTGACGAACATCCGGAAAACCCAGACAAGTTCCCGAACGATAAGCCGTCGAACTTGCCGAACACTGGTGCGACCGAAGTCGCTGGCACGATTATTGCCGCTGGCTCGGTGACCACCGCCGCTGGCTACTACATTGCTAGCCGCCGCGCACTCAGGTAGTCTGACCGCTCTAATCCGCAAAAGCCCCTGATACAAGGGGCTTTTGCCATGTGCCAAAAACGTCAAAAACCTGCCAGCCCGGCAGATACGCATTCACCGTAAAACTGAAAAATCGCAATAATCCCTCTTGCTATCAATCGGAAATTATGCTAGAATGAGAGAAGAATTTTCATATAATTAAGGAGCATTATGCCTGAACCTAAAAAACAGAGTAGCCCGCGCAAGACCGGTCTACGTCGCAGCCACTTGCGGCTGAAGTTGGCGCGTTCCGTGAACCGCACTTCTCCAGTCAAAGCGTTTGAAACCGCTAAAAAGACCCCGAACTTGAAGGTTAAAACCGTTAAGCCGGCCTCGAACAAGACTATCAAAGAAAAGAAAGCCGAGAAAAAGGCTGCCGCGAAAACCGCGGATACTAAAAAAACGACTACCAAAGTCACTAAAAAGTCTAAATAAAAGGGAAGGTATATGGCTAGTAACCGGCACTTGGGCAGAATTATTGTTTTACAAAGTTTGTACGAATATGAATTTCGGACTAAGGCTGGTGATACCACGGCGAATATTGATACGATAGTCGCTAAGGATATTGAACCCTACTCAAAGGCGCTCGGTGACACCGAGTTCGTCTATGGTTTGGCGCGTAGTATTTCTGGGAAATTTGATGAGCTAGACGCTCAGCTTCAGCCTATGGCGCCAGAGTGGCCGCTCAGCACGATTGCTGCGATCGACCGCAATATCCTTCGCATGGGGCTTTATGAGCTTCAGTCGTCCGCCGAAACGGTGCCACCGAAAGTTGCTATCAATGAAGCTGTCGAGCTAGCCAAGGCTTTTGGTTCCGAAAATTCGTCCAAATTTGTCAACGGTGTCTTAGGCACAGCGTATCGCCAGATTTACGGCGATAACGCGCAGCCGTCTAAACCGGCTCATGCCGAACAGTCAGCCACCCCAGAGACCTCTGAGATGCCACAAACTTCGAAGGAGCAACATGACGAAGAAAAAACAACGGGGGGCGAAGCGTAGCGCAAGACGTCTTGACGACGCCCTGGGAGCGTTAGGCACAAAATCAGCTCAGCGTCCACAGAACACTGGGAAGAATCGTAATAAAACCAAGTCTGGTCGGAATCAAAATCGCCGCCCGGAGCGTTCAGGCTACCAAAAAGGACAGAATAATCAGAACGCCCGTCGCGACAACTATCAAAAACGCCTCGATTCGACGAAGCAAAGCTCCGCGAATAATCAATCGGCGGCTCCGGAGATTGTTGGCGCAGCCAAAATCCGCCCGAAAGTCCCCGAGGCGCTACCTCTGAAGTCTGAAAAAATGTCGGCCGTTTCGCGCTTGACCGCTCGGGTTTTCAAGAAACCGGCGATTCAAGAGGTTGTGCGCGAGCCAACCGCTGGCGGCATCGTCTTTCGCATGAGCAAAGACAAGAAGGACATCGAAATCTTGCTGATTCAAGACTCGAAAGGCCGCTGGACCATCCCGAAGGGTCATATTGAGCCCGGCGAGAACGCGAAACAAACCGCCGTCCGCGAGATTGGCGAAGAATCCGGCCTCTATCATATCGAGGTTTTGATGTGGCTCGGCAAGATTCATTTCCAATACCGCCGCATCGACAAGCTTGTCCTCATGACGACTCAGATTTATCTCGTCCGCGCCCTCGACGACCACGAAACCCCGACCAAGGAGCAATGGATGAAGGGGATTAAGTGGTTCCGGTTCAACGACGCCCTCGACGCGATCGAGTACGAAGATATCGAAAAACTAATGCTTCTGGCCAAGAATAAGATTCGCCAGGGGCTCTAAAAGGAGTGGAATGAATACTGAAGAATACCAAAATTTTGCCCGCGAGAAGCTCGGTTTCGAGTTTAAGGACATCAACCTGCTCGTCACTGCGCTCACACACCGCAGCTACGTCAACGAGCATCGCGAAAGCGTCAAAGAACATAACGAACGCCTTGAATTTCTCGGCGATGCTGTTCTGGAGCTGGTGTCTTCTGACTTTTTGTATCGTAATTACGACGAGCCAGAAGGCATCATGACCGCTTGGCGCTCTGCCCTCGTCCGCACCGAGAGTATTGGCGCCGCTGGTGAAGAGCTTGGCTACGGCCCGCTCGTCCGTCTCTCCAAAGGCGAGAAGCACGGCTCTGACCGCGCCCATGCTGTGATTCTGGCCGACTGCTTCGAGGCGGTCATCGGCGCGATCTACCTCGACCAGGGCTACGACGCCGCTCGCGAGTTTATCGCGAAACACATCCTCGTCAAAATCGACAAAATCCTCGAAGACGGTAGCTGGCGTGACCCGAAATCTTACCTCCAGGAACTCGCCCAACACAACGACGGCGCCACCCCGTCCTACCGAGTCCTCGACGAAGACGGCCCCGACCACAACAAGACCTTCACTATCGGCGTCTATGTCGGCAAACAGCTAAAAGGCACCGGCACCGGCCACTCCAAACAGGAAGCTGAAGGCGCCGCCGCGGCCGAAGCTGTCAAAGAATACCTCAAAAAGATGCCAAAAACCCACCCCGCGAAGAAGAATTAGGCCATCACTATTGACTTTTCGAGCAAAGTGTGCTATAATGGAAGTATAGACTATTGCTTTTTCATAAAATCTTTGCTATAATTAACAAAATAATAAATTAAGGAGTAAAAATGCTCGCGATTCGCATGCAACGTAATGGCCGCGCACATCTTCCGATGTACCGGATAGTCGTCCAAGAATCCCAGCGCCACCCTCTCTCGGGTCGTGTTGTGGCTGAGGTCGGCAACTATAACCCAGAGACTAAAAAGGTGGTCCTTGATAAAGAAAAAGTTGAGTTTTATCTCAAGAATGGCGCTCAACCATCTTCTCGCGTCGCTCGTGTCTTGACTGGCGAAGGCGTCAAGCTTCCAGACTGGTACAAAGCCCCAGCTCAGAAGCACGCCAAGGCTAAGCACGCTGACAAGCTGCGCAAAAACCAGCCGAAAGAAGAGCCAGCCGCGGAAGCCCCAGAAGCTCCAGCTGCTGAGTAATTTCTCGAGTCTTAGAGCCAGAAACCGCCTTCCTTGTGGGGCGGTTTTGCTTGAATGGTCCGTCATCTGTGCAATAAAAACGCCCCAGCCTAAACTGGAGCGTTTTTGTATGGATGTGATTAGCGACGGCCGGATTTTCCGAGCAAGTAGCAGCCGCAGCCGACGGCGATTAAGCCAAGCACGACCGCGATGAACGCATACTTCATGGACTTCTCCGTCGGCGTCTGTGCTGTCTGCGGCTCACCCTGATCTACGGGATCTTCATCGTCCAATACGACCCTCGGGCCACCGGAGCTGCTTGCTTCGGCGTTGGATGCAGAGCTTTCAAGCGTGACGCTTTCGGCGGGGTTTGTCGACTCCGGTGTCGCCCCTTCGGCAGAACCAGGCGCAGGGCTTTCGGTGCTCGCGGAAGAGTCGTCAGGAGCGGCAGTCGCAACCTCATCGGAGCTGCTCGACCCCGAAGAATTGCCATAAATCTGCTGTTCCGTGCGCTCCCAGAACTGGTCCTGCTGGTCATCGAGAAAACCCGAAACCTTGTCGCCGGCGTTCTGGACGGCATCCTTGCCCTTATCGAGCAGATCTGAACCCGCCTCTTTGGCGCTTTCGACCCACCCGGGTCCGTTCTCTTTCACCGTATCCACGGCGTCGGAGGCTGCGTCTTTAGCGGATTGCCACCAGCCCGGCGCATTTTCCTTCACGCCCTGGTAAAGATTGGAACCAGCCGACTTGACATCGTCCCAAAAAGAAGTTGTCTCCTCGGTCGCATCGTCCGCCGAAGCTGCCATTGCTGTCGGCGTGATGGCCACAAAAAGCCCCAAAATTGCCAGCATCATCCATACATTTCTCGCAAGGTTCTTCATCCGAACCCCTCCTTCAGATAGAATATACTACCATTATACACCAAACACTCAATTTTGTCAATAGGGCATAAGCATTTTCGAGGGCCAGCAGCAGAAAACATGCCCACCCCTAGAAAATCACCTGTTGTATTTTTCCCGCTTGTGATATAATGAGGATATATACAAAAATAAACTGGAGACCTTATGTCAACCATTGACCAACAATTTGTAGAATACATCGTAAAAACCCTCGTAAACAATCCCGAAAAGGTCGTTGTCGAACGCGAAATCGACGAGCGTGGCGTGCTTTTGAGCCTCAGCGTCGATCCTGAAGATGTAGGACGCGTCATCGGCAAACGCGGTGCTACCGCCCAGTCGATTCGCACCCTTCTCCGCGTCCTCGGCACCAAGAACGGCGCCCGCTACAACCTCAAGGTCGTCAATACCGACGAAGAAGAGGGTATGCCGCGCCAGAGCCGTCGTAACGACATTGATGATGCCGCCGTCGAAACTATGGCCGATGTCGCCGCTGAGACCGCCGAAGCCGCTAACGACGTCGCCGAAGACGACTCCGAACTCGCCGAGAAAACTCGTGCCGAGCTCGCTGATCTCGACGATCTCGATATCTAATCTTCGCGCTTCGCAATTCCGCCGCAATTTTGCGCCGGAACCTGATTTAGAACAGGGAAAGAGCCTCGCAGGAGGCTCTTTTTGATACGAAGTCCTCTAGTAGTGTTGTAAAACTTACAACAAAACAGAGGTAAAATGACGCAAAATAACGTTGTAAATATCACAACAGACTTTTCCACCAAAATAACAGATAGAAAAGCCAAAATGTTGTAAAAATTACATAAAAATCCAGGCAAAAGCCACATAAATATACTTGTAAAAAGCGAAAGCGACATGTATAATAAAAGTAGTTCTTACAAAGAACATAAGGCTAACTGCGAGGCCAACGTTTAAGTTGAGAGCTTATATGTTCAAAAAGCCACCCGTGCGAAAGTTGAGAGAAGGGTGGTTTTTTGGTGATTCGAACCGCCAATAGTCGTCAATAGCCACCAAATCTAACAAGAAACCAAACCGACGAAAATCTCCGAAAATCCCTCTTGAAATTTTCGACTTTTCCTGTATAATGTAGTATCAAGAAGTAGTGTGCGGTGTTTCCACGTAAGTTGAGAGTATTCTCGAGATGGCGACTCGAGCGTATGAAACCCTGCAGTAATCTTCGGCGCTACAAACTTAAGAAACCGCGGATAATTCCGCGGCGACGGAGGTTTGACTCGCTCGGCGAGAGATTATCAACACTAAATAGAGAGGGAAAAGTGAGTAAAACATCAAAGGATGGTGCCCGCGTATTTTTCACCGAGGGCGACCAAGCGCTTCCGATTCCGGATCTCATTGCACACCAGAAGGACAGCTGGAACGATTTTGTGCAATCCGGTTTGCGGGAGGTTTTTAATGAGTTGAACCCAATCGACGACTACAATGGGAATAAGTTGTCGCTCCGGTTCAAAGATTATTATTTCAAGGATCCGATCGAGGACGAAAAGACTGCGAAATACAACCTTTCGACCTATGCGGCTCCGCTTCACGTCCAGGTCGAGCTGACCAACAAGGTTACCGGCGAGATTAAGGAACAGGATATTTACTTCGGTGACTATCCCTGGATGACCGACCGCGCCACCTTCATTATCAACGGCACCGAACGTGTCGTCGTTTCGCAACTCGTCCGTTCTGCGGGCGTTTTCTTCACGGCTGACGAAGTGAACGGCAAGCGCTATTATGGCGCGAAGGTAATTCCAGGTCGTGGTGCTTGGCTCGAGTTCGAGACCACGACCGGTGGCTGTATCAATGTCAAAATTGACCGCCGCCGCAAAATCCCCGTCACGACTTTCTTGCGTGCGCTCGGGGTCGCTGACGATGCAAAAATCCGCGAAACCTTCGAGGATGTCGACAACGGCGCTATCAGCTATATCAACTCTACCCTTGAGAAAGACACGACTAACAACCAAGCTGCCGCTCTTCTCGAGGTTTACCGGCGTCTGCGCCCAGGCGATCTCGCGACCGTCGAAAACGCCAAGTCGATGATTGAACACGCGTTCTTTGACTATCGTCGCTATGATTCTTCGCGCGTTGGCCGCTATAAGATGAATCAGCGCCTCGGCTTTGATACTCCAAACGACGCCGCGCACCGCACGCTCCAGATGAAAGATCTTGTCGCCATTATTAAAGAGATTATTCGTCTCAACAACACCCAGGAGCCGGCTGACGACATCGACTCTTTGAGTAATCGCCGCGTGAAATTGGTCGGTGAATTGGTTCAGCGCCAGTTCCGCCTCGGTATGCTTCGTCTCCAGCGCAACATTCTTGACCGTATGTTGATGGCGAACCCGCAAGAAGTTACCCCGTCGCAGCTTTTGAACTCGCGGCCGGTTGTCGCTGCGGTGAAGGAGTTCTTCTCGAGCTCTCAACTTTCACAGCTCATGGACGAGGTTAACAGTTACTCTGAGCTTGCTCACAAACGTCGTCTGTCTAGTATGGGTCCTGGCGGTCTGACCCGCGAGCGCGCCGGCTTCGATGTTCGCGATGCCCACCCGACTCACTACGGTCGTATCTGTACCGTTGAGACGCCAGAAGGTGGCAACGTCGGTCTCGTGCTTAACCTCGCTACTTATGCTCGCATCAACGAGTACGGCTTCATTGAAGCGCCGTATCGTGTTGTCAAGAACGGCAAAGTCACCGACGAAGTTATCTATGTCGATGCCGAAACCGAAAAGAGTATGATTATCGCTGACGCTTCTGTCAAGTTGAACGACAAGGGCGAATTCGTCGAAGAATGGGTCTCCGCCCGCGTCAACGGTCGCCCGAGCCAGGTCGCCTCGAACCTTGTCACCCATATCGACGCCGCTCACAAAGAAATTCTCGGTACCTCTGCGAGCCTTATTCCGTTCGTTGAAAAGAACCGTGTCGACCGTTCTCTCATGGCCTGCGCCATGCAGAAACAGGCTGTCCCTCTGCTTCACGACGACGCTCCGACCGTTGGTACTGGTATCGAACACGAAATCGCGATGAACACTTCGCAAATCGTGGTTGCCGAAGCTGATGGTGAAGTCAAGAAGGCTGATGGTGTTTCAGTTATCGTCAAATACAAAAATGGCGAGAAAGAATACCCTCTTGAGCACTTCGAGAAAACCAACGATGATCGCTGCTACAACCAGCGCGTCATTGTCGCTCGTGGCCAGAAAGTTAAGAAAGGCGACATTCTTATTGAAGGTGCAACCGTCCAGGACGGCGAGCTTGCTCTCGGTAAGGATCTTCTCGTTGCCTTCATGCCATGGCGTGGTTATAACATGGATGACGCTATCGTCATTTCTTCCCGCCTCGTCGAAGACGATAAGTTGACCTCAATCAACATCAAAGATTTCGACGTTGAAGTTCGTGAAACTAAACTTGGCCCAGAACAAGTCACTCGCGATATTCCAAATGTTCCGGAACGCAGCCTCCGCCATCTCGGCGAAGACGGTATCGTGGTTGTTGGTTCGGAAGTCCAGCCGGGCGATATCCTTGTCGGTAAAATTACGCCGAAGGGCGAGCAGGAGCTCAGCTCTGAAGAGCGTCTTCTCCGTGCTATCTTCGGTGAAAAAGCCAAAGACGTTCGCGATACTTCTGTCCGTATGAACGGCTCTTCAACTGGTAAAGTTGTTGGCGTTCGTATCTATACGCACGAAGATGGCCACGAGCTTAAAGCTGGCGTCATTATGCAGATTAAGATCTATGTTGCTGAAATGCGCAAGATTAGCGTCGGTGATAAGATCGCTGGTCGCCATGGTAACAAAGGTGTGGTCTCCCGTATTCTTCCGGTCGAGGATATGCCTTTCATGGAAGACGGTACCCCAATCGATGTTCTCTTAAGTCCGATGGGCGTGCCAAGCCGCATGAACCTCGGTCAGTTGTTCGAGATTCACCTTGGTATGGCCGCTCGCGCGCTTGGTTATAAAGTCGCCACCCCGTCCTTTAACGGTGTGCCCGACGAAGTTATTTCCGATGAGCTTGAGAAAGCCGGATTTGCCCGTGATGGTCGCGTTCAGCTTTATGATGGCTTGACTGGTGAACCATTCAATGAACGCACTTCTGTCGGCGTGATGCATATGCTGAAGCTTCACCACATGGTCGAAGACAAGATTCACGCTCGCTCGACTGGTCCATACACCGCTGTCACCCAGCAGCCGCTCGGTGGTAAGGCGCAGAATGGTGGTCAGCGCTTCGGGGAAATGGAGGTCTGGGCGCTTGAGGCTTATGGTGCCGCTACTGCGCTTCAGGAAATGCTCACGATTAAGTCTGATGATGTCTATGGTCGTGCTAAAGCCTACGAATCAATCATTAAACGCGAACCGATCGAAGGCCCGAAGCTTCCGGAAGGTTTCAACGTCTTGGTTAAAGAGTTCCAGGGTCTCGGTCTGAAAGTTGACCTGCTCGACCATGGCAATTCGACCGACGCCGGCGAAGTGATTGAGCGCACCTCGCGTCAGATCGAAAAAGAACATGATGATCGCTTGATTTACGCTCAGCATGGCATTCAGGAAACTGACATCGACACTTTGGTTGATTTGGATGACGAAGAAGCAGAAGAAATGCTAGATGATGAGGGGGTAGAAATAACAGAAAACGAGGAAGATGTCGAACCGCTCGACGACTTAGACGATGCGGACTCGCTTGACCTCGGAGAGGAGTTGTAAGATGGCTTGGATGGATAATTTTATCAGCGCCAGCGATTTTGACTCGATTCGGCTTAGCGTCGCCAGCAAGGAAGATATTCTTGGCTGGAGTTACGGCGAAGTTTTGAAGCCAGAAACGATCAACTATCGCACCCAAAAGCCAGAACGTGACGGTTTGTTCTGCGAAAGGATCTTCGGTCCGGTCAAAGATATTAACCCGCACGATTCAAAACTTAAAGGTGTTCGCTCACGTGAAGCCGCGGTTGATAAAGAGGGCAACCTCGTCACGAAGTCGATTGCTCGCCGCGAACGCATGGGGCACATCACCCTCGCTGCGCCAGTTGCACACATCTGGTTCATGCGCGGCACCCCGAGCGCACTTAGTGTGCTCTTGAACCTAACCGTCAAGAACATCGAAAAGGTCGTTTACTTTGCGTCATACTTGATCATTAGCTCGAAGGACGAAGAAGTCGCCCAGCGTCTCGCTGACCTGGAAGCTAACACCGTTGCCGCCCGCGAAGCCATTCGCTTGCGCTACGAAAAGATGGCTGAAGATGCGAACGCTAATGTGAAAGCTCTTGCCGACGAACAGGCTAAGGAGCTCGAAGCTCTCGAACTTGACTACAATACTCGCAAAACTACACTCGAAAGCTTGCACAAGGGCGCGGTTATTACCGAACAAGCCTATCGCAACTTGCCGGAAGAATATGAAGATTTGATCGAAGTCGAGATGGGTGCGACCGCTATTAAGCGTTTGCTTGACGAAATCGACCTGAAGACTATGATTTCCGAACTTCGCGAAGAAGCCGAAGCTGCCAAAGGCCAGAAGCAGAAGCGCCTTATGAAGCGCCTCAAAGTGCTTGAAGGCATGGAAAGTGCTGGCATTAAACCGGTCGACCTGATCCTCATGGTTGTCCCGGTCATCCCGCCAGATCTTCGCCCGATGATCGCCCTTCCTGGTGGTCGGTTCGCAACTAGCGATTTGAACGACTTGTATCGCCGCGTTATTAACCGTAACAACCGCTTGCGCAAACTTATCGAATTGAACGCTCCGGCTGTCATTTGCCATAACGAAATGCGCATGCTTCAGGAAGCTGTCGACGCTTTGATCGACAACTCCGCTGTCCACGGCAACCGCTCTGCCGCCGCGCAAAACGGTCGCCGCAAACTCAAGAGTATCTCCGATCTCTTGAAAGGTAAGCAAGGTCGCTTCCGCCAGAACTTGCTCGGTAAGCGTGTCGACTACTCTGGTCGCTCCGTCATCGTCGTTGGTCCAGAACTTAAGTTGAACGAATGTGGTTTGCCGAAACAAATGGCACTCGAGCTTTTCAAACCGTTTGTCATTTCTTGGCTTATTGAACATGAGCACGCCGCTAACATTCGCGCCGCAACCCGCATGATCGAAGCTGGCGAAGCTGTGGTCTGGGATGGCCTCGACGAGTGTATTAAGGGTAAATGGGTGCTTTTGAACCGCGCTCCGTCGCTTCACCGCTTGTCTGTCCAGGCTTTCCAACCGAAGCTGATTGAAGGTAAAGCTATTCAGCTTCACCCGCTCGTGGCCTCTGGCTTTAACGCTGACTACGATGGTGACCAAATGGCGGTCCACCTTCCGCTTTCCGATGCCGCGCAGGCCGAAGCTGGCGAACTTATGTCTGCTGGCAAGAACTTGTTGAAACCGGCCGACGGCGCTCCGGTGCTCGCGATTTATCAGGACGTCGTTCTTGGTATTTATTACCTCACTTACGACAAGCCTGGCACCGAGACTGAAGAAGTCAAACCGTTTAGCTCGGTCTATGAAGCTGAAATGGCTTACGATCAGGGCGTTATTGCTTTGCAAACTCCGATTCGCGTCTTCGCGAAAGGCGAAATCCGCAACACCACTCTTGGCCGCGTGATTTTCAACGAAGTTTTGCCGAAAGATTATCCTTTTGACAACTCCGTTCAGACCAGCAAACAACTTAAGAAAGTTATGGCCGACATCTTCGACATGTATGGCGCTGACACGACCGTGAAGACCGCTGACGCCGTCAAGAATTTGGCCTTCGAATACGAAACAATTGCTTCCGTCTCGACCGCGAAGGATGACTACCCGACTTATCCAGAAATCGACGACTTTATCGCTGAGGGTGACGCGAAAACTGCTCTCATTCAGGAGCAATTTGACCAAGGTCTTGTCACCGAGGAAGAACGCTATAACTTAACCGTTGCCAACTGGCGCGACATCGACAAGAAGATTTCTGACTTCTTGAAGAGTAAGCTCGCCAGCATGGATACCGATATTGCCGTGATGGTTAACTCCGGCGCTCGTGGTAGCGTTTCCAACATTAAGCTCGCTTCTGCCGAAATCGGTATCATGGTTGATATTAACAACAATGAAATCGAGCTTCCGGTTAAGTCAAGCTACAAGAAAGGTCTCAACACCCTCGAATCCTTCATCGCCACTCGTGGTGCGCGCCAAGGTCAGGTCTCGACCGCCCTCCGTACCGCTGACTCCGGTTATCTCACTCGTCGCCTAGTTGACGTCGCTCAAGATGTCTTCACGACCGACGAAGAGGCTCCAGATCCAGGCTTTGCCGTTTACAAGAGCGAATCCGAATATACTGGCATCGACTTTGCCGCTCGCATCGCTGGCCGCTACACTGCCGAACCAGTTCCAGGCTATGTTGGTGCTGATGAGTTGATTAGCAACGATATTGCTGAGCAGATTGCAAAAGACGACAAGATTGAAAGTGTTAAGATTCAATCCGTCCTTACTACGACTGCGGTAAGTGGTGTTCCGCGCAAGAGTTATGGTGTCGATATGTCGACCCGCGCTCTCGTCGCCGCCCACCAGCCAGTCGGTGTTATTGCCGCTCAATCTCTCGGTGAGCCGGGTACGCAGCTGACGCTTGATACGAAACACGGTTCTGGTGTTGCCGGTTCTGGTGCTATCGCTCGCGGTCTTCCGCGCGTTGAGGAGCTTCTCGAAGCTCGCAGCCCGAAAGGTCAAGCATTCGTTTCTCCGGTTGCTGGTGTGGTTGATGTTCGCGAAGAAAACAACCGCTACATCGTCCAGGTCACTCCTGATACTGGCGATACCTTGCGCCTCGTCCTTGATGGTCGCACCCCGCGTATTAAAGACGGCGCAACCGTTAGCGCTGGCGATGTCCTTGCCGATAAGGGCGAAGGGAAAGAGCCACTCATTTCGCCGGCCGATGGCAATGCTCAGTTGACCGACGACGCGATTATTGTTGTCGCCGAAGCTGGCGCCGCGGTTAAGCTCGATATCCCTGGCGATGCTGAACTCCTCGTCAAGGACGGCGACCGCCTCGAAGCTGGTGACCGCATTACGACCGGTTCTTTGAACCTCCAAGACTTGCTTAAGTACAAGGGCGCCGAAGAGACTGCTCGCTACATCATGAACGACGTTATCTCGGTCTATGCCGCACAGGGTCACGAAATCTCCGCGAAACACCTTGAGATTATCGTCCGCCAGATGTTTAGCCGCGTCATGATTGATGAAGCTGGTGATTCTAGCTTTGTCTCGGGCGACATCGTCTCGAAGGCTGCTATCATTGCTGAGAACCGTAAGCTTGAGGAAGCTGGCAAAGAGCCTGCAACTTACGAAAGCCTCCTGCTCGGTATTACGAAGGTTTCAATCTGGTCCGACTCGTTCTTGTCGGCTGCGTCATTCCAGGATACCACTCGCGTCTTGATTAACGCCGCCATCAATGGTCGCGTCGATCACTTGAACGGCTTGAAGGAAAACGTCATTATCGGCCGCAAGATTCCAGTTGGTACTGGTGTCACTCCGCTCGATGTGACGGACGCCGAAAAAGCAGAGCTCGAAATCGAAACTGAAGATCTCGAGCCATCCGCCGAAGACATCGCCGAGATGTAAAATCTTGACGATTACGAAGCGCTGCAACAATTTAACATGATGGGTTATTTACGGCTGAGCCGGGTCCGATTTCGACGCGCATCGCGCGGCAATGAGGAGAGGCTCACCGAACCCAGAATGTTGAAGAGTTGTAGCGTTTTTGTAGTATAATAATATATATGGAAGTTAATCAGGAAGTTATTGCTCACCTGGCTGGGCTGTCGAACTTTGCGCTGACCGACCAGGAAAGCACTCGACTCGTCTCGGACCTCAATGGCATTATTAATTATATCTCGCAACTCGACGAGCTCGACACTTCGGGCATCGAGCCCACTTATCAAGTTTTCGAAATGGAAAACGTTTGGCGCCCCGACGAAATCTTACCCCAAGACGCCGACCGCGAACAACTTTTGAATTTGACTAAAGAAGTTCGCGATAATCAAATAAAAGTCCCGAAAGTTTTATAGGAGTGCTCGATGAAAACTGCGAATAAAGAAATCACGGCGGTTTCGCTCGTCCAGGCCGCGCTCGAAAAGGCGCATAAGTTTCAAGAAACTCATCATATCTTCACTTTTCTGAACGATGTTGAGGCGATTAAAAAAGCTGCTGAAATTGATGAGCGTATCAAAAAAGGCGAAAATGTCGGCCGCCTAGCTGGTGTTCCGTATGCCCTGAAAGATAACTTCCTGAGCAAAGAAGGCGAAACGACCGCCTCAGCGCACATTCTCCAAGGTTTTACTAGCCCGGTCACGGCGACCGCTGTCGAGAAGCTGGAAAAAGAAGGCGCAATCATGATTGGCCGCACGAACCTTGATGCCTTCGCGCATGGTTCCTCGACCGAAAACTCTTACTTCGGCCCGACGAAAAACTCTAAAGACTTGGAGCGTGTTGCCGGTGGTTCCTCTGGTGGTTCCGCCGTCGCTGTTGCACTCGACATCGTTCCGTTTGCGACCGGTACTGATACTGGCGGTTCGATTCGTCAGCCTGCTACCTTTAACGGTATTTATGGTCTCAAGCCGACCTATGGCACAGTCAGCCGCTACGGTGTCGTTGCTATGGGTTCATCGACCGACTGCGTTGGTTTCTTTGCTCAAACCCCAGAAGATCTAAACTTACTAACGGAAATTACTGCTGGCCAAGATCCGAAAGACATGACTACACTGCCAGATTTCTACGGCAAAGATAACGAAAAGTTTAACGACCCAATCAAGAAAATCGGTATTATCAAAGATTTTGACAACGACGCTGTCGCTCCGAGCATCCGCAAAGCTCTCGCTAACAAAGTTGAGGAACTAAAAGCTAAAGGCCACGAAATCGTCGAGCTGAACATGCCAGCTTTGAAATATGCTCTCGCGGCATATTATATTATTGTTCCGGCCGAAGTTGCCAGCAACTTGTCGCGCCATGATGGCGTTCGCTACGGCTTCCGCAGTGACAAATCTGACAATCTGAACGATTTATACGAGAATACCCGTAACGAAGGCTTCATGTCGGAGAATAAGCGCCGAATCATGACTGGTAACTTCGTGCTTTCGTCCGGTTTCTATGATGCTTATTATCTAAAAGCAGCCAAGGCTCGCACGATGATTATTAACGAATATAACGATGCCTTCGAAAAGTGCGACTTTATTTTGACTCCAGTCAGTCCGAACCCAGCCTTTAAACTTGGCGAGAAAGTTAATGATCCGGTTGCGATGTATCTAGAAGATATGATGTCAGTTTCGGTCAACTTGGCTGGTCTTCCAGGTCTAGCGATTCCGGCCGGCGAGACGGAAGACGGTCTGTCGCTCGGCCTGCAGCTGGTTGGCCCGCGCCGCAGCGATGCCGATCTCTTGAAATTTGCCGCCGAGATGGATAAAGATAGCCATGCCGGCAGCACCGATTCGCACGCTGATATCTTCGGAGGTAAAGACTAATGTGGCCTTCAGTTTTATTCCTAGTTATTGCGATTGTTGCGGTTGGTCTGCTCGCGCTTGTTGCGATGACCTTGATGGGGAAGCGCAAGCATGATTTTAATGTCGAAGAATACCAAACCCGCTGGCTTAAAATCGAGAACGGTCTTGTTAAGGGCCAGCGTCAGACTTACAATCTCGCCGTCTTGAATGCTGATAAGCTGCTCGATCGTGCCCTGATTGAGCTTGGCCTCCCCGGGAAGACTATGGGTGAGCGTATGAAACGTATCGGCGACCGTTTCACGAAAGTTAACGCTGTCTGGTATGCACATAAGTTGCGTAACCAGATCGCCCACGAATCGGATTTTGAACTTGATTATGACGAGGCTAGCCGTGCCCTCGCCGCCTTCCGCCAGGCATTAAAGGATCTAGGAGCTATCTAATGACAAAATACATCCCCACTATCGGCATCGAATGCCACGTCCAACTTTGCACCAAAACCAAACTCTTCTCTGAAGTCGACAACGACGCTCGTTTGAAAGAGCCGAACTCTTGCGTCTCGCCGGTTGACTACGGTTTACCCGGCATGTTGCCACGCCTAAACCAAGACGCGATTACTTACGCCGTGCGCGCCGGCCTCGCTCTGAACTCCGAGATTAACCTCGAATCGCGCTTCGACCGCAAGCATTATTTCTATCCTGACCTCCCGAAGGGTTATCAGATTACTCAGATGTATCACCCGATTATCGGCGCCGGCTTTGTCGAGCTTCCAGACGGCACTAAAATCCGCATTGAACACGCTCATCTCGAAGAAGATGCCGGAAAACTTAGCCACGAGTCGACTTATAGTCTCGTCGACTTAAATCGCGCCGGCACACCGCTCATCGAAATCGTCTCCATGCCCGACATCCATTCCGCCGCCCATGCTCGCGATTATACGAAAGAACTTTGGCGCCTGATGACTTATGCAAAAGTCACTTTCGGCGATTTATATAATGGCAACATGCGTTTCGACGTTAATATTTCGCTTGCGCCTGAAGGTAGCGAAAAACTCGGCACTCGCGCCGAAGTTAAGAACTTGAACTCTTTCCGCAGCGTCGAGCGCGCCGTTGAATATGAAATTAAGCGCCAGATTAAGTTGCTTGAAAAAGGCGAAAAAGTCATCCAGGAAACTCGCGGCTGGAGCGACGCTACCGGCGAGACTACCTCTCAGCGCAGCAAGGAAGAAGCACAGGATTATCGCTATATGCCGGAGCCAGACATCCCGCCAATTCGCCTCGCGCCTGAAGTTGTTGAAGCGGAGCGCGCGCGCTTGTCGAAACTCCCTGCCGAATATCGTCATGATTTCAGCAAAATCCTTCCTGCGGACTTGATCGAAGTTTTGCTCGACTATCAGAACTTAGTTGAAAAACTTGCCGAACTCGAAAACGAAAAAGCCGTTAAGAAAGTTGCCAACTTGTTCTCGTCGGTGCTGTTGGCCGAAGAAAATGCCAGCCTCCTGAACGACGAGCTCCCGACCAAAGAACAACTTCTTGAACTTGTCGAGATGAATGACAAAAACGAACTTTCCAGCACCGCGACTAAGGAAGTTTTCCTGAAGTTCTTCGACCCGGAAATGCATTTCAAAGACACTCGCTCGATCGCGAAAGAACTCGGCGTCATTCAAGAAAACGACATGGGCGCACTCGAAGCAATCGTCGACGCTGTGCTCGCTAAGCTCGAAACCAAACAGGCTCAAGACGATTATAAGGCCGGTCAGGAAAAAGTTCTCGGCTTCCTTGTCGGCCAAGTTATGAAAGAGTCGCACGGCAAGGCTAACCCGAGCGCCGTTCAAGAAATCCTGAAAGCCAAGCTTAAATAATGCCGTCAGTCCCGACGGAGCTCGAAGCCTTCCGGGATTGGTTTGCGGAGCACTTTTCACTCTACGACAAACCTTATACGCTCGATCTCGACCAAGCTCGCGCCGTACTCGATGAGCATAAGAATACCCTCGTCACCGCTCGCGCTGGCTCCGGTAAAACCCGCGTCATTGTCGCGAAGATCGCCTATCTCCTCGCGACTGGCCAGGCCACTCAAGCCGAAATCGTTGCCTTCATGTTTAATCGCACTGCCGCGCAGGAAGTCAACGAACGCATTGCTGAAGTCAAGTTCGACGGACAACCGATCATCAAACATGTCAGCGCAGAGCAAACCTCGACCACCGGCCAACATTTCGCAAAAATCGCTTCGACTTTTCATAAGTTTGCCCTTGATATTGTTAAGCTTTCTGGCGCCCACCCGGAACTTATCTCCGAAACTGAACACGAGGAGCTAATCCGTCTCAGTTTGGATCAGGTTCTAAAATCCTTAGAACCGGGGCGCCGTATCTCAAAGCGTAACTTCGATGAGCTTTTGAAAACTATCTCCGGCTTTGTTGCGCGTGCCGGACAGAAGTATATTAGTCAAACTGGCCTCGCAGAACTTCAGAAAAATGTCGAGGATTACGTCTCGCAACATCTCGGCAATCCTAACTTCACCGAAAAAGTCCGCCTTCACCAGCTTGGCTCCGTCACCTTTAAAAACTATCTTCAAAACCTTCGTCGGCCCAAAACTGATTTTAACCTCCTCATGTCTCGCGCCGCTGAACTATTACATGGTTGCGCTTCGGGAACAGCAACTGCCGAGTTCCCATGCGACCGCGCTTCAGCAGCATCCCGCATTCTCCAAAAAGTTCGCCCGCTGAAGTTTATCATGATTGATGAGTATCAAGACTTTTCGCAGCTTTTCCTGAACCTCGTGCTGTCTCTGAGAGAAAACTGTCCCTCGGCGCACCTTTTCGCGGTTGGCGATGATTGGCAGGCGATTAACCGCTTTGCCGGTTCCGACGTCGATTACTTCATTCACTTCGCCGACTATTTTCCAGAAGATGTCATAAACATCCCGCTCATGACTAACTATCGCAGCTGCCGACGCATCGTCGAGAATGCCAACGACTATATGCTGGGAAACTACGATCCGACCGCCGGTCGTGCTATCCCTTTTAACCATAAACCCGGCAAAATCATTCGTCGAAATCCAGACAAAACCCGTTTCAATGCCGACGACATCCGCGAAGATGCCCTTGGCGACGCTCGCTACCAGCTCGCCTTCGCTAGTATACTCAACGTTACTCCTGCGAAAGTTCCTATCGGCGCTGCCAAACTCCTGAAAACCGTTTTCAAAGTCCTCCGTAAGAATCGCCATTCAGAAATTATGCTCCTCCACCGCCACAATTTCACGACTTTCTCAGATATTACGCTCGAAACTTTTTACGCCGCGCTTAAAATCCTCGCCGCCGAAGAGGGAATTATGACGCCAGAAAACTTCGACCAACAAGTCCGCTGCCTGACCATGCATAAGTCGAAAGGGCTTGAATCGGAGGTTATTATTTTGCTCGAAGCGAACCGCGACCTCGTTCTCGGTCGACATCCGAACGCCGACCTCTGGCAACTTTTTGGCGACAGTTCGGCGACCGAAAAATCCGACCAGCATCGCCTCCTCTATGTCGCCATGACCCGCGCCAAGCAAAAACTCTACATCTTGAGCACCGACAAAAACTTCGCGCTCTGAATGATATAATACTACGAATGACAACTTATTATCCCAAACAAATCCCTTATCTCCTAGATCAAGATTTTCGCGAGCGAGTGGACTACCAAGAACATCATTTTACGGAGCTGGACGAAGCATGCTTCTGCCTTTGGACAATGCGCTCACGCGCCACGCTTGCGGGCGAAGTAACGAATTATATCTTGCCGGATGCTTGCATTGATCTGGTGATAGATTTCACTAAGCAGACTATTAATTTTGCCGGCTTTAGCAAAGCGACCGAGCCATTTCCGCTCACTGGTGAGATAGATTATCTCGGGGCGCGACTGAAACCAAGTGTGTTTTATGCGTTGTTTGGTGTCGCTGCGCAGAAAGTCATGGGCCGCGAGTTGCCATTCAATGTAGTTGAGAAAAAATATCATCTCGTCGATATTTTCCGCTATACCGACACCGATGACCGCCTTCTCTACCTTAAATCATACCTACTAACGAAACTCCAAACCCATCCGACATTTCCATATTTCCAGATTATAGATGAACTTTACCAAGCGCCAACTCCGCAAACCGTCACTACTCTCGCGCAGAGTCTGAATTGTTCGAACGGACGTAGTCTATATCGTTTATTTATGACCCAGTTTGGCGTATCGCCAAAAACCTTGCTTAATATTTTGCGCTTACATTTCGCTCTAACCTTAATTCTGGAACAGCAAAAATCCCTCGTTGATATTGCTAATCTCTGCGGCTTTTATGACCAAGCCCACTTCAACAAAGAGCTGAAAAAATACACCAGCATTACACCATCGCAAGTTCTGGATAATTACGGCAAATAGCCACTTTGTCTGTTTTTTACAAGACCTTTGGCGTGATTTTTTATACGATAAGAAAAAGGAGAAAACTATGTATCAAACAATTACCGCAAACTTAATGGTGAAAAATGTTAAAGACACAATCGAATTTTACGAGGATAAACTTGGATTCAAGATAATTACTACCGTGCCGGAAGGTGGCGACATCTTGAACTTTGCCATACTCAGTAAAGATAAAATTACCATAATGTTCCAAGAGCAGCAGAATCTCTTGGCGGAGTATTCAACTTTACAAAACAGAGTAATCACGCCAACCTTAACCCTATTTATTACGGTGGATGATGTGAAGAAGTTATATGACGACCTGAAAGACAAAGTTAAGATTGCTAAAGAATTGCACCAGACTTTTTACGGCAAAGACGAGTTCGCAATTTTCGACAACAACGGAAATATCCTAACGATTTCTTGCTAACATATAGTGTTTTTATTGATTTGGCGGGACGCACGACTTACGGTGGCGCGCCCTATCCATGCGAAGGGTGGTATAATAAGACAAAATATAAATATGAAGGATTTAGATCAAAAAATAAACGAATAAATATAATTAGTCTGCGGAAGGAGAAGTTCATGGATCCCGCAAGGATTGAAGAGGGTGGCCTAAATGCCACAAAATGTTCAAACGAAAAGCATACAAGAACCATTACATTCTATATAGGAGCATTCTTTTTGGGTATTTTTGTTGTGCCAATCCTGGGAATTATCGCGCCAACTTTCATGTTTTTCGGCGTCGTAACTCCTTTGCTTGGGCTTGTAAAATTAGCGGGCTATCTTTTTAACTTCGCCGTGCCGTATGTTAGTTTTCAAGTTGGCGATTTCGAACTAAATCCAATTATCGGCTTTCCATTATCTATCGCGGTAGGTCTAATTTTATATTTTGTAGGAAGAGAAGCTTGGAAGTTGCTCCTGAAATATGGTAAGTATATTCACCATAAGCAGAGTGAATTAGAAAGATAAAACATAAGTAGGATCTCGAGTATCCTATAAATCTACGCCCAATATTAGTATAATCCCCCTACCACTTTTCGCAATTTTATGATAAAATAAAACAAAGCCTGTGTCTCGGAGGTGATTATGTCTGCCATAAAGTATATTTTTATGGCGACTAACTCCCGCCGAGTGCATAAGCAAAAACTCAGGCAACAATAATAACATAAGGAAAACTTTCATGGCAAGCGAAGTCACAGACCTATCAAAGCTCCGCAATATCGGGATTATTGCCCATATCGACGCGGGTAAAACCACTACGACCGAAGCGATCCTCTATCGCACCGGCCTCAAGCACAAAATCGACCTAGTCAAGGGTGGCACCGGTGGTGCTACGACCGACTGGATGGAACAGGAGAAGGAGCGTGGTATCACGATTACTTCCGCTGCTGTTACTGCTTATTGGAAAGGTCATAAGATTAATATTATCGATACCCCAGGCCACATCGACTTTACTGCTGAGGTCGAGCGTTCACTTCGCGTGCTCGACGGTGCGGTTGTCGTCTTCGATGGTAAGATGGGCGTCGAGGCTCAGTCTGAGACTGTCTGGCGCCAGGCGACCAAATACGGCGTCCCTCGCATCTGCTTCGTCAACAAGATCAACCAAATCGGTGGCGACTTCTACAAGTCTCTCGATAGCATCCACAAGCGCCTCTCGAAGAATGCCGTTGCGATTCACTTGCCAATCGGTTTCGAGAAAGACATCTGCGGTGTCGTCGACCTTATCGACATGAAGGCTTACACCTACAAAGATTATGCTGATCACGAGTTGACTATCGGCGATATCCCCGCTGACATGCTCGAAAAAGCTAAAAATGCTCGCTCTCTCCTCGTCGAGGAAGCTGTCCAGGCCGATGAAAACCTTATGGAAAAGTTCTTCAATCAAGGCGAAGAGGCAATCTCTGAAGTCGAGTTGAAGGCTGCTCTCCGCAAGCGCGTGCTTGATGGCGACTTCTTCCTCGTTACCGGTGGTGATGGTCGCGGCGTTATCGTCGAGAAGGTTCTCGATCTCGTTGCTGACTATTTGCCGTCTCCGCTCGATCGCGACCAGGGTCAGACCGTCGGTATCGACCCGAAAACCGGTAACCAGGTCATCCGTAAAGCTGACAACAGCGAGCCTTTGACCGCTCTTGCCTTCAAGATCGCAACCGATCCGTTCGTTGGTAAACTTATCTTCGTCCGCGTCTATGCTGGTAAAATGACTTCCGGCAGCACCGTTTTGAACGCTACGACTGGAGACAAAGAGCGCATCGGTCGTCTCGTCCGGATGTTCGCTGATAAACGTGAAGAAATCTCCGAGATCACCGCTGGCGATATCGCCGCCGTGGTTGGCATGAAGGAAGTCACGACCGGTACGACTATTTGCGACCCAGCTCATCCAATCCACCTCGAAGACATCACCTTCCCGGATCCTCCAGTATCTATCGCTGTTGAGCCAAAGACCAAATCTGATCAGGAAAAAATGGGCCTCGGCCTCCAGAAACTCGTTGAAGAAGATCCGACCCTCCGCGTCCACACCGACGAAGAAACCGGCCAGACGATTATCTCCGGCATGGGCGAGCTCCATCTCGAAATCGCGATCGACCGTCTCCAGAAAGAGCATGGTGTTGAAGCTAACACCGGCGCTCCGCAGGTTGCTTATCGCGAAACCATCCGCGGCACCGCCGAAGCACAGGGTAAGCACATCAAGCAGTCCGGTGGTCGCGGTCAGTATGGTGACGTTTGGGTCAAGTTTGAGCCGAACGAGCCAGGCAAAGGCTTCGAATTTATCGACCAGATTAAAGGCGGTGTGGTTCCTCAGGAATATCGCAAGCCAGTTCAACAGGGTATCGAAGAAACCTTGAACGGCGGCGTTATCGCTGGCTACCCAGTCGTTGACGTGAAGGCTACTCTCTATGATGGTTCTTACCACGATGTCGACTCCTCCGAGCTCGCCTTCAAACTCGCTGGTTCTCTCGCAACTCGTGCTGGTATCCAGAAAGCGAACCCGGTCCTTCTTGAGCCAATCATGAAGATCGAAATCACCACTCCAGAAGAGTTCATGGGTGACGTCATCGGCGACATCAACTCTCGTCGTGGCCGCATTGACAGCATGGAAGACTTGAACGGTGGCGCCAAGCTCATCAAGGCTTTCGCTCCGCTCGCCAATCTCTTCGGCTACACTTCCGACCTCCGCTCGATGTCGCAAGGTCGTGCCGCTAGCTCCATGGAGCTCTTCGGCTACGAGGAAGTCCCACCCAACGTGGCGAACGAAATCATCGAGAAACGCAGCACAAAATAACAACTTGCGGAAAGTCCCCAATATACGGGGACTTTTCTGTTTTCCTGACGAGTAGGATTATTTATGAAAAAGGTAAAACTTATTGTTGCGGTTATTTTCATAGCCCTCCTTGTGGCGCTAGCTATCTTTCTAAGTCTACCTTCTCGGGAGCAAGCTAAATTTATTCTGCATTTTGACGTTCCTGGAGAATTCGTTGCCGTCCGGGACTATACTACCGAGGAAAAACGCACAATTGGCATATATGGCTATGTCCCTTCGGATAACGAATCTTATGCTGTTGGCATTAACCAATACGATAAACCGGTTTTCAAGGATCCGAATCAAGCACTCGCCGCTCTATATACGGATTATGCTGACGCTATTGACTATATGGGCGGTTCGGTCGGCAACCTATTTAGCGGGCTCAATAATCAAACCGCTATCCTTAACACTGAAACCGACGATCCGATTTTGCGTGATCGTATTAGATTCGTGATTGAGTTCCTACTGATTTTTAATAACAGTTTCCACGAATAATATATAATATACTCATATGTCGACCAAGATCTATATCATCGAAGACGAATCAGTCATGCGCCAAAGCCTCGCCGACCTTCTCGCGGGTTCTGGCTATGAAACCGACGCTCTAGTTTTCGAAGAGCAACCTGCGCCCCGCGAACTTGAACGGTCTGCGCCTTTTGATCTCGAGACTATCGTCGAGCAAATCCTCGCGGCGAAGCCCGACCTGCTTTTGCTTGATATTAATCTCCCCGGCTTAAACGGCGAACAACTTCTAAAAACCCTGCGTCAGACTTCCGAGCTTCCCGTAATCATGGTGACTAGCAGCAGCTCCGAAATGGACGAAGTTCTCTCTATGAGTTATGGCGCCGATGATTACATCACGAAGCCTTATAGTCCGCAAGTTTTACTCCTCCGAATCGCCGCCGTCCTGAAGCGCGTCGAAGCCCCCAGCAGTATTAAAAACTTCCGCCACCTAAACATCGACCTTGCTCGCGGCGTGATTTCTGGAGAGAAAGACTCAAGAACTGGCAAGCCGCGTCGCGCCTTGCTTACGAAGAATGAGATGATTATTCTAAGTCACCTTCTCGAAGCGAAGGGTGAAATTGTCACTCGCGATGCTCTCATGACCGACCTCTGGAATAACCAGGAATACATCAACGACAATGCTCTGACCGTCAACATCAGCCGCCTTCGTTCAAAACTTAAATCTCTCGGCGCCGACGACGCTATCGAAACCCGCAAAGGCCTCGGCTATGTCCTCGCCTAACCCGGCCGCCAACCGCCGCGACAATCCCGCCAACCTCCGCCACTTTCTCCGCGAGAAGCTCTATTATTTTATACTTTTCTTCGTCCTTCTAGCTTGTCTGCTACTTTTCCTGCTCGCTCTCCATGCCCGCGCCGAAATAATTATTATTACCGTGATCTTTTTCGCACTTTTTGGTGTCACTGTCCCGGTTTCCGAATATCTCCGCCGCCGCACCTTTTATCAAAAACTCCTCCAAAACATTGCCAGCCTCGACCGTGCCTACCTCGTCCTCGAGACCCTCGCTAGGCCGAACTTCTATGACGGCGCCGTTCTCTACGAAGCGCTCTACGCTATCAACAAATCCATGGCCGAAGTCGTCCAGAGCTATGAGATCGAAGCCGACGAGTTTCGCGACTATATCGAAATGTGGATTCACGAAGTTAAAACTCCCCTCGCCACTTTGAGCCTCATGAATAAAGATCGCAAAATTGCCGCCCAGCTCAGTCGTCTCGACAGTTATGTTGAACAAGTTCTCTATTTCGCCCGCGCCGAAAACGCCGAACACGATTATCTCATTAAGCCTACTTCGCTCGCCGAAATTATCAAAAATGTCGCCACTCGTAATCGTGACCTTCTCCTCGCCAGTAACGTCGACTTCACCGTAAATAATCTAGATTACGAAGTTTTTACCGATAGCAAGTGGCTCGAGTTTATCATCAACCAAATCCTTCAAAATAGCATTAAATATCAGAGCAAAACTATTACCATTTCCGCCGAAGATACCGCAGAGAAAACTGTCCTCACAATCGCCGACGATGGTCTCGGTATTTCCGCGAAAGATCTCCCGCGCGTCTTCGAAAAATCCTTCACCGGCGAGAACGGCCACGGTGCTATATCTTCCGCGAACAGTCGAACCAGCCGCAACTCCTTGCCGAGTAGCGGCCAAAAATCGACTGGCATGGGCCTCTATATTGCGAAAACCCTCTGCGACAAGCTCGGTCACCAAATCGAAATCTCCTCGCCAAACCAAAAGGGCACCATCGTCGAAATCACTTTCCCGCGCCACGATTACTATACTATCATGCGCCCAGAAAATCATACTCCGGTCAATACGAATCATACTCCAAGCCCAGAAAATCATACTCCGGCACCGCCAAAACATACTCTTTCAAAAAAGTAAGTTTTCTGAAACCTTGAGCAAACGACAAAACTTCCAGAGTAAACTATAATCAAGCCAAGACAAACTAAAACCGTCGCCAACGAAATACCAAAAGTTAAGGCGACGATCCCCAAAGAACATAAGGAGAAGCATGAAAACCATTCTCGAGCTAGAAAAAGTCGAAAAGTATTATGGCAACAAGTCTTCGCTCACGAAGGCTATCAACAATATTTCCTTCAAAGTGAACGAAGGTGAGTTTGTGGCAATTATGGGCGCCAGCGGCTCCGGCAAGACTACTCTGCTCAATATCATCTCAACCATCGACCGCGTTACCGCCGGCCACATCTACGTCGACGGCGACGATATTACGTCCCTCAAAGGCGAAGAACTCAACGAATTCCGTCGCGAAAAGCTCGGCTTCATTTTCCAGGATTTCAATCTGCTCGATTCGCTCACGGCTTACGAGAATATCGCTCTCGCCCTTTCGATTCAAAACTTCGCGCCCAGCGAGATTGATGACCGCGTTAAAAAGGTCGCCAGGGAACTAAATATCACCGATGTTCTCAGTAAATACCCCTATCAAATGTCCGGCGGTCAGAAGCAACGTGTCGCCTCCGCTCGCGCTATCATCACCGACCCGAAGCTCGTCCTCGCCGATGAACCGACCGGCGCGCTCGATTCGAAGTCATCGAAAATGCTCCTCGAGCAGTTTGAGCGTCTGAACCAAAAGTTCCAGACCACGATTCTCATGGTCACGCACGACGCTTTCGCCGCGTCCTACGCGAACCGGGTCATCTTCATCAAAGACGGCAAAGTTTTTAATGAACTTTTGAAGGGCGACGACTCGCGCAAAGATTTCTTCGACGCGATTATCGACGTTATCACTTTGCTCGGTGGCGACGCCAGCGACGTCTTGTAAACAATCTTAAACCCACGATTACAGAAAGGAATTAGTTATGTTTACAAAACTCGCCATCAAAAACATTCGCCGCAGCATTAAAGATTACGCAATCTATTTCTTCACGCTCGTGCTCGGCGTCGCAATTTTCTATGTCTTCAATTCGCTTGAAAGCCAATCCGTCATGCTCGACGTCACCGAGCGCGTCAAAGACATGCTGAAACTCATGAACGTCATTCTCGGCGTCGTCAGCGTCTTCGTCTCCGTCATTCTCGGCGCGCTCATCATCTACGCCTCGCGCTTCCTGATCAAGCGTCGCAGCAAGGAGTTCGGTCTCTATATGACCCTCGGCATGGGCAAACGCAAAATTTCCCGCCTCTTGCTCATCGAGACTTTCCTGATCGGCGTCCTCTCGCTGGTCGCTGGTCTCGCCCTCGGCATCATCGCCTCGCAATTCACTAGCGTCCTCGTCGCTAATATGTTCGACGCCGACCTGACTAACTTCCAATTCGTCTTCTCCGGCGCTGCCTGTCTGAAAACTCTCATCTACTTCGGCGTCATCTATCTCGCCGTCATGATTTTCAACGTTATCATTATCGGCCGCCAGAAACTAATTAACTTACTTTCCAGCAACCGTCGCAATGAAAAAGTTGCCTTGAAGAATCCCTGGGTCTGCACCGTTGTCTTCATTATCGCCTCCGTCATGCTCGGCTATTCCTACTATCTCGTCACCGCCGGTCTCAACACGCTTATCGAAAACGCCGACATCCAGATTCTTCTCGTCCCGATTGCTATCGGCGTCACCGCCACCTTCCTCCTCTTTTGGTCGCTCTCCGGCCTGCTTCTCCGAATTGTCATGAGCTTCAAAAAAGTCTACTATAGCAAGCTAAACTCCTTCATTCTTCGCCAATTCGGCAGCAAGATTAACACTACCGTTGTCTCCATGAGCCTAATCTGTCTTATGCTCTTCACGACGATTTGCATCCTCGGCTCCGCCCTCTCCATCAACCACACCATGCACGAAACCGCCGAAAAACTAATGCCCGTCGACATTCAAGTTATCGGTATCGGCGAAAACCCCGTGTCTATTCCAGAAGTCTACCAGCGCGAGAACGTCAACTTGTCTGACTGGCTCGAAGATATCACGACCTACGAAACTTACCGCCTCGACAGTGTTATTCTCGGCGATGTCATTGGTTCGGTTAGCGGCGTGAATGAAGGTGCTGGAGATGTGACGGTCATGGGTTCTTATGACGTTTCCGAACGCTTTATTCATCAAAGCGACTACAATCGCGCCGCGAAGGTTTTCGGTCACCCGGAAGTTAATCTTGCAGACGGCGAGTATGCTATGATTGCCGACTTCAAACCTGTGCTCGAACTTCGCAACCAAGCCATGAAAGATGGCAAAAAAATTACGGTTGCCGGCAAGACTCTCTCGCCAAACTCCGATCAATGTATCGTCGGCGGCATCGAACTCCAAGTCTCGACTCTCAACGAGGGAATTATCATCGTGCCAGATAGTATTAATCTCGCCGCCGAAGCTGAATCGCGCCGCGAAGTCCTCCTCGCGAACTACAAAACCGACGTCGATCCCGAGGCCGCCGAGCGCATCCTCTATGGTGTCAACAACCGTTTCTATAGCGACGACGAGCCTGACGAAGAAAGCGCAGTCTATAATTATAATGGCAGCAACCGCGGCATCTATTATTTCGATGTCGAGTCGCGCCAGGACCTCATCGACAACAACGTCGGCACTTCCGCTCTCGTCACTTTTGTCGGACTTTATCTCGGCATCATCTTCCTCATCTCCAGCGCCGCCGTCCTCGCCCTCAAGGAACTTTCCGAAAGCAGCGACAACCGCGCAAAATACACCGTTCTCCGCAAAATCGGTGCTAGCGAAAAAATGCTAAACCGCGCACTCTTCTGGCAGATTTTCATCTTCTTCCTTTTTCCGCTCCTCATCGCAATTCTCCACGCTGTCTTTGGACTTCAATTCTGTGACGTTGTCTTGATTAGTCTTGGTGGCATCGACATCACCAGCGCCCTGCCCGCCGTTGCCATCATCCTCGGCGCCATCTATGGCGGCTACTTTCTCATCACCTACCTTTGCAGTAAAAACATTATTAGGGACCAACGAAACTAAAATGTGCTATAATAGCACATATGGAGCTTACGCTAATCGGCTTATTGCTTATCAATCTTGGCCTGCTTGTGATTTTGATTGCCAGAAAGCCCGTCGCTCGTGTTGATACAACGAAGCTTGAAGAACGCCTCATCCGCGTCGAAGGCCAACTCGATAAACTCACCCCAAAAATTGAAGATGCCTTCCGCGAAAATCGCCGCGAGATTACGACGAACTTACAGGACAGCCGCAAAGAACTTTCCGATAACTTACAACTTATCCAGAAAACCGTCGACACTCGCGTCAAAAGTCTTCAGGATGACAACTCGAAAAAGTTGGAAGAGATGCGCCTCACGGTCGACGAAAAGCTACAAAAGTCCGTCGAGGAACGCTTCAACAATAGTTTCAAACATATCTCCGGTCAACTCACCCAGGTTTATCAAGGCCTGGGTGAAATGCGTAATCTTGCGCATGGCGTCGGCGACTTAAAGAAAGTCATGGAAGGCGTCAAAACTCGCGGGATTTATGGCGAAGTTCAGCTTGGCAACATTATTTCCGATAGTTTGACTAAAGATCAATATCTTGAGAATACCCTGACAAAAGCCGGCAGCAATGACCGGGTGGAGTTCGCGATTAAAATGCCCGGTCAAGGCGAGAACCAAGTCCTCCTGCCGATTGACTCGAAGTTTCCGGTCGAGAATTACGCCCGACTTATCGAGGCTTATGATCGCGGTGATAAAGCTGAAATCGAAACTCTGCGCAAAGCTCTTGCGACCGACGTCAAGGAGCAAGCCAAGAAAATCGCCACTAAATATCTTGATCCTCCTGCGACGACCGACTTTGGCGTCATGTTCGTCCCGACCGAAAGCCTCTATGCCGAAATCCTCCGTATCCCCGGGCTTTTCGACGAGGTTCGTCAGAAGCTGAACGTCACGATTTGCTCGCCCTCGACCTTGCCGGTGATTCTTTCCGGTCTCACCATGGGTTTCCGCACTGTTGCGATCGAAAAGCGCTCCGCCGAAGTCTGGCAAACCCTAGGCGCCGTCAAAACTCAATTCTCAAAATTTGGCGATTTACTCGACGCGACCAAGAAAAAACTCCAAGAAACCGTCAACAAAATCGATTCCGCCTCTACTACTTCTCGTCAAATCGAGCGCAAGTTGAAATCTGTCGAGACTTTGCCGGAAGCCGAAAGCGTTAAAATGATTGGAGATATTGAGGTTTAATATGGAGACTTTTTCCGAGCACAGCCCCGCTACCTGGTTTTTACTTTTTCTAACTTATTCCTGCGCTGGCTGGGCTATGGAACTTGTCGTCACTTTGCTCCAAAAAGGTCGCCTGACCAATCGAGGCTTCTTCATTGGACCGATTTGCCCGATTTATGGTGTTGGCGCACTCGTCGGGACCCTAGCCATCGGCCACGTCGAGAATCTTATCGCGATTTTCTGCGTTTCTGTCGTAGGCGCAGCGCTCCTAGAATACATGACTAGTTTTCTCATGGAAAAAATCTTCCGTGTGCGTTGGTGGGATTACTCCGACCAGCCTTTCAATATTAACGGTCGCATCTGTCTCGGTGCTTTGCTCGGCTTTGGCGTTGCTGGCGTTCTGATCGTCCGTGTTTTTAATCCGCTTCTTTTCGCTGCTTTCGATAGCGTTAACCCGGAGCTTCTCGATATTATCGCTCTTATTCTTGCCTTCCTTTTCGTTGTCGACGTTGTTTGCTCGCTAATTTTGATTTTCGGCTTCCGAGTCACCGTCGGCACTGTCGAGCGCGACGCTACCGAAGAAATCTCCGAGCGCGTCCACGCAATCATCATGGAGAAAGGCCGCCTCAGTCGCCGCATCGCCAAGGCCTTCCCGAACTACGAACCTAAGAAATCCACTCGCCGCAAAACTTCCCATAAATCTGCTAGAACCTCTCGCAAAACTTCTTCAAAGTCTGCTAAAACAACGTCAAAATCCGCCAAGTCTTCCTCGAAGTCGACAAAACCCCGAAGGTAGCATATAATAATATATATGTATCAGAAGTTTACTCAGTTTTTAGCCGACAAAAAGCGCATTTGTATTATTCAGGCCGAGAATCCCGACGGCGATTCGCTCGGCTCCGCGATTGCGCTCGATTATATTTTGAAAGACACCGAGAACTCACTTTATTGTCCGGTCGACTTGCCGAATTATCTCCACTATTTCCCGGATTGGTCGCGCGTCACGAACGAATTCGACTACAAAGCCGACGGTTATATTATCGTCGATACTGCCGCAGCAGTCTTGCTTTCGAAACTTCTCGACGACGTTGCGATTCGTAATTCGCTTTATAACAAACCCGTTCTCGTCATCGATCACCATGAGACGGAGGATGACCTCGACTTTCCACATGAAGCTATTATCGAACCGCGCCCGGCTTGTGCTGACCTGATTTTTCAAATTGCCAAGACAGACAACTTGACTGTTCCGAAAGAAGCTGCCGAAGCTCTCTACGCTGCGATTTCCTCTGATACGCTCGGCCTTGTCAGCGCTTCTGTCACTTCCGAAACTATGCACACCATGGCTGAGCTAATCGACCTCGGCGCAAATCCTGCCGAGCTTGATGAACGCCGTCGCGATTTTATGAAAAAATCTCCGCGCATTCTCGACTATAAGGCCGACTTGATTAAACGCATTGAGTATTCGCTCGACGGGGAATTGGCAACTATTCACATTCCGTTCGAAGAAATCCAGGCTTATTCCAACGAATACAACCCGAACGTCCTGATTCTCGAAGAAATGCGCTTGATCGAAGGCGTGGTGGTTGCTATCGCGATTAAAACTTATCCCGACGGCAAAGTCACTGGCAAAGTTCGCACCGCCGAGCCGATCGCCGAGCAAATTGCTGGTTATTTCGGCGGCGGCGGTCACCCCTACGCTGCCGGCTTCCGCACTTACGATACGAGCTATGAAGAAGTGGTCGCTGATGTTGTGCGAATTATGCCGGAACTTCTCGAAGCTGCCCGCGCCGAAAAGCTTGCCCAGCAAAACACCGCCGATAAAACTTCCGAGCCGGCGGCATAATGCTAACGCAAAAACTCTATAATGCATTCACTTGGGTCTGGCACAAGTGTTTCCGGATTCCCGTTCGCCTCAAAGCAACTTATGATCGCAAAGTCAAAAAACCGGAACTGACCGTAGTATTTCTCCACGGTATTTCTGCTACCTCTGACACCTGGCGCACGACCTTGAAGCAACTCGCCAGAGACCCTGATCTCGAGAAAGTTCGTCTCGTTGCTCTCGATCTGCTCGGCTTCGGCAAGTCACTTCGTGCCGATTGGCTCGATTATGATTATCTCGATTATGACCAAGCTCTTGACCAAGTCTTGAAACATCTCCGCGTCAAAACTCCGGTCGTCCTTGTCGGACACTCCATGGGATCACTGATTGCCGCTGATTATGCCACGAATTTTCATCCCAGCGTCGAACTTGCCGAACTCGTCCTTGTCTCGCCGCCCGTTTTGATGGCCGAAGAGCTTGCTCGTCTTCCTGATAAAGCCTATACAAAAACCTATGGCTCGCTTCACAAGATTGCAACCGAGGTTCCGGCCGCCGACGTTCTTGCGCACCTTGTCCAGCGCTTCAGTAGTTTTCGTAGCACTTATATCCGCACCGCCGCCTTTGCGAAATCTATGGAGCAAGTCATTCTAAATCGTAAAAACTACCAAACTTATACCAAAATCCGCATCCCGACTGCCATTATTCACGGTCATTTCGATCCGCTCGTCATGCGTTCGAATTTGAAGCGCGCCGCCAAGCAAAACTCGCGCTATATTACTTATATCAGCGTGATTGGCCAACATGACATTTCGGTCGGGAAACGTGCTAAAATATTAGCAGAGATAAAGAAGGTTCTGAAAAATGCCAGCAAACAAACTGAAACTATATAATACTTTAAGCCGCAAGGTCGAAACTTTCACGCCGTTTAATGCCGGCGAAGTTAAAATTTATACTTGTGGCCCGACTGTTTATAGTCAGCCTCACATTGGCAATTTTGCGGCCTATATTTATTGGGATTTATTAATTCGGACTTTGAAAGCGCAGGGTTACGGTGTGAAGCGCGTCTTGAACTTGACCGATGTCGGACATCTCACTTCCGACGCTGATGATGGCGAAGACAAGCTCGAGAAGGGTGCGCGCTTGACCGGGAAGACTGTCTGGGAAGTCGCCGAGTTTTATATTGATAAGTTTCTTGCCGACTATAGCGCGCTCGATTTGACCCCGCCCGACCTTCTCGCCCGCGCGACGGATTATATTCCGGAAGACATTGAACTGGTTGATATTTTGACCGCGAAAGGCTATACTTACGAAACTCGCGATGGTATATATTATAATACTGCGAAGTTCCCGCATTATGCCGACTTCGCTCGGCTTGATCTCGACAACTTGAAGGCTGGCGCTCGTGTTGAGTTCTCTGACGAAAAGTTAAATCCTTCCGATTTTGCGGTCTGGAAGTTTATCCAGCCTGGCGAGAAACACGAAATGCGCTGGGATTATCTCGGTCGCCCCGGCTATCCCGGCTGGCATCTTGAATGTTCGACGATTATTCATACCGAACTTGGCGAGACTATCGATATTCATGCTGGCGGCATCGACCATATTCCTACCCACCACACCAACGAAATCGCCCAGAGCGAAGCCGCCTTCGAGAAAAAACTCGCCAAATATTGGATCCATTGTAATCATCTCACCTCTGAAGGCCAAAAAATCTCCAAGTCGCTCGGCAACGGATATTCGCTCGCCGACCTCGCCGAGAAAGGCTACTCGCCGCTCGACTTCAAGATGTGGGTTCTCCAGGGGCATTATCAATCTGAGCGCGACTTTAGCCTCGAAAACCTCGAGGCCGCACGCATTCGCCGCTTAAACTGGCGTAATCGTATCGCGAAATGCTACCAAACTCCCGCCAGCTCCTCAACCACAACTCCTGACGCTATCGCCGACATTATTGATGCCCTCGACGACAACCTGAACTCCCCGAAAGCCTTCGCCATTATCGACGCTGTCACGAATGACAATCTTGATTTTTGGCAACAAATTGACCACCTCTTCGGGTTAGGCCTACTCTCTGACTCGCCTGAGCTTGGCTCTGCTGCCAAAAAGCTCCTCGTTAGTCGCCAAGCTGCTCGCGCCGCGAAAGATTTCGCAACCTCGGACCGCCTACGCGACGAACTATTGGCGCAAAATATCTCTGTACTCGATTCGAAAGACGGCCAAATCTGGCAATATGCCCGCTAAGCCATAACTTGTGCTATAATAGATATAATAATTTTGGAGGTCATTCATGAATCAAGACAAACCCGGCTTCTTCGCCCGCAAATATAACCCCAGCGAAGAAAGTTTGCTTAATATTTTCAAAACCCCGAAAATCTGGGGCGCACTCCTTGGCGAAGTGCTCGGTACTATGCTTCTGACTATGTTGCTCATGTGCACAATCGGCATGTTCCGTGTCGACTTTGTGCCAATCTTCTTGATGTGCGCCGTCATCGGCATTTACGTTGTTATCGTTAAACTTTCCGGCGCTCAGCTCAACCCGCTCGTCACCGCCGGCATGATGGCGACTCGCCGCATGTCTGCGATTCGCGGTGTGCTCTATATTCTAGCTCAGGTCGTTGGTGCTTGGATTGCTTCGCTACTGCTTAACGCCTTCCGCCTTGGCGGTAGTTATGGCGGGGAATTGCCGACTTTAGTTGAAGCCACCGGCGAAAACTTCTGGGCGCTCGCCTTTATTAGCCTCCTCTGCGCTGTTATTTTAGCCTTCTGTTTCGCTCGTGCTATTCGCTATGCTAAAAAGAATACTTTGGTTTTTGCCTTTACCGTTGCGAGCAGTATTGTCCTGACTTATTTGTTGAGCGTGGTGATTTCGCAGAACTTCTTTGGCCTTACTGAAAGCATCGTCTTCAATCCCGCCTCCGCTCTTATGTATGGCGTCTTGCCGACCACGGCTGAAAACTTTGGCGCCCTCGCAAGTAGCGCTGGTCTAGCTCTTGCAGTTTATGTCTTGGTCCCGGTCATCGGCGGCATTGTTGGCTTCTACCTCTCCGATCTTGCGGCTCGCCTCGCAGGGCCGACCTACCAGTTCGAGGAAGACCGTTGCCAGAACTCGAAAGAAGTAAACGCTTGACGTTGCGCACTAGCTGCAGCCATGTTAGAATAAAGCAATGGAAAAAGTTATTGAGGTAAAAAACTTAGTCAAAGTTTACGGCAAGCGTTCCGCCGCCTTCACCGCGCTCAAACACCTTAATCTAGATATCTACAAAGGTGAGTCGGTCGCTATCATCGGCAAGTCCGGCTCTGGCAAGTCTACGCTAATGCACCTACTCGCTCTTCTTGATAAGCCAACTTCTGGCACTATCAAAATCAACGGAATCGATTCAACTAAACTCCGTGCCCACAAGCTTAACCAACTTCGCAACCAGAGTTTCGGTTTTGTCTTCCAGCAATTCTTCATGAACCCGAATGATACCGTCCTCGAAAATGTTATGCTCCCGCTCAAAATCGCCGGCGTGAGGCGTAAGAAGCGCAAAGAGCTTGCAACTAAAGCCCTACATACGGTCGGGCTTGAAGAACGTCTTAAATTCAAAGCTAACGACCTTTCCGGCGGCCAGAAGCAGCGCGTCTGTATTGCCCGTGCGCTCGTGAACGATCCGAGTATCATTTTTGCCGACGAACCGACCGGGAATCTCGACTCGACAACTGGCGACAAAATCATCAAACTTCTCTTTGACGCCAACAAAAAAGGCACGACTTTGATTATCGTTACTCATGATGAAGACTTAGCGAAACTTTGTAATCGCCAAGTTCGTATCATGGATGGCGAAATCGTCGAGGATACTGGCGCAAAATCGCAAAAGTCGTCCAAGAAACCAAACTCGCAGTCGAAAAGCGCTAAGACCTCTGCGTCGGGTGCCAAATCTGCCAAGAAAGGAGCTAAAAAGTAATGGGACTTTTTGAGATTATCAAGACCGCTAATCATAACCTTTTTCGCAACAAAGTCCGCACTTTTCTAACTATTCTTGCGATTTTCGTAGGTAGTTTCACGATCGTTCTGAATGTTGCTATCAATGCCGGCGTCAACTCTTTTATCGACGAGCAAACCGCTAGCCTTGGTGGCGATGATTACATTATGATCACTAGCAGCGGGGCTGTCAGTATGATGAACTCCATGATGTCGACTTCGAGTGAACCGACCGAATATAATCCGAACCAAACCCTCTCCGCCATGAATAAGGAGCAGCTCGATAAGCTTGGCAAAATTGATGGTCTAAACCCAGATGACTTCTACATCGCAAAGCAAATACCGGTCGAATATATCACGAGCAAAGAAACTGACAAGAAATATAACATCACGGTCGGTGCGATGCCTCCAGGCGATTTCAACATTGCGACCACCGCCGGCACCTTGCCGAGCCAGGATACTAAGGAATACGAAATTACGCTTGAACCTGGTTACCCGAAAGCGCTCGGATTCGGTTCCGACGAAGATGCTATCGGCAAAACCGTCACTCTTGTTATGCTCGACACAATGACGAATAATCCCATTGAGTTTAAAGCCAAAGTCGTTGGCGTTCAGGCGCCGGGCGTCGTCGCCGTGAACGGCTCGATTATCAGTCGCGCCCTCGAAGATGCAATGTATGAAGAAGGCACAAAATACTATCCTGCCGAACAGAAAGAACTTGTTTACGCCATCCAGACTCGTTTTGATAACTCAAAATACACCGAAGATGAAATCAAAGCCAAGCTAAAAGAGGCCGGTTTCGTTGGCCTTACCGTTTCCGACATGATGGGTATGATTCGCACCTTCTTCGACGTCATCATGATCGTCTTCACGATTTTTGGCGGGATTGCCTTACTAGCCGCTTCGATCGGCATTATCAACACCCTCCTCATGTCGGTCGAGGAACGGACTCGCGAAATTGGTCTTGATAAAGCGCTCGGCATGTCTTCTGGCAGGATTTTCCTTGAATTTGCCGTCGAAGCTATCGCGCTCGGTTTCTGGGGTTCCGCGTTCGGAGTTCTCGTCGCTATCATCATCGGCAATATCACAAATACCCTCGTTCACGCTCCGGGCGGATTCCTGGAAGCTCTACCGACCTTTAATCTCTTCGAATTTACGCCGGCCAATGTCATCCCGATTATTCTTATCGTTATGTTCATCGCCTTTCTCGCTGGCACAGCCCCAGCCTGGAAGGCTGCCCATAAGAACCCAATCGACGCCCTTCGCTACGAGTAAGCCGCGAGTAAAATATATCACAGAACGAATAAAATTACCTAAAATGAGCCGAAACAAATCGAAAAAAGTCCCAGAATATATCACAGAACGAATAACTATCGAGAAGTTAGTTCCTGGCGGACAGGGTCTTGCGACGCTTTCTGACGGCGAGAATAGTGGCAAGAAAGTTTTTCTCTGGAATGCCTTGCCTGGCGAAATTGCCACCAGAATCCAGCTCACCAAAAATAAAAGCACTTACGCTGAGGGGATTGTCCTTGATTTCGAAAAACCCTCTCCACATCGCATCCCGCCACGCGACGATTGCTACTTATCAACTTCGCCTTGGCAGATTATGACTTATGATTATGAACTGGAGCAAAAACATGCTCTACTTCAAGAGATTTTCCGCCAGCAGAAAATCGATTTGCCGAGCCAAGTTGAAATCGCACCCATCCAGACCGACGGCAAGGATTTTCATTATCGCAACAAAATGGAGTACGCGCTGTATTTTGATCACTGCGACCAGAAGATTCATCCTGCCTTCCGCGCTCGCGGCAGCCATCAAAAAGTTATCGTCGACTCATCTAGTCTTGAGCGGCCTGAGATTTTTCAGAAAGCCCAGCAGATTATCGCCGAGCTGAACAAAAAGCACGAGGAGGCCCGCAGATACCAATCGCTCCTGCTCCGCGCCAACCAATCCAGCGAAGTGAGCGGCGGCCTGATTGAGAATCATCAACCTCGCCCGCGGTTTAGCTTGCTCGAGGACGCCATTCTCGGCCAGACTTACTCCTACTCGCCGAACGGCTTTTTCCAAATCAACTTGCCAGTCTACGAAATGGCGCTTCACGAAATCGAGAAAGAAATCCAGCAAGAAACCTGGCAGCAAGAAATCCACCCCGCCACTACGCAGGCGCAAAACTCTCAGCAGCCGCGCCCGCGAAAAGTTCTCGACCTCTACGCCGGCGTTGGCACGATTGGTCTCTCGGTCGCCCGCGACCAAGACCTCACCCTTGTCGAGTGCGACAAGCCAGCCTATCTTGAGATGGAACGCAACTGCCAAGAGGCTCGCCGTCAGGGGGCGAACGTTCACTCCGTTCTTGCGAAATCCGAAGAAGCTCTCGATTATGTTGAGCCAGAGCAAATCGTAATCGTTGACCCTCCGCGCGCCGGTTGTCGCCCCGAGCTTCTCGATAAGTTTCTCGAAGTTCAGCCTGAAGTTATTATCTATCTCTCCTGTAACCCAGCCACCCAAGCGCGTGACCTCAAAATCCTTACTAGCCCTCGCCCCGTCACAGATAGTTCAACTGCCACCACGCCAGACAGCCCGGTCTACGAAATTAAAAAAGTTATTCCGTTTAACTTTTTCCCGCGCACGCCGCATCTCGAAAATCTCGTCATACTTCATAAAAAGTCCGCCGTCAATCAAAATCTTAAGCCCGCCAGCTAACAACCCTCGCCAAGAAAGGAACCCACCATGCCGCTCAATCAACAACAAAAAGAGGCCGTCGAATACCTAGAAGGGCCACTCTTGGTTTTGGCAGGCCCCGGGACTGGCAAGACTCAGCTCCTTTCCGCGAAGGTTGCTTATATTCTCGAACATACCGACGCTAACCCTGAGAACATCCTCTGTCTCACCTTCACCGACGCTGGCGCCGAGAATATGCGCGATCGCCTCCAGGCCATGATTGGCAAGGCGGCTCTCGATGTTAATATCTACACTTATCACGCTTTCGGCGCAAATCTGCTTGAACGCTACAAAAACTACACCGAAACTCTCGACCGCAAGCTCGACGCCCCGATCGACCAAACCGCGCAGTACAAAATCGTCGCCGACATCCAAAAATCGCTCCCCGCGACCGACATCCTTAAAAACTCCGGCACGAAAGATATTATTGATACGATTTCAAGCGCGAAATCCGCTCGCCTCACCGCGAGCGACCTTCAGAAAATCGCCGCTCAAAACGCCGAAGACAGTCTAGCGATTAGCGCCGAGATTTCGCCGATTTTCCTTGCCGCCCCGCCCCGCCTGAAATTCGACCAAGCCCTAGAAGAAGTCTATGAGCCCGTCCTCGAAATCCTTGCGAAATACACCTCGCCCGAGCCGATTGTCGGCAATATCGAACGCATCGCGAATACGATGCTTCGCGAACTGAACCAAGTTATTGAAGAAATCCGTAATACTGACCCCGGAGTCACCGCCACTGGCAAGCCGAAGCAACCTAGCGTCCAGCCGCTTTCCGCCTGGAAGAAAAAGTATGTCGAAATCTTCGACGCCGGCGACCGCAAGCATCCCGCTCCCGCCTATCGCCTCTCTGATACTATCGCCAACAAAAAGCTCTTCTCGCTTGCGCATATCATGGAAAAATACGACCAGTATCTCGCGGCGAACGGACTTTTCGACTTCGATGATATGATTGAGTATGCCATCCATTATCTCAAGACCGACCGCGGTTTTCGCCTCAGTCTCTCCGAACTTTTCCAATATATTCTGCTCGATGAGTTCCAAGACACGAACCCGTCCCAGTTTGAGCTAATTAAACTTCTCACCGACTACGAAAAGCCGCTCATCATGGCGGTCGGCGATGACGATCAGGCGATTTATGAGTTCCAGGGCGCCAATGCCTCGAATCTCATGGATTTCGAGCAACATTACGGCGCAAAAGTTATTACTCTAGTCGACAACTACCGCAGCATTGGCGCAGTCCTCGAGTTTTCTAAGCACATTGCCGACCAAATCACCGACAGTTTCGCCAAAAACTACGACGAAGTCGACAAAACTCTCCATTCTATGCAAGACGAATGGAACGGCAAACCGGAAAACCCCGAAATCGAACGTCACGAATTTTCTTGTCCTGAGGCGGAATACTATTGGATTGCCGAGAAAATCCGCGGATTGGTCGACGCCGGCGAAGACCCGAATGAAATCGCCATCCTCGCTCCTAAGCACAAAAACATCGCTCCGATCCTCCCCTACCTCAAAGCAAAAAATCTCGACGTCACTTACGAAAAGCGCGACAACCTCCTCCAGGACGACAAAATCCGTCCTCTCCTTACGATTGCCCGCTTCGTCCACGAACTCGCCGAGGGGAAGAAACCCGCGCATCGCCTTCTCGAGATTCTTTCTTACGATTTTTGGGGCATTCCGTCCGGCATTGTCATTGGCGCCATTGAATCCAGCCGCACGGCGAACAAGCCGACCTTGAGCTACCTTTCTGGCGACGAGCGCCTCGAAAATCTCGCAGATTTCTTCGCGAACCTTGCGACTGCCTCGGCGACCGCTCCGTTTGAGCTCTGGCTCGACTATCTGACCGGCGCCGCGCCTCTCAACAACTTCACCTCACCTTTCCTGAATTATTATGACCAGCACGCCACCGCCTTCGAGAAGCTCGAATTCTATGAGAATCTCGCCACTTTCCGCCAGACCATCCTCGCCCACGCGAAAAGTCTCGACCCGACCGCATCGCTCGACGCCCCGAAATTGAAAGATTTCATCGCCACGCTCGACGACTATGAAGCGGCCGACGCCGAAATCATGCGCATCAGTACTTATCGCGACGATAGTCAAGCCGTCCAAGTCATGACCGCCTTCAAGAGCAAGGGTCTTGAGTTTAAGCATGTCTTCCTGACCTCGGTCGACGACTCCGCCTGGGGTAAAGCTAAGGGTAACAACAACCTCCTCGCTCTCCCGAAAAACCTTGTCAGCATCCGCCACACCGGCGCCAGCGACGACGAGAAGCTCCGCGTCCTTTTCGTTGCCATCACCCGCGCGAAGCAGAGCCTTTATCTGACGAACTCCCGTCTCGCCCCGAGCGGCAAAGAAATTCATCGCCTCGCCTACCTCGAAGAGGATAGCCGCGACAGCGTCGCTGGGGAATCGCCTTACCTTCCAACTCCCAACAAAATCATCCACCTTCACGACGGTGATCTCGACGCCTCGCAGAAAATCGAAACCAAGCGCCTCAGCTGGATCTCCGCTTACCAGAACATCGAGCCCTCCAAGATTGAGCCGCTATTGAAGGCCCGCCTTGAGAATTATCGCCTCACTGCTTCCGATCTGACCACCTTCATCGACCTGACCTACGCTGGCCCCCAGGCTCTCTATCAGCGCAAAGTCCTCCGCGCTCCCGACGAGCCGGCCAGCCGCGCCCTCTGTTACGGCACTCTAATTCACTCCGTTTTCGAGCAGGTGACCAGCGGTCATATCGACGACGCGGCCGCCCTCGAACTCTTCAAATCCTCCGTCCCCCGCACCGCGCTCGAGCCCGAAGAACAACAGGCTCTCCTCGAGCAAGGCGCGCGCGACCTGAATATCGCCCTCGCCGAGTTTAGCGACATCCTCCGCCATCCAAACGCCCGCGCCGAAGCTAACCTCTCTCCTGAGAAACTGAGTTTCGAGGGCGTCCCCTTGACCGGCAAAATCGACCACATCAACCTCGACGAAACCGCCAAGACTATCGAAGTCTATGATTTCAAGACCGGCACCTTCCACGACGGCAAGTGGGATAGCCGCCCCTCTCTCTATAAATACCGCCTCCAGCTCAGTTTCTACAAGCTCCTCCTAAATCTCTCCCCGACCTACAGCAAATATAAGGTTACCCGTGGCCATATTCTTTTCGTCACCCCCGACGCTGACGAAAAAGTCCACGACAAGGTCTACGAGTATAGCGACGCCGACGAGGCCGAACTGAAATCCCTCATCAAAGCCGTCTACGCTCAGGTCAAATCCCTCGACTTCGTCAAGAACCCCGACCTCTTCCTCCCAGCCGACAAGGACAACACCATGAAAGACGTCCGCGCCTTCGTCGAACTGCTCATTTCCGGCGAGCAACCAGCCTCCTAGCAGAGACGCTTGAACTGACGAGGATAGCGAGCAGAGAGAAAAGTTAACTTTTCTCTCTTGAGCGACGCAGGCAGCAATAGTCTCTATTAGAGGCTATTGACTTTTTGGACTATCTGTGCTACAATAGATGTAAGCCAACCGAATTGGTTAGTTTCGGCATGTCTAAAATGTTTAAAGCGAGACGCACTTCGCGTCCGAAGAGGCATCGCTCGAACCTCCCAAACGGTTCGCTTCGCACAAAACCGATCCCATCATAGAAAAGAGGTGAACATGAATGGGATTTTTTACTCAGGAGAACAGTAGCCTGAAGCCGGCCGGCACTCAGCACACCGACTATCTCGGTCGCCAGGTTACAGGCACATCCCTCGACGCCTTCCTGTCTGGTGCCAGCAGATCTCCGGGCAGCTACACCGACCCCGAGACTGGCAGGCCCTTCACGTCGGAGTATGCCATGCGCGAGTTCCAGTGGAAGCGCGCCCACGGTCAGGCATGGTGACAACATCCGTCGCCACCAAGACCCGCGCTTTAGCGCAGGCGAAGCGCTAGTCGCGACAAGAGGCTGACCAGGAAGGCTAGCCAAGTCAGCCGCTCCTCGCGGCAAAGGCTCTTCGCGCAAAGTCCGCGCGAAACCGAAGCGCAACCTCTGCGCTAGCACACCAGGCGCACCCTGCGCCAACCACGAGGCGTAAAACGCCAGCACTATTTCAAGGCGCAATCAGCGCCAGTTCCTATCAACCCGAGCGCACCCGCGCTCATGACCAGGGCGGCCCCATAACGGCCGCCCGATTTTCTTTCCAAAACATAGACAAATGCATTACTAAGACGGCAAAAAGAAACGTAATTTTCCGCACAAGCCAAACTTTCTATGCTATAATAAAAATGTTCAATCTTGTTAACATATGTCAACTATTTTTAGTGACGTTGTCATTTTCACCTTTTGCGATTATCGCGTGTCGGAAACGGCACCGCAGCAATGCACACGATGGTCCGAAAGGTTCAGAGTTGACGCGTTGACAGGATTGAACACCCCTGCGGTGTCGTTTTTGTTTTTAGGGCATGGACGGCCGCCGAGGTTTATCAAACCTAAAAGGAGGGCTGTGATGCTAAAATACCAAAGAAACTTTAATGCTGCTGGAGGAATAAGCTGTCTCTGCTTACTTTTACTGACGTTTTCTCTAATCAACCCGTTCGCGAACTTGCCAGCTAGCGCTATCGAAGAGGCCAGCCAGGCCGATTCCGAGCAGTCTTTCGTAAGCTCTTCCATTGAAATCGAATTTCTACCGGTCACCTCTCCTAGCCCGATCACCCCGACCACACCCGAAGGTGTGTCCGCGCAGGCAACGGTTCGCTCTAATATCGGAATCAAAAATTCCGGCGGCTATAGTATTTATCTAGGCGGTTCCGGCGAGCTCGTCGGCCAAAAGACCGGCGCAACAATTTCCGGCACGCCCAGTCCCTCAACTCTCAAGAACCTCCCCTCAAACACCTGGGGATATTCCGTCATTACAGAAGAAAACCTCCCGTCAGATACAACCTACAAAGCGTTATCGGCTGGCCAAGGCGACCTCTTGGCTAGTCAGAATACTTCTGTCCGCGAAGCCAACCATACTTTCACGCTTGGTTTCGCTACGAAAATTGGCGTAGACCGCCCCGCCGACACCTATGAGGGCAAGTTTGTGCTTTCGGTTATCTCATCGCCGCGCGAGCTCGTCACACTCAGCGATTTGGATACATTGCAACAAATGACGAGCAAAATCTGTGAAAATACAACGCCGGGCACCGAGGTCGAACTTGTCGATGAGCGCGACGGCCAAACCTACCCCATTACCAAGTTCGCCAAAGATAATAACTGTTGGATAACTCGGAACCTAGACTATGCGCTGGACCCAAATACTCCGTTGACGAGTAAACTCTCCGATGTTTCGGCGACATGGACGCCGCCGGCTACCGTGCTAACCGGCTCGCCCTCCAACTTCAATAATAGCAGCAACGACCTCGTTGCCTCATATCGAAGCACCGACAATGTCGCTTATGGTACATATTACTCTTGGGGCGCCGCGACCGCTGGCACCGGCAACGCCAGTTTCGTCAGCGGAAGTACCGATGCAAGCGTCTGTCCTCGGGGTTGGACACTCCCGACCCACGCCCAGTACTCTGCGATATTCACTGGTATGAGCTCAGGGAATGAGCTTATCGCTACACCCTATAATTTCAAATACGGTGGCCGCATCAGCAATGGCTCTCTCGATTATCTTGGCGGAGGTGGTTACTATTGGAGCAGCACGGTCAACGACGTCACAACCGCCTTTATCGTGCCGTTTGACCCTGGCGTAATCTGGCCGTCGGGTGTCACCAGCCGCTTTAACGGCTGCTCCGTTCGCTGCGTCGCTCGGTAATCTTTAGTTTTCTCCGCCCCAGCCCCCGCAACCGCCAAAATAAGTCAACTTGTCTGCGAAATTATAACGCAGGAAACGATATAGCACATACTCATTCCTTTTTTACAATAAAATCGATATCGGAGAACTTATAAATCTGCCCAACGGATTTATGAACTTATTTGGCGGGGCGGCGGTTGGGGCGGAACTTCACATCTTCCAGAAAGCGCTAGTCTACAAAACGCTCCGAATAGCGCGTTCATTCCCGAGCCAGTCCACAAAACTATAATCCATCAAAAATCCCAGTCGTAAAACTGGGATTTTCCAAACATCGCCTAAATGCAGAAGAAGATTAAGCCTTAGCTTCGGCCTTCTCAGCTTTCTTGACAGCTTCTTTTTCGGCTTTTTTCACCTTGTTGCCAAGAGAAGCGCGCAACTTCGCCGCACGCTCAGCGCGAGCCTTGAAGCGATCGACACGACCCTCGGTATCGATAATCTTCTCTTCACCAGTAAAGAACGGGTGCGAAGCGGAAGAAATCTGAACTTTCACCAAAGGATACTCATTACCATCCTCCCACTTGATCATTTCTTTACTTTTAGCCATCGAGCGCGTCAAGAACGAAAAGTTCGCTGCCTCATCCATGAAGACAACATAGCGATATTCTTGCGGTTGTGAAACTTTTTTACTCATAACTTTCTCCAGTTTATCACACTTTCGCCAACCTGTAAACCCCGAAATTGTTAAAAACACCGACCGAAGTATTTGACAAACTAACTAAAGTTCGCTATAATGAAAGAGCAAACTAATCAATGAAACAGCCTCGGGAGGTTTCCTGATTTCAAACCGCCAGTAAGAGCGATGTCGCAGTCTTGCGATAAAGCCTCAATGACAGCCAGAAATCCCGCCCGTCGCAAAGAGAAAGGATAACCATGACTGTCGATCCAAAAAACATCGATATCAAAGCCCTGCTCGAAGCAGGTGCGCACTTCGGCCACAAAACTAGCCGCTGGCACCCGAAAATGGCGCCATACATCCATAGCAAACGCCAGGGCGGCCATATTATTAACCTTGAGAAAACTGTCGAAGCTCTCGAAAAGGCTCTCCCAGAACTCACTAAAATCGCTGCGAGCGGTAAGAAAATCCTCTTCGTCGGCACGAAGAAACAGCTCAAAGACGCGACTAAGGCTGCTGCTGAATCCGTCGACATGCCATATGTTACGGTTCGCTGGGTTGGTGGTATCTTGACCAACGTCGAGACCGTCAATCGCCAGATTAAGAAGTTGAAAGACCTCGAACGCCGCATGGCTTCTGGCGAACTTGAAGCTCGCTACTCGAAGCTCGAAGTCCAGCGCTTCCAGGAAGAAATCGACCTCTTGAATGAGCGCTACGGCGGCATCAAAGACATGACCGAGCAGCCAGCTGCTATCATCGTCACCGACGCTTGCCAGGATAAAAACGCCATCAAAGAAGCGAACACTTTGAAGATTCCTGTCTTTGCTATCGTCGATACCAACGTTGACCCGTCCAACGTCAACTACGTCATCCCGGCCAACGACGACGCTATCAAGTCTGTCCAGCTCCTGCTCGACTACTTCGTTGCCGCTATCAAGGCTGGCGAAGCCAAGAAAAATGCTTAATCTCTCTCGGCAACCCGAGAACTAGAAACTAACAAAGGAGGCACATGAGCCAAGAACTCAAAGAAAAAGCTGGCGAAGTCAAAGCCATCTCTATCGAACTTATCAAGAAACTCAAGGAATTGTCTGGCGTTGGCCTGACCGACGCGAAGCAAGCCCTCGTTGAGGCGAAAGGCGACTTCGACAAGGCTCTCGACGCTATGCGCAAAAAAGGTATGACCAAGGCCGAGAAGCGCGGCGATCGCGAAACTCGCGAAGGTATCATCGAGACCTACGTCCACGACGGCCGTCTCGGCGCTATCGTCGAGGTGAACTGTGAGACTAGCTTCGTCGCCAAGACCGACGAGTTCAAAGATCTCGCTCACAAACTCGCGATGCAAATCGCCTCAATGAACCCGCTTTACGTTTCGATTGAAGACATTCCAGAGAAAGATCTCGAAGCCAAGAAAAAGGAATTTGAAGCCAATTTCAAGGGCCCAGAGAGTATGAAAGACCAGATTATCGGTGGTCAGATTAAGAAAGCTTTTTCTGACAAAGTTTTGATGGAGCAGCCTTATATCTTGGATGATAATTTGACTGTTGCTCAGTTCATCAAGGAAGCTATCGCCAAGACCGGCGAGAATATCACCGTGCGCCAATTCAAGCGCCTTGAACTCGGTGTGACCGAATAATTTGCTAAGTTTGCTCGGCGCTAGGCCTTATAGTATCCTGGCGCCGACTTTATAATCCTACGAGGAGGTATTATGTTTGACGATGGTGAATATCGAAAGGCGATGGACGCCGCTGTCCTGCGCTTTCAAGATGAATTGAAAAAAGTTCGCACCGGCCGGGCGCACCCCGACATGCTTGCGAACGTGAAAGTCGAGGCTTATGGGCAGTTCATGCCGCTAAACCAAGTTGCAAACGTCACCGCAAGCGGCGGGACTATGCTTCAGGTCACGCCTTTCGACCCCGGCACTATCCAAGCCATCGCTACCGCTATTCGTAGCGACGCCACTCTCGGCCTTAATCCGTCCGATGATGGCCACGTTGTCCGCGTGCCGGTCCCGCCATTGACTGAAGAACGTCGCAAAGAAATCGTCAAAACCACTTCCTCCAAAGTCGAAGACGCAAAAATCGCCATTCGTAACGTCCGCGAAGACGCGCGTAAAGAACTGAAAAACGCCGAACTCCCCGAAGACGTGAAGAAAAAAGCCGAAAAGGCCGTCGATGAGCTGACAAAAACCTTCACCGACAAAATTGATGCCGCGTTCAAAGAAAAATCCGCGGAGATTATGGCGATCTAATGGCAGGCGAACTCACCCACATTGGTTTTATCTGCGACGGGAATCGCCGCTGGGCGCGTGCTCAAAATCTCCCGACCCTCGAAGGTCACAAGCGCGGCTTCGACAAAGTTGAAGTTATCATCGACGCACTCAAAGATACCGAAGTCCAATTTCTTTCGTTTTTCCTCTTCAGCACCGAAAACTGGGACCGCTCGCCCGAAGAAATCGCTTACCTGATGGACTTAGTCGAGAAGAAAATCGACGATTTGACTAAGAAAGCCATGAAAGATAACATGCGCGTTGTCGTCATGGGGCGTCCGGAGCCAGTCAAGCCGAAACTTTGGCAAAAAATCATGAATTCCGAGGCCGAAACCGCCGAAAACACCGGCAAGACTATCTGTATTTGCTTTAACTACGGCGGCAAGTGGGAGATTGCCGACGCTGCGACGAAAGCTATCGCTGCCGGCGAAACCGAACTCACTCCCAAAACCTTCGAAAAGTATCTCTATCATCCCGAAGTTCCGGCCTGCGACTTAATCATCCGCACCTCCGGCGAAGAACGCATTTCTGGCTTCCAACTGTGGCGCGCCGCCTATGCCGAGTTCCTCTTCATCGACAAACACTTCCCGGCCATTGAAGCCGAAGATTGCCAGAAGTTTCTCGACGAGTTTCATAATCGCCAGCGTCGCTTCGGCAAATAAGTCCAGACAAGCTTGCCGCAGCTTAATGGCTGCCACTAAAACTTAGCATAGGCAAAATCCGGAACCAACCTTCCGGATTTTTGTGCTACAATAGTAACTATGAATATTGTATTTGGGATTATTATTGGCTTGATTATTTTAATGTTGCTCGTCGTCGCGCACGAATTCGGACATTTCATCATGGCTCGTCGAAACGGCGTTCGAGTTCTCGAGTTCGGTATTGGCTTTGCTCCGCGCGCTATCGCTTGGGTGAAAAAACCGGTCGAACAAAAAGATGAAGACGGTAAACCTCTCCTCGGCGCCGATGGCAAGCCCATCACGAAGCTTAAATGGGTAAAAATCCCGAAAAAAGATTGGAGCAAGCCTCAAGATAGCATGGTCTTCAGCCTGAACTGGTTGCCAATCGGCGGATTCTGCGCAATGGACGGGGAATCTGACGCTGACCGTCGCAAGGGGACTTTCGGCGCGGCCAGCTTCTGGGGCAAGACAAAGATTCTCTTTGGTGGCGTCGCTATGAACTGGCTAGTTGCTTTCGTCATTCTGACTGTTCTCGCCTTGACCGGCATGCCGCAATTCCTCGAGCATCAATTCTATCTCGGTCAAGACGCCCAGCAAATCGACGTCAGCCGCAGCGTTGTCGTCGACAAAGTCGTCGAAGGCTCGCCTGCTGACGAGGCTGGCTTTGAAAGTGGCGACGAAATCATTGCTATCGAAGGCGAAACCGTTTCCTCCGCTGCCGTTATCAGCCAATACGGCAAAGACCATGCCGGCGAAACCGTCAAATACAAAATCAAACGCGGCGAAGAAGAAAAAGAACTCACCGCCAATCTTAATCCCGCCGACTCTGAATATGCCCTCGGCGTCAGCATGGCAAGCTATGGCCAAACCTTCATCCGCTCGACCTGGTCGGCGCCAATCGTCGGCCTCGGCGTCACTGCCCAAATCACCGGCGAAACCTTCAAAAGCCTCGGCCAGCTCGTCTGGAACTTAATCTCTGGCGTTTTTCGCCAATTCAGTCCGAACGACACCGTGCGCGAAGAAGGTCGCGAAGATCTTGCCGCCGCCGGAGATTCAGTCTCTGGCCCAGTCGGCATTATTGGAGTAATCTTCCCGACATTCGCCAGTACAGGCATCTCCAATCTCGCCTTCCTCGCAGCACTTATCTCCGTTTCGCTAGCTTGTATGAACGTCCTCCCGATTCCGGCGCTCGACGGTGGCCGCTGGCTCATCATCGCGATTTACAAACTTCGCCGCAAAAAACTCACCAAGGAGACCGAGGAGAAAATCGTTTCTCGCGCTTTTATGGTGCTTCTGACCCTCATTGCTATTATTACCATTCTTGATATTATTAAGTTGTTCTAACCATGGCCGAAACTCCCAAAACCTCTAAAACCCAACCGACAAAACACCGCACAGCTTCCGCAAAAACCGGCAAGGCTTCTTCAAAAGCCAAAAAATTTCCTAAGTTCGAACTCCCAACCCGCCAAAAAGTCTATTACGCCATTTTCATCCTTGCCTGGACGGCTTTCGCAATCACCGCCAGTCAATTTATCATTGTTTACCCTATGATTTGGATTCTCGGCGAGAGTTTCACTGAACCGTTCTGGACATTTATTTACTATATATTATATAATGCATTGGCGCTCATCCTCGTCATCTTCGTCCCGCCAAAACTCGCCGCACTCTACCGGCGAAACCATAATGATAAAGGCGATCTAAAACCTGCCAGCCAAGCTCGCCTCAATCCTGCTAAAGCCGAGAAAGCCATCGAAGCCCCCCGGGTAGTCGCAAAGCCTACCGCGGAGACCGACGAACTTTTCTCGACCAATCCCGAAGAACTCGGCGTTGCTGGCTGGCCAACTTTCGTCGATATCGGTCTCGCGCCTATCGCTTATTTTGCCTACGCCATTCTCACGAACGTTATCATCAACATCTTCACTAGCTTCCCCTGGTTCAATGCCGACCAAGAGCAAAATGTCGGCTTCAACGGCTATTTTATTACTACTAGCGACCGCATTTTTGCCATGCTCGCCATCGTTTTCATCGCTCCAATCGCCGAAGAACTTATCATGCGCGGTTGGCTCTATGGCAAGCTCCGCAACAAGTTCAAAATCCCCCTCGCCATTTTCCTCACCTCAATTCTTTTCGCCGTTCTCCACGGTCAACTCAACGTCGGCATCAGCGTTTTCATCCTCAGCGTCATCCTCTGCGGCCTTCGTGAAATCACCGGCACCATCTGGAGCGGCATGCTCCTCCACATCCTCTCCAACGGCATCGCCTTCTATGCTATATATATCGCCCTCTAAAACCTAAGTTATGCTATAATATACCCATTATGCGTTTTAGTAAACTTTTCACCAAGACCCTCCGCACCGCCCCGAAAGACGAAGCGGCTCGCGGCGCCCAATTTCTTTTGCGCGCTGGATATATTCATAAAGAACTCGCCGGCATCTACGATTACTTGCCGCTCGGCCTGCGTGTGCTCGAAAACATCAAAAAAATCATCCGCGAAGAGCTGAACGAAATCGGCTGTCAAGAAGTCCTCATGTCTAGCCTTCAAAATCCTGAGCCATGGCAGAAAACCGATCGCTGGGATATTGAAAAAATGGATATCTGGTTCCGCACTCAACTCGCTGCCGGAGGCGAACTCGGTCTCGCCCCGACCCACGAAGAGCCGATGACGAACATGCTAAAGTCTTATGTCTCTAGCTATAAAGACCTGCCGATTTATGTCTATCAATTCCAGACTAAGTTCCGCAACGAACTCCGCGCTAAATCCGGTATTATGCGCACCCGCGAATTCCTAATGAAAGACCTTTACAGTTATTCGACCGATGAAGAATCGCACGATAAGTTTTATCACGAAGCCGAAAAAGCCTATAAACGCATTTATGATCGCCTCGGCATTGGCGGCGACACCTTCCAGACTTTTGCGAGCGGCGGCGTTTTCTCGAAATATAGCCATGAGTTCCAGACTATCACCGAAGTCGGCGAAGATACAATTTATTTCAACGAGGATAAGTCCGTTGTCTTGAACGAAGAAGTTTTGAATGATGAAGTTCTCCAGGATCTCGGCGTCAAACGTGAAGAGCTAAAATCCGCTCGCGCTGCCGAAGTCGGCAACATCTTCACTCTCCGCGAAAAGTATTCCGCCCCGCTCGACCTTGCCTTCAATGACAAAGATGGTGGCCGCAAAACCGTTTTCATGGGCTGCTATGGTATCGGTGTCTCCCGCGTCATGGGCGTCATCGCTGAAAAACTTGCCGACGACAAAGGCCTTGTCTGGCCGGAAAACGTCGCTCCTTACAAATATTATCTCGTTAATATCGGCGACGAAGGCACGAAACTTGCCGAGAAACTCTACAAAGGCCACGAAGAGGATACGCTCTATGACGACCGCGACCTCCGTCCTGGCGAAAAATTCGCCGACGCCGAGCTCCTCGGTATTCCGTATCGCATCGTCGTCTCCGACCGCAATCTAGAAAAGGGAATTATCGAAGTCACGAACCGCGCTACGGGCGAAACTCGCGAACTTCCTGCCAAAGATTTCTCGCTTAGCAACCTTCACTCCTAAGACTTTTAGTAAACAAGAACAGAGTTTACTCGCAGAATAAATATTGACAAGATCTATCAACCATAATAAACTTTAAGAGTTATGAAAAAGACAATCAATCTTACGCCAGCTGGCAAAACTGAGTTGGAAAATGAATTAGCTGAACTTATTGCCCAGCGTCCCGCCATTGCCGAGCGCATTGCTACAGCTCGTGCCTTCGGCGACTTATCTGAAAACCAAGAATACACCGATGCTCGCGCTGAGCAAAAAACTGTCGAGAATCGCATTCTCGAAATCCAAGAAACTCTCAAAAATGCCGTCTTGATTAAAGCCCCAAAGAAAACTGACAAAGTTTCTATCGGCTCAACCGTCGAAATCACCATGAGCGGCAAGAAGTTCATTTATACCGTCGTCGGCCCAGTCGAAGCCAACCCGCTCGAAGGTAAGATTTCTCACGAATCTCCTATTGGTAAAGAACTTCTCGGTCGCAAAGTCGGTGAAAGTTTCGACTTCAACGGCAAGAAAGTTACTATCAAGAACGTTGGCTAATCAAGACCGATAGACTACTCGACAAGAATAAAGGTCGAACTAATTAACTTAAAAGGATAAATTATGACTACACTTAGCGATTATCGCGACGAACGGCTTCGTAAATTAGCCGAAATCCGCGCAATGGGCATTGATCCATACCCTGCAAAATCACATCGTAACACTAAAATCTCGACCATCGTCGACCATTTTGACGAAAAAGACGGCCAAGAAGTTTGTATTGCTGGCCGCATCATGGCAATCCGCTCCTTTGGCAAAATCGCCTTCGTCAAGCTTCGCGATTATTTTGGCGAAGTGCAAGTCTTTATGCAAACCGTTGACGACATTCCGGAAGGCAATTTTGGCGTCAAACAGCTTAAACTCCTCGATACCGGCGACTTCGTCGAAGCAGCTGGCACTGTTGGCAAATCTAGTACCGGCGAGATTTCAGTTTTTGCGAACTCCTTGCGCCTTCTCACAAAGTCTCTGCGTCCGCTTCCAGGCTATGATGGCTTAACCAACAAGGAAGAGCGCTATCGCCGTCGCTACGTCGACATGAACGTCAACCCCGAAGTTCGCGAACGCCTCGTCCGCCGCTCAAAGTTCTGGCAGGCTACTCGCGACTTCCTCACCAGCCACGGCTTCATCGAAATTAATACTCCGATCCTCGAACGCACGACCGGTGGCGCCGATGCCAATCCTTTCGTGACGCACATGGACGCGCTCGACGAGGACTATTATCTTCGCATTTCCCAGGAACTCCCGCTCAAACGCTTGCTTGGTGGCGGTTTCGACAAAGTTTTCGACATCGGCCCTCGCTTCCGCAACGAAGGCGTCGACGACGAACATCTGCCGGAACATATCGCCATGGAATCCTACGCCGCTTACGAAAACTACGAGGACGGCATGGAACTCTATGAGGCGATGATTAAGTATGTTGCCGAGCAGACTTGGGGCACTTTACAATTCAATGTCGGCGGCTTCGAAGTAAATCTTGACCAAGAATGGCTGCGCGTCAAATATGCCGACCTCTTGATGGATAAGTTCGGCATTGATGTTTTCAATGTCGACCGCGAAAAAGCTCTCGCGATTTTGAAAGAAAACGGCACTCAGATTGACCCGAAGGTCGCTGATTCGCGCCTGCTCGATAATCTCTGGAAGCTAATTCGCAAAACTTCCGCTGGTCCGTACTGGTTGATTGAAGAACCGCTAAGCCTCAGCCCGCTCGCGAAGATTGTCCCTGAACGCCCGCTCGTCACCCAACGCTTCCATCCAATTATTGCTGGTACCGAAATGGGTAATGGCTATAGCGAGTTGAATGACCCGATTGACCAGCTCGAACGCTTTGAAGAGCAGCAGGCTATGCGCGACGCCGGCGACGACGAGGCGCAGATGCTCGATATGGATTTCGTGGAGATGCTCGAATATGGTATGCCGCCCGCTTGCGGTTGGGGTAACTCCGAGCGCAACTTCTGGCTCCTCGAAGGTGTCAGCGGCCGCGAAGCCGTCCCGTTCCCAATCATCAAAGATCGCAACGAATAGCCCAGAAATAGCCTCCAAGAACGGAGGCTATTTTTATATGTGATGCCTAAAATCGACTTTTCGAAAACTCGTCAAGCGTGCTAAAATAGTAGTAATATGAGTGGTAAAATTATGATTGTAGGGACGGGCAATGTTGGCTCGAGCATTGCATTTACGCTTTTGAATCAGCGCACCCCCGTCAAAGAAGTAATACTAACCGATATCGACACCGAGGATGCCGAGGGTGAAGTCATGGATTTGACCGATGCGCTCGCCGTCTCGCCCAGTTTCTTGCGCATCAAGACCGGCACTTACGCTGACGCTGGCGATTGTGATATCTGTGTTATTACTGCTGGGGCAAACCAGAAACCCGGCGAAACTCGCACCGACCTCGTCCGCAAAAACGCCGCCATTCTGAAAAGTATTGTCGACCCCGTCATGAACGCCGGCTTTCACGGTATTTTTCTCGTCGTTTCCAACCCAGTCGACACTTTAAGCTTCTTAACTTATCAATATTCCGGTCTGCCCGCCGAAAAAGTCATCGGCAGCGGCACCGTCCTCGATTCGGCGCGCCTGCGCTACTGCATCGCCGAAGAACTTGATGTCCACCCGAAATCCGTCCACGCCTATCAAATCGGCGAACATGGCGATAGCGAGTTTACTCTCTGGTCGGCCGCTACGACCGGCGGGGAAAAAGTTGTAGATCTCCTGTCCAAAAATAAGCGCGACCAAATCGAAGATTATGTTCGCAATAAAGCCTACCAAATCATCCAGAAAAAAGGCGCGACTTATTATGGTGTCGGCAACTGCGTCGTCCAAATTATCAACTGCATCCTAAACGACGAACGTCGCATCCTTCCAGTTTCTTCTTATGATGACAACACGAAAGTCTACAACGGTTTTCCGGCCGTCGTCGGCAAAGCAGGAGTTATCCGCCGCCTGAAAGTTAAACTTACCGAAGAAGAGGGAATTAAGTTCCAAAAATCCGCCAACGCTATCCGCGAAACCATCACCGAGGCTGAGCAAACAACTGGCGCAAAACCCGAGGAGGCAAAAAATGCTTAAGAAACTCCGTCTCCTCAGTCTCGCCCTTATAGGCACTCTTTTACCGCTTATTGCTCCCGTCGCGACCGCTAACGCGACCACAATTTACGCCAGCTCTTATTTCCGCAGCTTCGACGCTGACTATTATCTTGAAAAAGACGATGAAGGCAAGTCGGTTTTGCGCGTCGTCGAAGAAATTACCGCTGTCTTTCCGGATGACAGCGAGGAACACGGCATCACCCGTATTCTCCCGTTTACTGGCGAAGAAGATTTGACCGATGAGAAAACTCTCGCCATCACCGCCACTCGCAACGGCCAACCCGAAAACATTGCTCGAATCATTACTGATGATGACAATTTTGAACTGCGCGTTGGCAATGCGAACCGCACCGTCTCCGGCGTCCAGACTTATCGTCTCGAATATACTTACCGCAACGTCATCACAACTGAGAAAACTCACCAAGAGCTTTATTGGAATACAAACGGCACCGGCTGGACGAAACCCTTCCTCGAGCTGAACGCACGCGTTCATTTCGGCGAAAGCCTCGAAAAAGCTTATACTGGCGATTACGCCTGCTACGTCGGACGTTATGGCAGCAGTGGTCAGAGTCGCTGCACCGTCAGCAAAATCTCTGACGGTCTGGAATTTTCTGCCGAAAAACTAAATGCCCGCGAAAATCTTACCTTCGCTATCGCCTTCGACCCGAAAACCTTCAAAGACAATGAGGATGATGGCTACATTCTCGATACCAAAACTTACACCGACAATCGTCTAATGGTCATGGTTATTGTGGCCGGCGCGCTCGGCCTTGTCCTTGTCGGAGTTGGCATCGTCGCCTGGCGTAGCGTCAGCGCAAAACGCAAATTCTATAAAGGCTACTTCATCAAACCTGAATATACCCCGCCTGCTGGTTTTTCAGTCGCGGAAATGTCCGAAAACTACATCGGCAAATCCTACGGCAGTAAACAAGTCGCAACTTTACTCACCCTCGCCGTCAATCACAAAGTCGAACTCATTAAAACCGAGACCGATGGACTCTTCGGCAAAAAAGTTCCCGCCTGGAAAGTTCGTATTAAATCTAACGAGATGACAAAGCAGCAACTTATCGTTCTCAAGATTCTCGCCGGTAGCGACACTAATATTCATGTCGGCCAAGAAATTGATATTAAAACCCATACCGCCAATTCCGCGCTCATCCAACTTGGCGAAGACTTCACTAAAAACATCAAAGAACGACTCGAGGAAAAAGGCCTTCTCGAACCGACTGCCAAAGACTCGAAAACTGCCAAAACCGCCGAACCAACCGCCCCTACCGCCAAGTCAAAACCGAAACTTTCCGGCATTCTTAGCGTTTGTGCCGCAATCTGGGTAATCGCCTGGATTTTCGTCATTATATTCTCTTTCGACGAAGATTCGCTTCCGAATTACGTCACCCTGCCAAATGTCGCCCTCTTCGGAACCTTGCTTGCCACCATCCTAATTGGCGTCACCATCTTCCTAATCGTTGTTATCTCTAATACTTCCCACTTCGAAAAACATACCGAGAAAGGTCTCGAATATTCTCGCTATCTCGACGGCCTGAAACTTTATATGAAAATGGCCGAAGCCGACCGCCTCAAGATGCTTCAAAGTGTCGACGGTGCCGACACAACCAACGAGGGTATCGTCAAGCTCTATGAGAAACTTCTCCCTTACGCTGTCATCTTCCAACTCGAAAAAAGTTGGTTAGATGAACTTAGCCACTATTACGAACAGCCCGACGTCACCACTCCGGCCTGGTATATCGGTATGGGTGCCTTCTCGGCCCGCGACTTCAGCTCAGCCATGACTCAGATGAGCAGCGCAGCCTCGAGCACAATCGTCTCATCTTCCAGTAGTTCTAGCTCGTCCGGTGGCGGTATCGGTGGTGGCGGTTTCTCCGGCGGGGGTGGAGGTGGCGGCGGAGGCGGCACTTGGTAATCCTCTCCACCAACGCCCAGTCAGTTATCGCTCGATAAAACTCTAAACTTACGCAGTTTTGTGCTACAATAATTATATGTTAGACATCAATTTCATTCGGAAAAATCAAGAGTTAGTTGAAAAGTCTGCTCGCGAAAAAGGTTATCAAGTTGATATCCCTGCCCTTCTTGAGCTGGATGATGCGCGCAAGTCATCACTCCAAACCGTTGAAGAACTTCGCCAGCGCCGCAATGAATTGTCTAGTCGCATGAAAGGCGGCAAGCCAGATCCCGAGCTTATTGCTCAGGCAAAAGAAGTTAAAGAACAACTCGCCGCGCTCGAGCCCGGGCTTTCCGACATCGAAAAACAACTTTCTGACAGCTTAAAACAAGTCCCAAATATCATTTTTGGGGATGTTCCGCTTGGTGGTGAAGAATGTAGTGTCGAAATCAAAAGTTGGGGCGAACACCGCACCGATGGCGTCGACCATCTTGATTATGCAATTTCCCGCGATTGGGTCGACTTTGAGCGTGGCGCTAAAGTCGCGGGCGCAAAGTTCTACTACCTAAAGAACGGCCTCGCGCTTCTCGAAAACGCTCTGCTCCAGTTTGGCCTGAAAAAAGTCACCGAGCACGGTTTCAATTTTATGACCGTCCCCGACATGGTTTCCAGCAAGATTCTCGAAGGCTGCGGTTTTAATCCGCGCAGTAGCGAGCAAAGCGATGAATATTATATCGAAGGCGAAGACCTCGCCATGATTGCGACCGCCGAAATGCCGCTCACCGGCTACCATATGGACGAAATCATCGACGAAAAAGATCTCCCGCTTTGCTACGCCGGCTACAGCGCCTGTTTCCGCAAAGAAGCTGGGGCTTACGGCAAACATACTCGCGGCCTCTTCCGCGTTCACCAGTTTAATAAGCTCGAAATGTATGTTTTCTGTCTGCCAGAAAAGTCCAAAGAAATGCACGAAAAAATTCGCGAAATCGAAGAAGAGATCTGGCAAGAACTCGGCATTCCGTATCGCGTTATCAATATTGCCGCCGGCGATCTCGGCGCTCCCGCTGCCAAAAAATATGATATTGAATACTGGTCGCCGGTCGATCAGAAATATCGCGAGCTCACCAGCTGTTCGAACTGCACCGATTTCCAAGCCCGCAGCTTGAATATTCGTGTCCGCCGGAACGACGGCCAGGTTGAAGTCCTACATACTCTGAATGGCACTGCAATTTCACTCGCTCGCACTATGGTCGTTGTTCTTGAAAATTACGCGCAGAAAGATGGCAAGCTTAAACTTCCTGAAGCCTTGCGTGAATACTTTGGTGGAGCGACTGAGATTTAGCTATGCCGGGGTCGGAGCAAACATCCCAGCAGGGCAAAGATTTCCCGCACGAAGAAAAGCAACGCAGCAAAAACTCAGCCGCGCCTGATATTGAAGTCCCGCCGGCCGACCCTCATGCCCCAAAAAGCAAGCGCCGCAGTCATTTCCGTTTTAGCTCCGTCGTCGCGCTCGCAAATCGCAAGCTCTCCGTCAAATTTGCCGCAGTCGTCCTCGCCAGCTCGACCTTAGTTTCGGCCCTGCTCGGTATCTTCCGCGACCGCATCTTAAACTCATATTACCTCGACACCTACCCGACCGGCATCGACGCCTACACCGCCGCCTTCACCATCCCCGACTTCATGTTTTTCATCCTCACTTCTGGCGCGCTCGCCGTCAGTTTCATCCCGGTCTTCAACCAGCGTCTCGCCTCGGGCAACAAAAAATCCGCCTGGGAACTTTCTTCTAGCATTCTCAACCTTATGGCACTGATGACGCTCGTCGCTTCGATCCTAATTATGATTTTCGCCGATCCGCTCGTCCGCTACATTGTCGGTCCCGGTCTCGACGAATCCGGTACCATTCTCGCTATCAACATGATGCGCGTCATCGCTATCAACCCTTTCCTCTTTTCTATCTCCACTATCCTCTCCAGCATCCAGCAAGCCCTCGGTCGGTTCGTCTTTTATGCTCTCGCCCCGGCCCTTTATAATATCGGCATCCTCATCGGTATCGTTTGGTTCACCGGCGGCATCAACATCTTCGGCTGGCAAATTTTCGAAGGCGGAATCATGGGCGTCGCGCTCGGCGTGGTATTTGGCGCCGTGCTTCAGCTCATTGTCAGTCTCATCGGGCTCTTTGGCCTCGGCTTTGATTATGAATTCAAGCTCCATTGGAAGAATCAAGGCTTCCGTTCCGTCCTCAAACTCCTCCCCGCCCGCTCGCTCGACCAGGGAATTGACTACGTCAACACGCTCGTCACTACTAATCTCTCCTCGCGCATGGGTGCCGGGGCGCTTCGCTCTTATCAACAAGCCTCCAGCCTTGCTGGCATGCCTGTCAATCTCATCGGCGTCGCCATTTCGACCGCCTTTTTCCCACAGCTCACCGAGGAAGTCGGCGCTGGTCACGAAGCCAAGTTTCGTCAAACCTTCCGCACCGCTCTCAGCACCATTATCTGGATTTCCATGCCCATTTCTATCATCGCCTTTTTCGCCCGCGGTTATGTCGTCAGCTTTATTAAAAACGGCGGCGACCAGCTTATCTCATCGGTATTAGCCACTTTGATCATCTCGATTTTCGCGCACTCTGTCTTCCATATCGCGTCGCGCGGGTTCTATGCCAAACAAGACACAAAAACTCCATTTATCATTTCTGTCATCGCTATCGGCGCCACGATCCTCCTCGCCGTCGCCTTCACAATGCTCGGACTTGGCCCGGAAGGCCTCGGCTGGGCACAATCTATCGGCGCCATTCTAGAAATCGTCCTCCTTCTCGGCATCCTCCAGCGCCGCTCCGAACGCGACCTCCTGAATAAAGCTTTCTGGCGTAACTTCACCAAAACCGCCATCGCTACCATCATCACCGGCTGCGTCGCCTATTCCATGACCAAGTTTTTCCCGCTCATGGCGACCGACGACTCCATCTTTGTCGTTTTCCCGAAGTTCTGCCTCATCACCATCGTTTCGCTCGTCGCCTACCTTGTCGCCGGCTACTTCCTCGGCATCGAACAAATCAAACCCATCACCGAAAAAGTCAAGAAAATCCTATTCCGCAATATTGAATAATGTTATAATAAACTTATGGATATTTTTCAGTCAATTTTGCTCGGCTTCGTTCAAGGAATCACAGAGTTTATACCCGTTTCCTCGTCCGGGCATCTCGAACTTGTCCAACAGCTCTTCAATTTCTCCGGCGAGAACTTTCATCTTTTCCTCGAATTCATCAATCTCGGCACCTTACTCGCGCTCTTAATTTACTTCCGCAAGCGTATTTGGAAAATCATCAAAGACATTTTTGTCGAAAAAAACTACCGCCTCGCTCTAAATATTCTTATCACCAGCATCCCGGCCGGCATCATCGGCTTACTCCTCTCAAGCTTTATTGAAGAAAACAGTTTCTTTAGCTCGCTCTATACCGTCTGCGCCGCCATGGGTATCGTCGGTATCATCATGGTTATCATCGACCACCTTCCGCACATGTCGAAACTTAAAGACGAAAATGAACTCACGCCCGTCCGCGCGCTTATTATCGGTTTATTACAGACCTTTGCCCTCATTCCTGGCGTCTCTCGCTCCGGCTCGACTATTATAGCCGGCCGTCTCGTCGGTATGGACTCTGAATCCTCCGCTGAATACTCTTTTCTCGCCTCGATTCCGATCATGGCCGCCGTTTGTCTTCGCATGTTTCTCTCCTCGACTGGCCGCGACTACTTCACGGCCAACCTCGGCCCACTTCTACTTGGCAACCTCGTCGCCTTCATTGTTGGTCTGATTGCCCTCCGCTTTCTCCTCACTTACCTCAAAAAGCCGAAATCCCTCCAAAGTTTCGGTAAATACCGTATCATCGTCGCCTGTCTTGTCATCGGCACGCTCCTCATTCTAGCCTAACCGCGCCCTAATCTCACTTTTTCTATCTTTTTGTCATTCTACCTCTGTTAAAATCCACCTGAATTATCTCGCTTATGCTTGCCTTATAGCTCAAGGTTTGCTATCATAGTAAGGTGTTCCGGAGGATTAGGTCGATTAGCCTTTTGCTGCTATCCCGAGGCACACAGCACTTAAACAGGAGAATGAATGCGTAGTAAATCCAAACGCCCGAACGCGCGCCGCGAGAAACTTTTCCCGCCTGCGCCTTGGCAAGAGTTCATTGAAATCGAGCCGAAGTTTTAACTTCGTCGAAGCGAAGTTCGAACTTTCGAAATCATACTCGAAGCCAAAGTTCTAGCAATAAGTTTAATACGCTTATCAAAGTCCCGAGCTCGCAAAGCCTGGGACTTTTTTGACGCCATAACAAACGCCTACAAAACGTCTAAATACCTCAAAACTCGAACGTCCTAAAGCCAGACTACCCGAATCCGCTCCGGCCCCAACAAAAACCGCCAGCCCGAAAGCCAGCGGCCTTATCTAGCGTTCAATTTTATTTTTCGACACCTTTTTCAGCTAACTTCTCGTCAATCTTTGCCTTGAGCTCCTCCAAAAACGCATCGCGAGTTTTGTTTCGCTGATCGACAAAGTCGCCCTCGACATAGAAAGTTGGCGTGAAAGAAACCTTTTGTTTCTTCGCGAGACCAGCGTCAAAGCTAATCTTCTGCGAGACTTCGCTACTCCCCATGTCAGCCACGAACTTCTCCATGTCGCCCTTCCCGTCGGTCACCTTCTTGAAATAATCCTGGAACTGCGTCGGACACTCCGTCGGGTCAGAATAAAACCAATCGTCCTGGTTTTCGTATAGATAATCTTTGTATTCCTTCCAGTAACCTTGCCGCGAAGCCGCCAACGCCGCCGAAGCCGCCGAAGTGCCGCACTGATGATAGGACATAATCATCGTCCGATAGACTACCGCCACTTTTCCATCATACTCCTCAACAATTTCGTTCACATATGGGTTCATCGGCGCGCAAGCATCGCATTGATAGTCACCGTATTCATAGATCTTCACCGGCGCATTCGGATCACCCTCAATCATTTCCCCGAAATTTCCGTTCGCATCGCTCGGTTCATAAACCATCGAAATATCATTCTGCGGAATCGTATTCTGCGCAATACTAATCCCAACCAGCCCTAAGAACGCCACTATCAGGACGCCGACAATAATCCAAGTTTTCTTATCCATTTTCCTCCTAGTATCCTTAAGCTAGATAACTTATTATGCTACGATAAGGAGCCGTGAGCGAAGAATATGCTGGCATATTCTTCTGAACGCGACGCACATCGCAACATAGGCTTTGACTATGTTATAATTATAGCATGGAACCGGCTAATTATACTCCAAAACCTCCCGCATCCCCCACTTTTGCCGAAAAAGCCCGCCGTGTCGCCCAAAACTTTCTCAAAGTTTGTCAAAAAGTCGCTAAATCTATCTGGAAAGCCCTCAAGAACTTCGGCGCCTTCCTGAAGCGCAGTTGGAAAAAGTTTCTTCGTCGCTTCACCAAGTGGATCGACCCGAAGCTCGAACCCTACCGTACCCATCCCCGCAATGCATCTCCGCTCGCGAGCGCTCCTCAGCCCGCGTCCCTCGCCACGCCCGCCAACCCTTCCGACCCTGACATTCCAAAAGCCCCGACCTTTCAGCCCGCCTCTTCTGCAACTTCCGACGACACTCCGCAGACCCGCGCCGACATTTTTGAGATTCTTACCCAAGCTCCGCATAATATTTTCAGTCAGCGCGAGCGCAACATGATGACGAACCTTCTCGACCTTCCCGCTGTCAAAGTCTCCGAAATTATGCTCCCCGCCTCAAAAATCGTTTACGTCGACGCCGACGAAGTCCTTGGCCCGCTTACTCTCGATCGTCTCTATCACTCCGGCTTCTCTCATTTTCCGGTCAAAGACGACAAAGGCAGCTTGGTCGGCTGCGTCCACACCACCCATTTCAATAATCTCGACATCAGAAACTCCAGCCGCGTCGCCGACATCCTCGACCCCGGTCTCTATTATGTCCGCGATGATTACTCACTCGAACAGGCCCTCGACGCCTTCCTTCGCACCAATGCTTTCTTCTTCCTTGTCACCGACCGCTACGGCAAAGTCGCCGGCCTGCTCACTTTCAACGACTTCTGCCGCCACCTCTTCGGCGCCAACCCGAAAGACACTTTCGACGGCGACTCCGACCGCCTCGCCGTCGCCACCCGCCGGAGTTGAGGTTCAAACTTTATCACGCTCGAAGTTCCATGAAAAACTCCGCCCCAGCCGCCGAGCCACCAAAGGTTTATAAGTTAAGTTGTTCTAAAACCAGAAAACAACTTGTTGGGAACTTATACGATATCGTTTTGTTGTAAAAAAGGAATAAGCATGTGCTATATCGCCCCTACATCAACAAACTTCAATCGCCAGAAACGGCTCAGCTTGCGAAAAGCAGGGAATCATAACCTTTTGGTGGCACGGCGGCCAGGACGGAGTATTAAAGAATTAAAAAATATTTATCGCGCAATGCAGCGAATAGCAAAGCCGTCTCTTCGCGTACTAGTTTGCGAAGGTTTTATGCTCGCATCGCCATCAAAACTCAAATAATAAGCTTTGCTTGCCGTCGAATACGGAGTAGACGACCAATATAATCCGCCCTCCCCAGGTCCATAAAGCAAAGTGCTAGACGTTTGATCAACGTTACCGCCGCGCACGAAATAATACGGAGCAGCGGTAAGCTTCTTCACATCGCCCGCAATTCCGCTGGCTGCAATTAGCCCACCAAAACTACCAGCAGCGGTCGTATTAGATTCTGGCAATTTCCAGCCTTTCGGACAAATAGAACTTGTTGCCTGACCAGAAGTAATCGTACCACCTGTTCCGGCCGTCGCAGCGTTCCATTGGTAAAAGTTGCCAACGATATAATGTGCATTCACGTCACCGTTCGCGGTAGTTGGCGTGTTATAGGATGTAAACTGGCTTGGACAATCCGCAAAGCTAGCTTTCTTTGAACCGCAGGCGCTCGAAGTGGTTGGATTCGTAATCCGATAATTTCCCAAACTCCAAGACCGCTGCCCAGTATCATTAGCTAAAATTGTCGAGCTACTCGCTGTTGTCGCGGTAGTATACTCTGGTTTGTATGAAGCTACAGAACCCTGCAAATCCGTATCTAAGTTTGTCAACGTCTTACTCGTAGACAAATCCAAATCTAGATTCTGTGTCATCCAGCATTTACCATCAACGAGCCTCGCCACCCAATAGTATTTGCCGTCCCGCGTATCTTTCAGTTGCTTCGTTTCGCCAATTTCGCTAGCCGCGCACACATCCGCCGTCATTTCCTGCATCTCGCTAATCGTCGTCAATCCAGTAATCTCCATCGGGCTACTCACCACACTCATCGCCACTGAATTCCGATACGTACCAGCCGGTTTGTCCGCTCCAATATTCGCCGCAAAACTCAACATATAAGTCCGCGTCTCATCTTTGATATTCGTACTTGTATTCTCGTCCAACGCTGCACCCCTCAAAGTTGCCGGCATCGCACTATAAGCATCTTTTGCTGCAGTTCCAACCGCAAACGAATATCCCCAACGATTCACTGGCATATTGGCATATGTCGTAGTAGATGCAACCGAATCAATCGCATTAGTTCCATTTTTAAGTTGTGACGAGTCGCTTCCTAGGTAAACATAATATCCGCCCGAATTTTGCACCCGAACCGTCGCCTTAACATCCACCTTCGCCTTCGCGCCATTTGAGTCTATCGGGGTCACCGTACCACTCGCCGAAGACGGCTCGAAAGCGATATTCACCGTCGAAATAGTCGTCGCCTGCGCGGAAATCGAATCATCGTAATCCGGAGACCCTTCAGTATCAACTTCATCATTCTCCATCTCTATAACCTCTTCCAACGCACTCGCTGGCAAACTTAGTAGCGGATTCGCTATCAAGAATGCTAGTAGTAATGAACTTATACTCCCAACAATATTAACTTTTCTTTGGCGTTTTAGCATCGCAGCCCTCCTATTTGTTGTTTATAGACACCCTCAATAGCCGCCATTCTTGCCAAAACAAAAATGACGCCGCAAGGGTGTCTATACAACGCATTGAGCAGGTTTTTGAGCCGTACCATGAACGCTGAGCCTTACGGCGTCATTCCAAGCATGGACAACACAAAAACCTTAAAAATAAACTTGCTCTTTATTAACACATTGTATAGACAACTTCATTATACCACATAAATCCAAACCGCAAGCAAAATCCGCAAAAATATGAAATCATCGTGACTATGCTTGTATCTAAAGAGCAAAATATGATATAATGCCCAATTTTTTAACCAAAAACCAAAACATAAAAATTTCTTCAAAATCATCGTGGCTATGCTTGGTAAAACTTCCCGAAATATGCTACTCTGGACTTACGGGCAAAAGTAGGCCTTGATCTAAGCAAGCTTAACAAGGGAGAAAGGAGGCAGGGTTATGGTAATACGATTTTCAATCAAACGTATGAAAGTTTGGATCAATTTACTCCAAATAAAGATTACTTTCGTTAAGAAACGAAAGTAATCAAAAAACCTTAATAACTCCATTCTAGCATCAAACAATAGCAAAATCAAGACCGAACTTGCCCGACCCGAATCATCATAAACCATAACGAAACCATTGGCGGAGTGCTATAATAAACCTATGGCTAAGTCTCATTCTCAATTCGTCTGCCAACAATGCGGCGCCATCTACACCAGTTGGAACGGCCGCTGTAGCAAATGCGGCGCTTGGAACTCCCTTGTCGAACAAATCCCCGAAGATGCGCGCGATGAAAAATCTGCTGTTTCTCGCGGTCAAGCCTCCGGCAAACTTCTGAAATACGCCTCAATCAACGACCTTGAAGTTTCGAACGAAAAAGAACGCCTGAGGACCGGCTTTCCCGACCTCGATACCGTTCTCGGCGGTGGCATTCTCCTCGGCTCCGTCTCGCTTCTCGCCGGCCAGCCCGGCATCGGCAAGTCCACCCTCCTCATGCAAATCTGCGCCAAAATCGCCGAAACTCGCACCGTATTATATATCTCCGGCGAGGAATCTGCCGGCCAGGTCAAGCTTCGCGCTGTCCGCCTCGGCGCCAAGTCCGATAACCTAAAATTCGCCAGCAGCACCTCCGCCAACGACATCGCAAAAACCATCGAAGGCGGCGAATTCGACCTCGTCATCGTTGACTCCATCCAGACCCTCACCCTCGCCGAAATCGCCTCCGCCCCCGGCGGCATTTCCCAAGTCACGAACTGCGGCAATCTCATCATTCGCGCCGCGAAAACCTCCGGCACCGCCGTCATCATCGTCGGCCACGTCACCAAAGAGGGAACTTTAGCCGGGCCGAAAGTCCTCGAGCATCTCGTCGACGTCGTCTTGAATTTTGAAGGCGATCGCTACGGCGGGTTCAAAACCGTCCGTGCCGTCAAAAACCGTTTCGGCTCGACCACCGAAGCCGCCATTTTCGAAATGAACCAGCAAGGCCTCTCCGAAGTCAAAAACCCTTCCGCCGCCCTCCTCGCCGAGCGCCAAAACACCGACGGTTCAATCATCCTCGCTACCCTCGAAGGCACTCGTCCCATCCTCGTCGAAATCCAAGCCCTCGTCACTCCGTCCAACTTCGGCTATCCAAAGCGCACCGCCTCCGGCTGCGACCTGAACCGCCTCAACCTTCTCATCGCCGTCCTCGAACGCCGCACAAAGCTCAAACTCTCCGACCAAGACATCTTCGTCAACGTCGTCGGCGGTCTTAAACTCCAAGATTCCGCTGCCGACCTCGCCATCTGCCTCGCCATTGCTAGCGCCGTCGCCGGCCGCAAACTTTCCGAAGAATATGTCGTGTTCGGAGAAGTCGGTCTCGGCGGCGAAATTCGCTCCGCCTTCCGCCCTGACCAACGCATCTCTGAAGCGAAGAAACTCGGCTTCACTCGCGCCATTGCCCCCGCCACGATTAAAGACAAGTTCGTCATCCCCGTCCGCGACCTCCGCGACACGCTAATTAAATACGTCAACGAGAAATAAATGCGTATCCTAGGCATCGATCCCGGCACCGGCATCTGCGGCTTCGGCGTCATCGAAGGCACGACCGCCCTCGACTACGGCGTCATCGCCACTCCTCCGCACACCCCGCTCCCCGACCGCCTCGAGGATATTTACAACTCCCTCCACGAAATCATCAACCAAAACCACCCCGACGTCATGTCCATCGAAAAACTCTTCTTCAAACAAAATATCACGACCGGTATCTCCGTCGCTGAAGCCCGCGGCGTCTGCCTCCTTGTCGCCAAACAATATAATCTCCCGATTTTTGAATATAGCCCAAACCAAATCAAAAAAGCCATCTGCGGCTACGGCCAGGCCCATAAACCTCAAATCCAAGAAATGGTGCGTCTCCATCTCCACCTCAAACAAGTCCCGAAGCCCGACGACGCCGCCGACGCCCTCGCCGCCGCCATCGTTCATTCTTTCGTCGCCAAAACTTCCGCCTAGCCAATACGAAACTTCCGTCTACGCCACGAACCAGTTTCAAAACTCCCACCTAAAACTATTGTCGCGGCGCAAAACAACTTAATAACTCGCCAAAAGTCATAACTTATGCTACAATAGTAGCAACACAAGGAGTTATTATGTTCAAAAAACTTATCTTTACTATTTCGGTGGGCATGGTGGGCATTTTCACTCTTATTTCTATGCCAAATAGCACTTACGCTACTGGCGACATCATCACCGACACCATCGAGGAGCCGACTATCAGCTCCGAAGAAGCTCTCGCGATCGCCGAGACTTTCGACACTACAACCTCCGAGACCGTGCCCGCCGATGAAACCCCACTCCCAGACGAAGCCGCACCTAGCGACGAAATCGAATCTACTGGCGAAGTTATCCCGGCCACAGACAGCACCGCAGAAAACGCCGAAGAAACTGTCATGAACCGATTCGACGCCATCGTCACCTCCGCCCTAACCTTTATCGAAGAGCAATTCGGCGTCACCATCGACCGCGAGACGGTGCCACTCATCCTTTCTGCCGCCGCCCTTATTCTGACCGTCCTACTTATCATCATTATTAACCTCATCGCGCACAAAAAATCTCGCAAAATTATCGAAAAATCCGACCGCCAAGAACTAGCTGCCGGCCTCAACGCTAATAACTTCGGCGATCTAAATAATCGTCCGGACCTCGCAAGTGGGCTAAACGAGTTCCGCGACCTATGATTGCGCACCTCTTTGGCACCATCACCGAAAAACTCCCCGCCTCCGTTATCATTGACGTCCATGGCGTCGGCTACGAACTAATCCTCTCCGCTCCCGATGCCGAGCGCATCAATCTCGGCGACGAAGTTAAATTCTATACTTTCCACTCCCTCCGCGAAAACGCCGAAGACCTCTATGGCTTCACTAGCCTCGCCGCTAAAAAACTTTTTGAAATGCTTATTTCCGTAAACGGTATCGGTCCAAAAGCCGCCATCAGCATCCTCAGTCTCGGCACCCCCGAAGAAGTCAGAAATGCCATCGCCAACACCGATGCCGCTTTCATTTCCAAAGCCGCTGGCGTCGGCAAAAAGTCCGCCGAGCGCGTCATTGTCGACCTCCGCGACAAAGTTGGCCTCCCTAGCCATTACGGCGCCACCGAAACCAAGTTCACTCTCGCCCCTGAAAAAGGCCCCGCTGACGAAGCCCTCGATGCCCTCATTGCCCTCGGATTCCCGCTCAAAGAAGCCTCTGCTGCTCTCGCCGAAGTCGACCCAAGCCTCCCTGTCGAAGAACGCATTCGCCTCGCCCTCAAGCAGAAATAACTCCAAAAACAACGACCCGCCGTCTACAAAAACACATAAAAAGAGCCGCCTGCCATGAGACAGACGGCCTTTGTTTTGCCAGATTTCACGCCAACCGACATAAAATCAAGCTAAAGTTCCTTGGCGTCACCGCGTCAAATCTAAATTATTCAAGAGGTTCATCAAAATCTGCGCGACCTGCGCTCGAGTTGCCTGACCCTTCGGGCCGATTCGACTATCGCCAAAACCGCTGACGATGCCATTCTCGACTGCCCAAGCCATTGCTTCCTGCGCATAGCCGCTCACCTGACCAGCGTCCGTAAAGCCAGTCAAAGTCCCGGCCGCCGTCGGCGAACCATAGTAGCGCCAAAGCATCACGACCAACTGTTCTCTGGTGATGTCGCCGTTTGGATTCGACCCATCGCTGATGCCATTCTCGACTGCCCACTCGACGCTCTTCTCATACCAAGTCTCGCCGCCAGCCGTGTCGGCTCCGGCAAACCTCGCCAAAACCGTCATCAACATTCCGCGCGTCATTGCCGCATCCGGCGAAAAAGTCATTGCCGAAGTTCCAGCAAACAGCCCCCGAGCCGATGCGAACGCCACAGCGTCCGCCGCCCAGTTTCCGGCCGAAACATCCGTAAACACCTTGCTGTTGTCAACCAGGACTACCGTCGCGCCATCCGGCAGGGAAGCAATCACGCCCTCCGCCGTCACAACCGAAGTTTTCACGACGTTCGTCGAAGCGTCTGTCCCGACCAGCATCGCCACGGTCCCCGGCGTCGTCGAAACAGCCGGAATCATAACCTGAATTTCTTCAGCCGAGCCAGTCCGCACCGTAATCGGCATCGTATCCGGTATATTCCGCACTACGCGGACCGCCTCAACCGGCAACCGAACCGCTTCGCCCCGCTGCCGGGCTGTCTGAATCACTTCCGCGGACAGGCTGACTTCAGTTTTCACGGCACCATTCACCATTGTTTCCACGGTGACAGCCGTGCCATCTTTCTGCGTCGTGACGACCGTTTTCGAGCCATCCGGCCTCGTCGTCGTTTCGATCTTTGCGCCAGTCTTCAGGTCAGTCGTCACCGTAGTCGTCGGCTTATTGGTCGGAGTCGTAGTTGACGACCCGCCGCCAGGATTCGGCCGACTCGTGTTCCCAGAACCTCCGGGATTACTCGGCTTATTCGTGCCTCCGGAACCACCAGGGTTGCTCGGATTCCCGGTATTGCCGCCAGTCGCCGGAATCGTTTCGGTCTGCTTATAACCGCAGACCACACAATCCCGATGTCGGCTACCTGCTACCGTCGCGGTCGCCGCCGTATCGACAACCCACGCGCCGTAATCATGCACCGCGTAACCGTCTTTTTCAGCATTAACCGTCACGTAGCAATCAGCAGCTTGGCATTCGTGCCAATGCGCATTCTCATCGATCGTCCACCCGGCAGCCCAATCATGCTCATGCTTCGCCGGCGGATCAGGATCGACCGGCGGGTCAACGGGTGGGTTAGGGTCAATTGGAGGATCAACCGTCGAACCAGGCGCCCGATCATACGGCTCACCGCAAACGTCACAGTTACCGTTTTCATCTTCGTCGCCAATATGCTCGCCGAGCATAGCACAGGTCACCTCGTCGCCAGGATCATCTACCGCCGGGACAAACGGGTCAGTCTGTTCATAGTAAACCTGCCCAGCCGTCGTAACGCTACTTAAAACACTCTTTGTTCCCACGAGGCCTGCGGGCACACCGTTCACTAACTTTGCCCACTGAGCTTCGGTGCCGCCGAAATAGATGACACCCACGCCACCCATACTACCAAACGGGTCGTTTTTGCCAGCAACGCCGTATTCGCCAAATTCAGTGATAGTACCAGGCAGATACAAATACGCGAGCGACTTACAACCGTAAAACGTTCCGGCCGGGACACTTGTGATGCCATTCGGCAGCGACACAAAGCTTAAATACCAACAGCTATTCAACAAGTCGTCACCTATGGTAATCTTATCGTTTGCCATAAACCTGACTTGAAGCAGGGCTTGACATTGCGCGAACACGCCAGAGCCAACCGACCTTACAGTGCTCGGGACATCAACAAACTTCAACGAAGTACACCCATAAAAGGCATTGTCGCCGATAGTTTCAACGCCGCTACCGAAATCGATCGACGTTAAGTTTGGGCAGACGTAGAACGCGCTTGCCCCGATAGTTTTTACGCTACTGGGGAATGCCACCCCAACGAGTCCGGTCTTATAGAACGCATAGGCGCCGACACTTGTGACAGTCGTCGAAATAGTCACGCTGTTCAGGTTCGTATAGGCAGTCTCAATACCACGAAACGCGTTGTCGCCAATGCTAGTAACACCTTCGCCAATTTCTACAGAGTAGATCTGGTCGCGATAGTCATACCAGCCAGGCCTCGCGTCATTCAGGTCATAATCCGGCATGGCGCCAGAACCCGTGATGGTCAAAACGCCATTGCTATTTAGCTCCCAGCTCAGGCTCCCCTCGGTGCCGCTATGGTTGACTTTCACTTCAACGTCGTCCGACGGATCAGTATACCCCTTCGGGTAGCTGGTCACCATATAGGTAATCTCGCGCATCAGATCGGCCTTGCTAATGACCCGCCCCCAGTGCACGCCGCCGTTGTAGTTGCCTTCAACGACGATAATGGCGTTGTCGGTCTTCTTCAGCACCGTCACAGAGTGCGTACCGCTGTCCACCCGCAGGAAATCGCCTACATGGATGTCTTCCCAATCAAAACCGCCTCTGTCATAGACGTAAATAGGCAAACCGGGATAGGTCAGATCGTGGAATTTAAAGCATAGCGCTGCACACCCCACACCCACAGCGTAAGCGCCATGAATCGTGCCACCCTGGAAACGGTAATATTTTCCCAGCTTACCATTATCGCCATAAGGCTCATAGTTCGTCCAGGTCATACCTTCCGGGTATTCACCCATCAAGGCCATCATCGCCGCGTAGGCTTCCTCGTAGGACGGAAGGCTAACTCTCGCCGGCGCCCTGCGCCTTGTTGACGTAGTGTCAATCCCGAGAGCCTCAGGCGGCGCTTCGTCGACCGGTATTTCTACCGGCACCGGTTCCGCATAGCCGTCCATCCAGACGTACACGGTCACCGTTTCAACAGCGGCGCCTTCTTCGTCCACTTCGAGCGCTTCCTGCTCTTCCAACTCTGCTTCATCAGCATCTTCCGGCTCGGCTTTCTCAACCACGCCAGTTTCCGCCGCCTCAGTTTCGTCGAAATCGCCAATATCGCCTTCCAGAGCTTCGCTCGTATCCGTCAGTTCAGGATTCTCCGCCGCTTCGACCTCAGCCGTCACAGCAGGCTCTTCAGACAATTCCGTCTCCGCCGCCATCGCTACGCCGCTCATCGAGAACAGCATCACGATCGCCAGCAGCCACGAAACCGCCCGCTTGGTACATTTGCGCATAAAACCTCCTTATTAACGTGCGTCCAGCCGGCCCGATTACACGACCGCCCAGACTGGGTTTCGACCCCGCAGGGTCCCTACAAAGTCAAAAATCGCCTCCTGACATTTTGTATTGTAATCTCAACTATTATAACTCATTTCGCCGCCAAAGTCGAGCAAAACCACTTTCCTCTATTGACTTTTTTCGCAATCTGTGATACAATAGAAAGATAGACCCTCTCTTTTTCCACCTCAATTCCACGCACAAACCCAGAGAACTCCCTTTCCACCGCCCACAAACCTAGAAATCCCTCTTCTCAAATCCAAGAAAGTATGATAAAATAGTGAAAGTTGTAATATAAAGGTTAAATTATGAGTTTTACAGATTTGAAAAAAATCGGCGATGCCCAGAAAAAACCGGCCATCGTCGACGTTCGCTCGGGCGATACCGTCCGCGTCACCCAGAAAATTAAAGAAGGCGAGAAGTTCCGCTCGCAGGTCTTTGAAGGCGTCGTCATTCGCACCGACCGCAAAGATTCTCACACCGCCCGCATCACCGTCCGCAAGGTCGCTTCTGGCGTCGGCGTCGAGAAATCCTTCTTGATTCACAACCCGCTCGTCGAGAAAATCGAGATTGTTCACCGCGCGAAAGTTCGCCGCAAGAACCTCTCCTTCCTCCGCGAACGCTCCGGCAAATCCGCTCGCTTGGCTAACAAAGCCTTCGATCGCGTTGCCGTCAACACTTTAGCCGAAGTCAAGGCCGATGCCGAAAAGGCCGCCGAAGCTGTCGAAGCCTCCGTCGAAAACGCCGCTGAGAAAGTCGAAGCTGCCGCCGAAAAAGTCGCCGCAGACGTCAAAGCCGAAGAAAACAAAGCATAATCTGTAAACTCATAAATGACCGAGAAAATCATCCTCGGAATAGATGAAGTTGGACGTGGCCCCTGGGCGGGGCCACTTGTCGTGGGTGCCGTTATTCTCGGCTCAGATTTCAAAACCTTCCCCGAATATGAGCAGCTCACCGATTCCAAAAAACTTACCGCTAGGAAGCGAGAAACCCTAAACGATCTTATCCTAGAACGCGCCGCCGCGACTGGTCTCGGTTGGGTCTCAGCTGAAGAAATCGACCGCTACGGTCTCGGCCCCGCCCTAAAACTCGCCGCCCGCCGCGCCGTCAAACAAGTTCTCTCTCAGAAAATCCGTTTTGACGAAATCCTCATCGACGGCACCATCAACCTCCTCACCGACACCCCTCTCGCGGACAAAACCACCCTCCTCCCGAAAGCCGACTTTCTCATCAAAGAAGTCAGCGCCGCCTCCATCATCGCCAAAGTCGCCCGCGACCACTACATGGCCGACCTCGCCGAAAAGTACCCCGGCTACGGCTTCGAAAAACACGTCGGCTACGGCACCGCCGCCCACAAATCCACCCTCCTCGACCTCGGCCCCTGCCCCGAACACCGCAAATCCTTCCGCCCCATCGCCGACCTCCTCGCCAGGGAACCAAGCAAAATCTCAACAAACAAGAACCAAACCACAACAAACAAAATCCCAGCAAAAACCACAACCACCACCGCTCGCGGTCAAAAAGCCGAACAAATCGTCGCCGAATACCTCAAAACCGAACACAGCCACACCATCATCGCCCGTAATTTCAAGACCAAATCCTACGAAATCGACCTCATCTCCATCGCCGAGCCGGCTTCGCCCCAAAAATCCGATGTCGCACAATCCTCCGCCGCATCCTCCCAGAAATCTAGCCCCTCAACCGTCTACTTCACCGAAGTCAAATATCGCAAATCCGCCACCCACGGCTCGCCGCTCTCCGCTATCACCCCGAAAAAGCGCCAGCAAATCCGCTTCGCCGCCGAAGCCTTCCTCGCCCAGCATCCCGAGCTTCAAAACTACCAACCAATTCTCGCCGCCGCCTCGGTCAGCGGCCCCGGTTTTCATCTCGACGCCTGGCTCCCGCTTGATGAATAACCATAATCCGCCAAAACGCCATCTTTATATCCAAATACCACTACAATCACCCTAGCCAGCCAGCAAATCGCCCTAACAGCCCCAAGCAAAACCGCCCGCAGTGACACAAAATCCAGAAAAACTCTTGACCTAGACCGCACTCCAGACTTTATAATTAGGGCAGAAAGGAGCGAAAATGAAAATCGGCGAAGTAGTAAAACAAACCAACCTCTCTGAAGACGCTCTACGTTTTTACGAGAAAAATAATTTAATCGGCACAGTCCCGCGCATAAACGGCATTCGTGAATACTCTGAGCAAAACTTACAGCGAATTAATTTCGTGAAGTGCTTGCGCGGCGCGGAAGTTCCAATCGAAATCATCCGACAATATGTAGAATTAGTAGACAAGGGCGAAGATACCTTGCCCGAACGAATCAAGTTATTAGAAAACCAACGCGAAGTTCTAGAGCGGAAACTCGCTGAAATCCAAGCCGCCCGCGATAAGATTGTTTACAAAATTAATCTCTACACAAAAGGAGAATAGTGAAGAAACAAGCCGCAGGCCGATATAATCTCGGAAAACTTGCGCCAAAGTTCGCCGAGCTGAATGGCGATGTGTTGTTTGGCGAGATTTAGGTGCGCGAAGATAGTGAAGAAAATTAAGGAGTTATAAAATGGACAAAGCAGAGTTTGATAAATTAAATGTATTCGGTGAGGGGCAGCCAAACGAGGCTTTTGCGCAGTATTTTAGCGGGCAAAGTTTCTTAACCATGCTGGCGAAAACTGATAATGGTATTGGTTTTGCAAATGTGACTTTTGAGCCAGGTTGTCGCAACAATTGGCACATTCATAAAGCCGATAAAGGTGGCGGACAAGTTCTGCTTTGTATTGCTGGCGAAGGCTGGTATCAGGAAGACGGCAAATCGGCGCAAAGTTTGAAGCCGGGAGATATCGTTGTGATTCCGGCCAATGTCAAACACTGGCACGGCGCAAAGAAAGATAGTTGGTTCAGCCATATTGCAGTAGAGATTCCAGGCGAGAATACTAGCAATGAGTGGTGTGAGCCAGTAACGGACGACAAATATAATAAGCTGTAAGGAGCAAAGATGAAAGATGTAATTTTATGGACTGGCGCTGGCCAAATTGGTATGGCGATTGCGCGCCGCATTGGTTCGGGTGAAAAGATTATCATCGGCGACAAGAATACCGCCAATGCCGAAGCAACCGCTAAGATTATGGCAGAAGCCGGATTTGATGTAGAGTGGATTGAGTGCGATATTTCTTCGCGTGATTCCATTCTTGACTTGATTCATAAGGGCCAGGAATATGGCGAGATTTCTGCGCTTATTAATGCGGCAGGAGTATCTCCTAGCCAAGCACCGATTGAAGCCATTTTGAAAGTTGATCTTTACGGGACTGCGGTTTTATTGGAGGAAGTCGGCAAAGTTATTAAAAATGGCGGAGCCGGTGTAACGATTTCTAGCCAATCAGGACACCGCATGAAGCAACTAACACCCGAAGAAGATCGTTTGCTTGCAACTACCCCGACCGAAGAATTACTTAGCCTTGAAATGCTACAACCAGCCAAAATTCATGACACCTTACATGCTTATCAGCTAGCCAAGCGCTGTAATGAGAAACGCGTAATGTTTGAAGCTTGCCGTTGGGGTGAGCGTGGCGCACGTATCAATTCTATTTCTCCTGGTATTATCGTGACACCATTGGCGCTAGATGAATTTAACGGTCCGCGCGGCGATTTCTATAAGAATATGTTCGCGAACTGTCCAGCAGGCCGCCCCGGCACAGCTGATGAAGTGGCAAATGTTGCCGAATTGATTATGAATGAGAGTGGCACTTTTATCACAGGTAGCGATTTCATGATTGATGGTGGCGCAACTGCATCCTACTTTTATGGTAAATTACAACCACGGGAATAATTTAGAAAGGAGTTTAAGTTAATGCGTACTTGGATAATCACAGGAGTTTCTTCGGGCTTTGGCTACGAACTAACGAAACAATTGCTCGCAAAAGGCGAACGAGTAATTGGCACGATTCTAAAAGAATCCGACCGTGAAAAAATTGGCGATTTTCTCGCAAATAACAATTTTGAAGCGCCAATTTTAGATGTCACGGACATTAATCGCACCAAAGCGATTGTTGATGCTACTGCTAAGAAATATGGCCGTATAGATGTAGCGATTTCTAATGCTGGCTACGGGCTATTTGGTGCTGCTGAAGAACTTTCTATGCCTGAAGCAGAAAAGATTATTGCCACTAACCTGACAGGCTCTATCGCATTTATCAAGGCGGTTTTGCCATATATGCGTGAGCAAGGTGGCGGTAGGATTATTCAGATTTCATCTTATGGCGGACAGGTCGCTTATCCATCAAATAGTTTATATCACGCAACGAAGTTTGGTATTGAAGGCTTTTGCGAATCACTTGCACAAGAAGTTGCGAAATATAATATTGGTGTCACTATTGTAGAACCAGGTGGAGCGCGCACTGAGTTTCGTTATAGTTCGGCACATGTAGCTAATCTGATGCCGGAATATGAGCATGTACATGATTTTCTCAATATGCTAGATAAGAGCAAAGGTTTAGCGCCGGGCGATCCGGCTAAAATGGCTAGTCGGATTATTGAGTCAGCTAACCAAAATCCAGCACCTCTGCGCATAGTATTAGGATCCCAAGCCCTAAAGGCTACTATTGAGCGTTTGGAAGAACGCGTAGCTGATTATAAGACGCAAGCCGAGTTAGCAGCTTCAACTGATTTTACGGATGGAAACTAAAATGAAAAAACTGATTATTAGTATCATTGCGGTAGTAATCGTAGGAGCAGTTGGTGCGATCGCAGTATTACTGAATAACACGAATGATGATAAAACTACAGATACTGAAACCGCAAGCAACAACCAAAGTGCGATCAATAATGGAGAAAATAATATGAATAATAATAAAACTCTAGTCGTTTATTTTTCGCGCACTGGTGAAAATTACGGGGTGGGAGAAATCTCAGTCGGCAATACGGCAATGATGGCAGAGTATATTGCCGAATATACTGGCGCAGACAAGTTTGAAATTGTGCCGGTTAAACCTTATCCCAACAACTACCAAGAAACCGTTGATATCGCCACCGAAGAGCGCAATAGTAATGCGCGCCCAGAATATCAAGGCGATATTGATATTAGTGATTACGACACAATCTTCTTGGGCTACCCAATTTGGTGGGGAGATATGCCGATGATTGTTTATAGCTTCCTAGAAAAACACGACTTTTCCGACAAAACCGTAATTCCGTTTAATACGCATGAAGGTTCGGGAAGTAGCGGTACTTATCAAAAGATTCAGGGGATACTATCCGGTGCTGAAGTGAGAGATGGTCTAGCGCTTACTGGTTCTACGGCGCGCACTGAAAACGGCAAGGCTCAGACTCTAGATTGGTTAAGAAATCTAGGATTTTAAATAAGGGAGAAAATTAATGAAATATATAAAACTAAACAACGGTGTAGAGATGCCGATACTCGGCTTCGGAGTTTATCAAATTCCTAAAGAAGAAACCAAACGCTGTGTATTAGACGCATTGGAAGTTGGCTATCGTGGAATTGATACGGCGCAGAGTTATTTTAATGAAGCCGAAGTCGGCGAAGCGATTTCGGAATGCGGTATTGACCGCAAAGAACTATTCATTACCACTAAAATTTGGATTGATAATTACGGTTACGAAAAGTGCAAAAAGTCGGTCGCCGAATCTTTAGAAAAATTACAAAGTGATTATATTGACTTAGTCTTATTACATCAGCCGTTCGCGGATTATTATGGAGCATATAGGGCGCTAGAAGAATTATATAGCGAAGGTAAAATTCGCGCCATTGGTGTATCCAACTTCTACCCCGACCGCTTGGCCGATATTTGCCTATTTGAACGCGAGGTTATTCCAGCGGTTAATCAAGTGGAAGTAAATCCACTCAATGCACAGTTCGCCGCACAAGAAAACATGGAGAAATACGGTGTAAAAATGGAATCATGGGCGCCGTTTGGTGAAGGCCGAAGTGGCATGTTTGAGAATAAGACTTTACAGAAAATTGGCGAGCAGTATGGTAAAACCCCGGCACAAGTGATTTTGCGCTGGTTGATTCAACGCGGAGTAATTGTAAATTGCAAATCCACCCACAAAGAACGCATGGCGGAAAACTTTGATGTTTTTGATTTTGAATTGTCAGAAAAGGACATGACGGAAATTAAAGAACTAGATACCACAAGTAGCCTGTTCTTCAACCATCAAGATCCAAAAATGGTGGAATGGTTTGACCAAATTGTAAAAGAACGTCGCGAAAACCAAGACTGTCGCAAAGATAAGAAAAGTTGGTAAGGAGTAAAAATGAACAAAAAGTTAATCGGTGGAATTATTGGCGCAGTAGTTGTAGTTGTGATACTCGGACTCGGCGCATTCTTCTTGCATAATCATAATTCCGAGAACGAAAATAATAACAATAATAACGGTGATGGAGGAAATACTCAAGTGGAAAATAATACAACTAGCAAGGCGGACGGCAAAATCCTAGTCGCTTATTATTCAGCGAGTGGCAATACCGAGACTGTCGCGAAGAAAATCGCAGCCAATCTCGGCGCAGATACTTTTGAGATCGTGCCGCAAGAAGTTTATACGAGTGAAGATTTAGACTGGACGGCGGACGGCTCGCGCGTCAATCGCGAGCACGAAAACGAAAGTCTGCGTGATATTGCGCTAGTAGAAACCACTCCAGCAAACTGGGCCTCATATGACACTGTTTTAATCGGCTACCCGATTTGGTGGGCGATTGCGGCTTGGCCGGTAAACAACTTCGTGAAAGATAATGACTTTTCCGGTAAGACCGTAATCCCGTTCGCGACTTCTACTTCTTCTGGGCTAGGACAAAGCGGGGAACTATTAGAAAAAATGGCGAACGGCGGCAACTGGCAGACTGGCAGAAGGTTTAGTTCGCGCCCATCCGATAACGATATCAAAGGCTTTACAGACAGCATCAAATAAAGATTCGGTCATCCATCCCTCAATCCGCTTGACTTTTTCGGCTACCTGTGATAAAATAGAAGTAGAGACCTCTGTCAAAAAATCTAAAAAGACCTAAAACTAGCTAAAATACTAGCACAGACAGAGGTTCTTGTTGTTTATCACTCTCGATTCATAACCCAACCGCAACCCTCAAAACCCGCTGGAACCGCAGCATATCTGCGTCCAAATACATGCGCTTTGCGCGAGAAAGAGGTATCCCATGAACGTCCATGATCCCCGCGACACCCACATCCCGACCCAGTATCAGACCGACGGCGTCCAGGCCGCACCGGACAGCACTCAGCCGAGCAGCGCCGAGACCGACGCTCTGAACACCGAGCAGTGCCACCAGCGCCTCCGCCTCCTGCGGAAACTGGCCGGCAAAACCGCCGACCTCCAGTCGACCGACGAACTCCGCGCCTTCCTCACTCAGAGCAGCGAGATTAGCGACGACCTGACCGGCATCCTGACCTGTGTCAGCCCGCAGCCCTGGAAGAACCGCTTCAGCAGCTACTTCTTTTTAGAAAGCGTGGAGAGCTTCCGCGACGAGGACGGCAACCCGCTACCCAGCGTCGAGGTCCGAGTCAGAAACGGCCAGATGGAAATCATCGAGCTGTCACCGACCGACCCCGGCTGCTGCAGCACTGCCCGCCGCGATTACGTCGAGTGGGTGCTGATCCGTGAATCCTGCCAGCGCGTCTCCGACGCTCTCAGCAGCGTTTTCACTCCCAGCGAAGTCAGCCAGGCTACGCCCGCCCGCGTCCAGATGCTCTGCGAGCTGTATCGGATTCTCTCCGACAAGCCTCAGCCCCAGTCTCCGCAGCCGCAATGGCTGCCGAATACCTGCTGTCGCGCCCGCATCATCCCCGCCGATCCCGCCGGAGTAGTTTCCGCCCCGGAAGGCCGCCGCCACATCACCACTCTGTTGATGTTGGCCGGCAAAAACGGTTTCAAAGACCCGGGCACGCTCCAGGAGTTCCTTTTCAAAAACCGCGACATCGCGAAGCTGGCCACCGAGCTTCTGACCTGCACCGAGCAACAGCCGACCGGTCGCAGTTTCGACCAGCTCTTCCCGATGGAAAGCATCGAGGCCTACCTCACCCAGGACGGCGACAACCACCCGCTCCCCGGAGCCAAGCCGCGCGTCTGCCAGGGAATAACCCGCATGGTCGAAATCCCCTGGAACGACCCCGACTGTAACTATTCCACCCGTCGCGCCTACCTCCAGAGCATCCTGATTCCGGCCGCCCGCGCGCACGTCATCGAAGCCCTACAATGCCTGATTTCCCCGGACGAGCTCCACGACACCACCGGCGGCGACATCCAGGAACTCTACGCCTTGGCCAAGACCCTGACTGCGACCAACCCCGACCAGACCAGTCCTCATGCCGGCGGATTCTTCGATTTCCTCCAGCACCTGGACGCCTTCCCCTGCTTCCACAACCCGAACCCCGGCCCTGTCCCGCCGCCCTACGCCCAGTAAATCACCGGGTTCCTGCTTAGCAAGGTCAAACGCCACGCGTATCCGTCAAATCGAGAGAAAAGCGCCCCGGCCCGACGCCGGGGCCTTTTCATGCCCTAAAACACCCTGAACAATACTCTAAACAAAGCCCTAAAATACCCAACCCCTCGTCAAAAATGTCCTAACTATTGACTTTTTCACTCGCCCGTGCTACAATAGAAGTATAAGCACCTTAATATGCTGTTTTCAATTAAATAATCCACTCACGCCCAGGATACAAGTCTACTTCAAAAAGCCGGCTTTTATCCTGCGGCGTCGTTACGACATTAAAGCCGTAGAGATTATTTTGAAGGAGATTCCATCATGATCCCTCTGAACATCCACATCGAAAACAACTCCAAGCTCTCTACCGTCATGCTCCGCAACATCGAGCGTCTGGTCTGCGCCTACGACGCCTCCGTCGCCGACGGCTGGCGCGCCATTATCGAGATGCAGTGCAACGGCGAGGACCACCCCTACTTCCTGCTGGACGTCCAGAGCAACCGGGGCGGCGGCAACTACGCCGAGGTCAAGATGGCTATGCTGAAGCGCTTCGGCGACCTGGCCGCCACCGGCCTGGACGGCGTGGGCACCTTCCTGGACCGCATCACCCCTGTTCTGAAAGACCAGCCTGAGGGTCAGGAAATCCCCTATGCGGACGCCGCCCTCACCAAGATTGCCGGCCTGGAGTACATCGAGCAGATGCCGAAGGGCACCGCCGAGTTCCTCCGCGAGCACGGGCTGACCAGCTACAAGGGCGCCATCCGCGTCCCCTACGAAATCCTGGTCTCCACCGAAGAGGGCAAGATCGACCCCACGTCCGGAGAAATCCGCATCGCCTTCAGCGGCGCCGAGGAGTGGCAGGACATGTTCTTCGCCACCGACATCCTGGCTGAGCTCCAGCAGTCCCTGAACGAGCTGTGGGAGCACGACCAGATCTGGCTCAACCTCCGCGGCCTCAAGGCCAACCATCAGACTGCGATGTGGCTCAACCTCCTGGGCATCCGCGAGGCATAAGCCTCACTTCTCCAAAAACAGCATACCCGCCGCTCATTCGCGGCAACGCAAAAGCCCCGAGGCCCATTCGCTTCGGGGCTTTCCCCTTGTCTAGACTAGCGTGTGACTTTTCGGTTTTCCCTAAACGTTGAACCGAAACTCGACAATATCTCCCTCCTCCATCACATACCCCTTCCCCTCAGTCCGCAGTTTCCCGGCCGCCTTCACCGCCTGCTCGCTCCCCAGCGCGACCAAATCATCATATTTCATCACTTCCGCCGCGATAAACCCGCGCTGGAAATCCGTGTGAATCGCCCCCGCCGCCTCCGGCGCCGTTGCACCTTGTTTAATCGTCCAGGCCCGAACCTCCTTCTTGCCAGCCGTCAGGAAACTCTGCAACCCCAGCGTCCTATACGCCGCCCGAATCAGCTCGCTCAGCGCGTCCTCCTCGACCCCATACTCCGCCAAAAACTCCTTCCGCTCGGCAAGCGTCATCCCCGACATCTCCGCCTCCAGCTTCGCATTCACGAAAATCGCCTGCGACGGCGCCACGCTCTCCGCAAGCCGCGCCCTCAAGTCTTTATCCGCCAGCTCTTTCTCGTCCACATTAAACATATAAATCACCGGCTTCTCGGTCAAATAGGGAATTATCTCCTCCGCGCCCTTCGCAGCATTTTTCTTCCGCTTCGCCTCAACTTTTTCGCGCGTCTCGAGGTCGGCGAGCTCCAGTTCCGTCTGAATCACCTCAATATCCCGCTTCGGGTCGACCGAATTCGCGACGTGCGTCACGTCCGGATCGTCAAACACCCGCACCACATGGCAAATCACCTCACACTCCCTGACGTGCGCCAAGAACTTATTCCCGAGCCCCTCGCCCTTCGACGCCCCCTCGACCAGCCCCGCAATATCCACAAACTCCACCGTCGCCGGCACGACTTTCTCGGTGTCATACATTTTCGCGAGCACTTCCAACCGCTCGTCCGGCACCGGCACAATCCCCACGTTCGGCTCAATCGTCGCAAACGGATAATTCGCCGCCAGCGCCCCGGCATTTGTCAGCGCATTAAACAGCGTCGATTTCCCCACATTCGGCAACCCCACAATCCCAACTTTCAGCATTTTTATCAAAACTCCCAAGAATTATTTATTATATTATAACATAGTATGCTACAATAAAAACTATACTAAAACCTGAAACTAGGAATAAAAGTGAAAAATAACACCCCCGAACCTCGCAATCAAGCCTTTATCGACGGGCAAAACTTATATATGAACACCAAGGCCAATAATTGGACGGTCGACTTAAAGAAGTTCCGCATCTACCTCAGAGAACAGTATCATGTTAAAACCGCTTACTATTTTCTCGGCGCCATCGACGACAATAACCAAGATTTATATGAGCTGATCCAAGAAGCTGGCTTTATTCTAATATTTCGCGAACACAATCAATCCATGATCGGCAAAAAGAAAGGCAATGTAGACACGGACATAGTCTTCTCTATTATGGCCAAAATCGCTGACAAAGAAGATTTTGATAACATCGTACTTGTTTCCGGCGACGGAGATTACTATAAAATGGTGCGATACCTCATCAAAAATTCACGTTTTTGCAAGATGCTATCGCCCAACCGCCACTCCACCTCCAGCCTTTATCGCCCGTTCACGCCAAAATACGTTGATTTTCTGGATAATCCCGGCGTCAAGCGCAAAATCGAATACAAGAAATAATCAAAAAAGCGGGTTCTTCTTTGGTATTGCTCCGTTTGAATTGCCCGCATCGGAATATACTTCCATTATAGCAAACATTGCGCAAAAAGTCAATACCAACCAAAAACTTCACTCATAATTCTCCCCACAAACCAAACAACTTATGCTACAATAGTAATATTATGGAAGGTAATCAGGTGGGGAACCGACTCGTGCCGAGCGGCAGCGGAAATGCCAGCTCAGCTTTTGGCATGAGTATCAACGCCGGCGTCGACATTGGCGCCACCTTTGGCAATGGCAACAATCGCAGCGCCGAAGCTGCGTCTGGCCGTTTGGCCGCCGAAAAAAACCGCAAGGCCCAGATTCAGCAACAACAGCGCCTCGCCGCCCGCCTGAAACAGCGCAAAAACCCCAGCGCGACCGCCGCTGCCTTGACCTGGGACACCACTCCCGCTGACGCGACCGCCGAAAATCCCAACCCCATTCCCGACGAGGGCCTCGTCTGGCCAACTCATCTCATCGAAGAAATCGCCCGCGCCCGAAAACCCAAGAACGTCCAACTCCGTCTCGCCCGCGCCCTCTTCTTCCTAGGCAGCCTCGCCGCTCTTGCCGCCGGCCCCGTCCAGCTCGCCCTCGTGGCCATTTTCCAGGACGCCGAATGGGTCCGCACCGTCTACGCCCCGACCTCTGGCAAGATCGCCCTCGGTTTTTTGATTCTCTTCAACCTTCTCCTCATCCCGCAACTCTTCAAAACCCTCCAAAACCTCCGCGAAACCACGAACAACCCCTTCACCAACGTCCAGCCCTTCTCCGCCAAAGTCCGCCACCGCACCCTCGTCTACGCCTTCGGTCTCCTCCTTCTAAGCCTCATTATCTGGCTCGGCATCATGCTCGAACTCCCCGCTCAAGTCCTCACTATCCTCGTCCCACTCATCGTCCTGCTCACGCCATTTTTCAGCCTCTGCGTCCAGAAAAACGTCCTTCCGTCCCGCCTCGGCTACATGGCGCTTCAAGTCTTCCTCGTCGCCAGCATGGTTCTCTCTGGGTTAGAAACCATCCTCAGTTTCTTCGCTTTCTACGAAGAACCGCCCGAGCCAATCGACTATGCCGCAATTGAGCGCCTCGCCGCCGCCCAAAAAGCCGCCCGCCTCGGCGACGTCCCGCCCGAACTCTCCGACCTCGTCTTCGCTATCTGCCAGAACCAGTCCTATTCCATCGTCTTCATGAGCATCACCGACCCGAACTCCGGCCTCTTCGAGTGTAATAACTCCCACGAAGTCTACTCCGTCTCCGGCCCAATCGAAACTCCCGACGACGCCAAATCCGAAGGTGTCATCACCGGCAAAGCTTTCTATTTCGGCACCACCTCCGACGCCCTTATTAACCGCTATTTCCCGCCCTCGACCGGCGCGAAATACCTCTTCCGCGACTTCCGCCCCAGCACTAACTCCGGTAAAACCGCCAAATCTGACGAAGGGCAACTCCCCAGCGAGCTCGTCCTCCTGCTCCCTGCGAACTCCGACGAAGAACTTGTCACAAATAACTTAAGCAGCATCGCCAACCTCCTCCGCGAACACGGCGACGCCGAGCTCCGCCTCAGCATCTTCTACAACGAATCCCTCGGTTCCGTCCTCACCACCCGCGACTTCATCCTCATCGCCGCCGCTGGCACCATCACCCTGAACGACTGGCTCCCCCACGGCAGCACTTATCAGAGCATTATCGGCGACGAGCCTGGCACCTACAAGTTCGAAATCGACCACGACCTCCCCGCCCTCGTCGACCTCGGCGCCGACCCAACCCTCTACGCCGAACAGACCAGGAACGCCATCAAATCCCACCGCCATATCACCACCCTCTTCACCGGCATCCCCACTTCTGACGCTCTCCGCACCCAACTCCTTGAAGGCTTCGTCGAACCATAATGTCATACTTTTTACAACATTATCAGCCCATAATGCCGCGCCCGAGCTTGCCCCACCCCGCGAACCATAGTATCATATATCTATGACCAATTCTTCTCCTCGCGCCGCCTCTGCGCCCACCCCGAAATCCCGCCGCGCCTCTTATCGCTCCCGCCGCATCGCCAGCGTCGCCGCTCTTACCGCCGTCACCCTTGGCTTCATTTTCGCCAATCCCGGTAGCTACGAACCCGCCGACGACCCGGTCAGCGCAACCGCCCCTGATCATAACGCCAGCGCCGAAGAAACGCCCTCAATTAGCAACCCTCCCGACAATACCGCCCCAGCCAACCCCTCCTCTTCAAATGCGCCCCTCGCCCTCGACGTCCTCGAACAACTCGCCGTCAAAGGCCGCGCCCCGAAAACCGGCTACTCGCGAGACGAATTCTACTCCGACTGGCCGAAAATCTCCGGCTGCAGTCTCCGCCAAATCATCCTCAAACGCGAGCTTGGCGACTCCGCCACCCTCGCCGACGACAACTGCACCGTCCTCGCCGGCACGTTCGTCGAACCCTACACCGGCCAAACCCTCACCTTCACCGAAAAATCCCAGCTCACCAAAGGCCTCCAAATCGACCACATCGTCGCCCTCTCCGACGCCTGGCAAAAAGGCGCTCAGGCAATCTCGAAAGACGAACGCTATCAGCTCGCGACCGACCCCCTGAACCTCATCGCCGCCGATTCAAGCGCCAACCAGCAAAAATCCGACGGCGACGCCGCCACCTGGCTCCCCGCCAACAAATCCTTCCGCTGCCAATACGTCGCCCGCCAAGTCAGCGTCAAGTACAAATACCACCTCTGGGTCACCCAAGCCGAGCATGACGCCATCAAAAACATTTTAACCGCCTGCCCCTCCGAGCCGACCATAGGAGTCGAATTATGACCAATAATAATACTAGCCCTGCCAACGTCAATAGCCCCAATCCCATAAACGCTGAATCCGGCCAGAACCAGACTCCCCAGCTCTACACAACCCGCCAAGTCGCCACGCTCCTCCGCATCACTCCCCGCCGCGTCCGCGCCTATTCACGCCTCATGGCCGGCACCCGCCATACTAGAAACGGCTTCCGCCTCTTCACGCCCGGCCAACTCGACCAGATCAGCGATATTCTTTTCATGAAAACCCACAAATTCAGCACCGCCGAAATTAAGAAGCTTCTCTCGCTCGGCCATAGTCCAGCCAGCAAGGCTTTCTTAAACACCCGAAAACACCAATTCCGCCAGGAAATCGTCGAGCTCCAAGAATGCATTGATTTCATCGAGCGAAAAGAAGAAATCTTTGACGACCCCTCGCGCCCCTAACAATCGAGACCAAAAATAAAAATTTGGTCGTCTATTTTTATATCCTAACAGAGGTGAACTAGCAAAAATCCACGACCATTTTTCAAAAAATGGTCGTCTCTCCAAGTCCCCAAAGATTATCGCAAATACTACCTCCCCCACAATGCTATAATAAAACTGTAGGTATAAACCCCTATGGGAACAATGCCAAGCCCGAGCTATCGCTCCGGCGCGGCCACTTTCTCAAAAAGGAGATCGCGAAGCCCCCTGGGCAATCATCAAACCTCAGGCTAGACTTGGCGCATAATCACGGTTATCTGCCACAAAAAGCGGCTTCTGGCTAAATACGACGAATCCTCTCTGTAGGGGCGGCCTCGTCTATCAGGATAGCGACCTGTTCGCCAACGCCGGCAACAACGGCTACTACTGGTCGTCTACTCCTAACGGCAGCAGCAACGCCTACAACCTCAACTTCAACGGCACCAGCAACATCAACCCGTCCAACAACAACAATCGGTACAACGGCTTCTCCGTTCGCTGCACCTATTTGTGCCCGATCTCCTACTTTCGTATTCATCACCACGACAAAATCAATTTCATCAAAAATCCAGTCTTGCCAAAAGCATAATAACTCGATACAATAGAGTTGTTCAAGTTTATCACCGGTTGTTTTTAATACAATCTCGGATTTATTAGCAAAATGATGGCACCACGACTGCCAGTTGCTAATGTTTCCAAACATCGGCACCGGTGATAGGCTTGAACACCTCGTCGCGGTGCCATTTTTGTATGTGCAATTCCAACAGTCGAAACGCAAAGTACAAGCAGCGCCGCCCGAGCTATCAAACCTAAAAGGAGGGCCGTGATGCTAAAACGCCATACAAACTTTAATACCGTCGGAAAGATAAGTTGCCTCGGGCTGCTCGCTCTGACACTCTTCCTCGTCAGACCAATCGCCGCAACTCCCGACAAAGCTCATGCCATAGACGCAGGCCAAGACTCAAAACTTAGCGTCGGAGAAACCCCTTCTACTGTGAACCTATCCTTTGCGCCCGCCTCCGGCTCGGGATCAATCACCCCGAACGCCAGCACCGGCGCCAAAGCACAAACTAACGTCATCGCCAACATCGACGTCTCGAATTCCAGCGGATATAGCGTCTACCTCGGCAGTAATAGTAGCAACCTCGTCGGGAAAGACAATAAACACACAGTTCCTGGCGTCTCCGGCACCTCCACTTTCCAGAATCTCCCCGTCAACACTTGGGGCTATTACGCTGGAGTGGGAACTTCCATCCCCGAAACCGCCCAATATCAAGCCGTCGCCGCTGGCCAGGGCAATGTCATCTACCAGAACCCCAGCCACAAAATCTACTCCGAAAGCAAAACCCTCATCCTTAGTTTCGTCACCAATATTGCCGGCGACATCCCCGCCGATACTTACCAAAACGCCATCACCCTCTCCGTGGTCTCCAGCCCGCTAAAAACCACCCTCACCGATATCTCTACCATGCAAGAAATGACCAGCAAAATCTGCCAAGATAGCGTCCTGAACGAAACCAAACAACTCAAAGATACTCGCGACGGAAAACTTTACTGGGTTGCCAAACTTCCAGATGAGAAATGCTGGATGACCCAGAACCTCGACCTCGATCTCGGCACATCCTGGCCTAGCCCAGCCGGATCCGACTATAATGTCGCCGCGACCGCGTATCTCCCAGTCGCCACCGCCTCGTCTGTCACCGCCAGCACTATCAGTAGCCCATCCATCTCCACTCGCTCCTGGAGCCTCGGCGACTACGTCATTACAAACCCCGAAACGCCCTCAGATTGCGGGCACCAGAAAAATAGTTTTGCTGACTGCCCCGCAGAGTTTACTTCAGTCGTTGGCAAAACTGCCTCTTCCGACCCAGACTTCTACATCAAAAACGGTAAGCAAACCGTCGTTGGCAATCAATACGACGCCCATTACCTCGTCGGAAACCACTATCAATACAACACCGCAACTGCCGGTACCGGCGGCGGCATCGCCGGAGACTATGGCAACTACTGGTCTTCTACCGCTTACTCAGACGCCGACAGTGCCTACAATCTCGACTTCAGCGGATTGACCAGCATTAGCCCCTCCACCAGCAGCTATCGCGGCGTCGGTCGTTCTGTCCGTTGCGTCGCCCGCTAAACACCCCGGTCCCTATCTCACGCTCCAACTTCGCCCCAGCCTCCGCAACCGTCAAATAAGTTCACAGCTCCCGCCCAAACAGGGAACGATATAGCACCTACCTATTCCTTTTTTACAAAACCGATATCGTAAAACTTACTAGAAGCCCAAGCAGTCACCCGTGGAGTTCCCGAACCCCACACGACTTCTCTAGCATTGGACTTATCTGGCGGAGCGGCGCCTGGAGCGAAGTTTCCATTATCTCGCGAACCCAGACTACCCCCACAGATCAGAGTTTTCGCCATCCCGCCAAACCAGACCGCCCTTCACTCCAAAATGCTATAATAAAACCGTAGGCATAAACCCCTACGGGAATCCCGCCGCGCTCCGAGCTTCACATCTCCAGCCCGGCCACATTCTCAATCATGGAGATCGTGAAGACCTCTCGCGAACTCACAAAAAAGTTCACAGATAAGTTTCAGTTCTTCGCCACGGCAAGGAACCTTCTCAAGCGTCTTCTTTGGCTCGCTTACGCAGCCAACACCAAGTCTCCGGCGTCAAGTAGCAGATGATATTCTTCTCTGGTGGGCGACCACGCTGACCTCAAGGGGCGGCAACGTCAACCAGAATACCAATCTGTTCGCCAACGCCGGCGACAACGGCCGCTATTGGTCGTCTACCCCGAACTCTAATGGCACCCAGGCCTACAACCTCAACTTCAACGGCACCAGCAACATCAACCCGTCCAACAACAATCGGCAGAACGGCTACTCCGTTCGCTGCCCTTGCGGTGCCCGATCTCCTACACTCCTCGACAATAAACTCCACTCACCATTTTTCGCAACAAAAAATATCTCCGCAACTACCTTGCGAGAGATATTTAATCATTCCATGGTGGAGTATATGAGACTCGAACTCATGACCTCTTCAATGCCATTGAAGCGCTCTAGCCAACTGAGCTAATACCCCAACTTTTAACCATCCAGACGCACCGAAAACGGCAACCGCCTAAACTACCCTCAGTATACTAAACATCACGCCAAAAGTCAACCCAAAACCGCAGATAATTGGTATAATAGTTACATGAAACTCCTCCTCGCCTCATCCGGCCTCGCCAACGAATCAATCATCACCGCGCTCGAAGAAATGGCCGGCAAGCCCAGAAAAGACATCAACGTTATCATCATTAACGAAGCTATCAAAGCCGAGACCGGCGACATGCGCTGGTTCGCCGAAGAGCTTGAACGCCTCGCCTCCGTCCTCGGTGGCAACCTCGAGTTCATCGACCTCCAAGCTCACAACCTAGAGCATATTAAATCCCGCATCGCCCTCGCCGACATGATTTTCTGCTTCGGCGGCAACGCCGACTACCTCGCGACCGTTTTCGAGAGAACCGGCTTCGCCGACCTCCTACCCGAAATCCTCGCCGAAAAAGTCTGGGTTGGCAGCTCCGCCGGTTCCTGCGCCCTCTGTCACAAAGAATCTGAAGAAATCCAGCAAGCCATCTACAAAGAAAGACGCGAAGCCGACCATTACATGAATATCGTCCCAATCGTATTCCTGCCCCACCTCCACGGCTTCTTTAATTTCGACCAGCCCGAAGTCACCCGCGCCTCCGAATCGACAGACTTACCAGTTTACGCCGTCTCCGACGATTGCGCCCTCCAAATCATCGACCAAAATCCGCCCATCATCCTAGGCAGCGATTATATCGTCGCCCAAAACGGCGTCATCAAATAACCTCCTACTCCCCTAACCCTACTTATGCTATAATATTCTTATGACCAAACTTCCGGAAGAAGAACTGTTTGACAAATACTTGAGCGGGGAAGAAATCGACCCGACCGAATACGACCAGTTTGCGCTCGAAAAGTTTCACGAAATGCGCGGAGAAGACGAAGATGACTACTAAAACCATCCAAACGCGCGACACAACCGTTAAAACCCCTAAACCTGCCACAACATCTAAAAACACCCAGCCAGCCAAATCCCCAAAACCAGCAAAGTCATCGATGTCAGCCAAAACCACCAAAAAGCATCCTTTCGCCGAAGGCCTCTCCTTCAAAAAACTCTTCTTCATCTTCCTGATCGGCTCCGTCTTCGGCACCATCTACGAAGACCTCCTCATCTACGGCCAAACCTACTTCGCGACCGGCACCGGCGTCTGGATGACCCACCGCGGCGTCATCTGGGGGCCTTTCAACGTCATCTACGGCTTCGGCGCGGCCCTCATGTGCTGGGTTCTCCTCCGCAAAAAACTCGAAAACTGGCAAATCTTCGTCTACTCCGCCTTCATCGGCGGCGCCGTCGAATACGGCCTCAGCTTTCTCCAAGAAACTTTCACCGGCACCACCTCCTGGGACTACTCCAACCAAATCATGAACATCGCCGGCCGCACCACCGTCCCAATCATGGCTTTCTGGGGCGTCCTCGGTCTCATCCTCGTCAAAATCATCTACCCCTTCCTCTCTCACCTCATCGAAAGCATCCCCCGCGAGTTCGGCGAGCGCCTCTTCGTCCTCTTGCTCGTCTTCATGATTTTCAACATGCTCATCTCCTGGACCGCCATCCTCCGCCAAAACCTCCGCCATCATGGAGTCAAGCCTTTCACTCCCATTGGCGAATTCCTCGACGCCAAGTTCAACGACGACTATCTCAGGCGCTACTTCCCGAACATGGTCCGCACCGACGGAAAATAAAAGCAGGGAATAATAATCACACAACACAAGCAAAATCACCAAAAGGGCATCAAAAATGACAATTCTCATCGGCTTCATCCTCGTAATCCTCGGAACTATCTGGTTTCTCTCGACCGGATGCGTTTTAGGTCGTCAAAAGCTCAACCTCACGCCCCGCGAAAACCCCGAGCGCATCGCCGTCCTCATCGCCGCTCGCGACGAAAGCGCCGTCATCGAAGGTCTCCTTGAAAGCCTCGAGCAACAAACCATCATAACCACCGCCACCTCGACCAAAAGCGCCCCGAGCCCCCTCTCCATGCGCGACGTCTTCGTCATCGTCGAATCAGACCAAGACCCGACCGTCAAGATCTGTCAGAAACACGGCGCCTCCGTCATCATCCGCACCCGCCCCGAACGCCAACGCAAAGGCTACGCCCTCGACGAAGCCCTAAAACAAATCCTCCCCCAGCACAAATCCTACGACGCCTATTTCATCTTTGACGCCGACAACCGCCTCGCTCCCGACTATTTCGAAAAAATCTTCGCCTCCTACCGCGCCGGCTACCAGCTCGCCACCGGCTATCGCTCCTCGAAAAACGCTAACGAAAACGTTATCGCCGCCGTCAGCACCCTCACTTTCTCCATGATCAACACCATCGGCAACCAAAAACGCACCCGCCGCGGCGGTAACATCATCTTCTCTGGCACCGGCTTCTACGTCGACGGCCGCCTCGTCGAAGAATGGCGCGGCTGGCCCTTCCACAGCCTGACCGAAGACTACGAACTCTCCCTCTACGCCACCCTCCACGGTTTCTCCACTACCTACAACACCTCCGCCGTCTTCTACGATGAGCAACCCACCCGCTTCCGCCAAACCGTCGCCCAGCGCACCCGCTGGATCAAAGGCTACTTCTCCGCCCGCCGAAAATACATCCCCCTCATGCGCCAAGCCCTCCGCCGAAAACCCTCTTCGCGCCCCGTACCTTCTCGGACCACCGCCCCGGCTTCCTCCCCTCATCACAGCACCCTCGACACCGCAACCTACCCCGCCAACCCCGGCAGCCTCCGCCGCGAAGCCATCGGCGTCAAACCGGTCATCATGATTCTCATCGGCGTCGTCATTATGTTCCTCGGCGGTCTCATCGAACTCTGCGCCCGCGGCCAATCCGGCATCGCCCTCCTCACCACCCTCGCAACGCTTGCGCTCGTCTACTTCGTCCTCATGTTCATCACCATCGAACTCATCAAACGCGAACACCTCCGCCTCGACCCCGCCCTCCGCCTCCGCACAATCCTCTTCAACCCCCTCTACCTCATCACCTACGTCTACTGCGCCTTAAAAGCTCTTCTCGTCAAAAACGTCAAATGGACCAGGATCGAGCACGGGGAATAACCCTAAAACTAACCCTTAAAAATATGATACAATACCAAATATGCTATATGAATTTCTACTTAAAATATTGTTTGGCAACAATGACGAGTTTGGAATCGTTTTTCCTGCCGTTTCGGCTTTTTTAGGTGTTATCATCGGCGGAGTAATTAGCGGTGCATCTACATTTATCGCTACGCGTTATCAGTCCCAAAAGACTATTCAGCAGTCCGAAAAAAATCGACGACGAGAAATCGCTAATACCATAAGTAAAATACTGACCAATCTATTTACGACTACTGCTAAAAATCTTACCATACCGTTCCTAGACGATGACTACGATCGGCTATGGGATGAAATGACGGATTCATACTATGAAGCATTAGCGGCACGACATCAATACGCATATTGCCTACCTCAAAATATTCAGAAGGATATCCAAGAGTTTCTGGATAACACACATGAAAATTTAAAACGATGGAATCGCTGGGTCGAGGCCACCGAAAAAGAGGGCAAACCATTAACCCTACAGGAATCGCAAGGATTGCTTCCTCATCAAGACCAAATTGACGGGATCGCCGGCAAGGCTTTTGAAAAAGTCTGCTCGGATCTGAATGCTTACGTTGAGAACGATAACGCCTAGACCATCCACTGTACATCTAAACGCTACGTTTTACTTCAAAACTGTTATATAACAGTTATCCTATCTAAACTGATCATGATATAATAATAAATAGTAATCAAAAAGAAAAGGAATATCATGTCGAAACCGCTGGAAGATTGCTCCCGCGAGGAGTTAATCGAAATAATAAAATCACTCAAAAAACAGAAAAAATTCGGGCTAGTCTGGGAAGACAAACCCGAAAAGGTAGCGGACGACTGCAAAACGAAACTCCCAGTAGTAGAAGAAGTCTCGGAAAAGTGTCTAAATCTAGTACCAGATGAGCCAACAAACCTAATAATCGAAGGCGATAATTATCATGCCCTGTCGGTCTTGAATTACACCCACGCGGGCAAGATCGACGTAATCTATATCGATCCGCCATATAACCGAGGCAAGAATGACCTCAAATATAATGACTCCTATGTCGACGCAGAGGACCCATACAAGCATTCTAAATGGCTGTCATTTATGAACAAAAGGTTACGTCTCGCCAAAAAATTGTTATCAACGACAGGAGTAATAATTGTCAATATTGACGAACATGAATCATGCAGAATGCTTTGCCTCCTCAATGAAATATTTGGCGAGCAAAATAATATGGGCGAAATCGTATGGAATAAACAGAATCCAAAGGGCGATTCCCATGGGGTTGCTTCAATGCATGAAACTATTTTCTGCTTCTGCAAAGATCGTGAGCACTTCCTGACACACGGTGAAGTCTGCATAAGAAAGAAGCTAAACGCCGAAATTATGGTTACCAAAGCGCAATCTTTATTCAAAAAAATCGGCAAACGTGCGATCCCCGAGGAGGTTGCTAGCGCAATTAAACCATTTAATTATAGCAATAAAATTAAGGACGACTTTTATGTGACCTACGACCTTGCGCTAATCAACAAAGAATTTCAGAATTGGTTATCGAAGCAGAAATTTTCTGGAGGCGAAAAAGCCTATAAATATATAGACAGCGATGGGCGTTTATATCGTGGCGTTTCAATGGCGTGGCCCAACAAAAAGACTGCTCCTGAAAACTATTTTATACCTCTCATCCATCCAGTAACACAAAAGCCGTGCCCAGTTCCAGAGCGCGGCTGGAGAAATCCTCCAGCTACAATGGCAAAATTAATAAATGATAACCTTATTATCTTTGGAGAGGATGAAACAAAACAACCCGAAAGAAAATATTTTTTGGATGAAAATATGTATGAAAATGTTCCGTCCATTTATGAGAATGCAGATAGCGCAGATGGTATGCTATCATCAATCGGCGTTAGTTTCGAATACCCTAAACCAGTGAGTGAAGCTACCTACCTATGTTCCAGCATACAGCCGCAGGCAAAAGTATTCCTTGACTTCTTCGCTGGCTCTGGCACAACTGGTCAGGCAGTTCTAGAACTCAACAAAGAGGACGGCGGCCATCGTCAATTTATCCTCTGCACTAATAATGAAAATAAAATTGCCGAAGAAGTCACATATCCACGGATTAAGACGGTCATCACGGGTAAGCGCATGGACGGTAGCACCTATTCCGAGGGTATTCCAGCCAATCTCCGTTACTTCAAGACTGGTTTCGTAGAAAAAAATCGCTCCACCGACGCTACTCGTAAAAAACTCGTCGATCGCTCCGCCGATATGATCCGCATCCGCGAGAATGCCTACGTCGAATTGAAATCCGAAACGATAAATAAATATTTCGTATCAAATGATGCTTTCGTAGCAATCATCTTCGACCCGTTCGAGCTAGCGGAGGCGTGGGCGGAAATTGAAAAGTTAAATGCAGAGAAAAAGTTGGTGAAACTTTATATCTTCTCTTATTCCCGCGACACCTCAGCCTTCACGGACGAAATCCCTGAAACGTCGCTCGAATGGGAGTCCATCCCAATCCCCGAGAGCATCCTGCAAGTATATAAAAGATTGTTTGGAAGGAGTAAATAAAAAATGGTAGATCTCAAGGATTTTCAAGAGGATGCAGTCTCGGAGTTAGTGGATCTGATCCGCAAACAGCTCACGGCAATCGACGCCGGCGCAAGGGTTGATCCGAATATCATATTCAAATCCCCAACTGGATCGGGCAAAACCCTAATGATGACGGAAGCCCTGCGTCGCCTAGCGGAGGATATGTTCCTATCAGATAAGCATTTCGTCTTCCTCTGGCTCGCTCCAGTAAAACTTCATGCTCAGAGCTATGATAAGCTAAAGAAAGAGCTACGCGACGATGTTTATAATCTCGTAAACATCGACAATGGACTCTCGGACGGTGTTCTAGCGCCGAATACGATCTTATTCTCGAATTGAGAGAAGCTGAACTCGACCGCCAATCGCGACGCTCCCGAAAAAGACCTGAAGAAGGGCGACTGGACAAACACGGCAGTCCGCGAGGGCGAGCAACCAAATCTCCAAACAATCTTGCGTGCAACTCGCGAAGCGGGTGGTAAAATCGTCCTAATTATAGATGAATGTCATCAAACCTTTTTCGGCGAAAAGAGTCGTCGCTTTGTGGATGAAATAGTAAAGCCCGCCTTAATCCTACAAATGTCTGCCACGCCGAAAGAGAAGCCGACAGTTGAGACGAAATACGAGAACGTAGTGGAAAGCGGTCTTATTAAAAACCAGATAATCATAAACAACGATCTAGCAAACTCCAGCGACGAAAAAAAGACGACAATCGAGAACCTTATCTCAGAAGCCCTGAAGCAACGCGAAATCCTTGCGGACGAATACAAAAGGCTCGGCAAAAATATCAACCCGCTATTACTAATCCAGCTCCCAAATGATACGGAAACCCTCTCCGATCTCGATCAGCGCTATCGCGACATAATCGAGAATTACCTGCTCGATGAAGGCATCGCGAGCGAATACGGCAATCTGGCGGTCTGGCTCTCGGAAGAAAAGACAAACTTAGAGAATATCACCGATCTCGATAATCGCGTGAAGGTTCTATTGTTCAAGCAGGCAATCGCTCTCGGCTGGGACTGTCCGCGTGCGCAGGTTCTGCTGATGCTCCGTGATATAAAATCCGACTCGTTCAAAATCCAAACACTCGGACGCGTCCTGCGAATGCCCGAGGCAACCCATTACCTGAACGACACGCTTAATACGGCGTATATCTATACGGATCTCGAAAGCATAAAAGTCGATACGGACGAGACCGACCCGATGCGAAATCTGATTAAATACAAGCAATCCCGAATCAACCCCCTGTTCAATTCGAGTCTAATAACCCTTCCCGACAGCATCTTCCTGACCCGCGTGGATTACGGCGACCTCCGCCAATCATTCCGTTTCGTACTGGAAAACGCATTGGAACAAGCCTTCGACCTCGATCCAACCGACGACGAGAAAACCTGCTACGACAAGTTCGATCAGAAATTGGCAATCTACGATAATGAACTGACAACCCCAATCCTGTCAGATGAAATCGTAAAAAATATCGATACCCTAATACCTCTCGGTAATAAAAGTAGCGTAGTAAATCTCAAAATGGATGATGCGACGGTCGAGAATATCTTCAATCTAATCCTGCGCGAGAATATTCAACCGTTCAAGAACTTCGCCCGTTCGCGAAGCGTAGTCTATACGGGGCTAAGGAATATCTTCGAGCGTGGCGGTTTTGATGATTTTAAGATCCAGCGCATTTTCGCCTGCTCAAAAGAAAACCAGAGAATCCTTGCTCAAATCTTCGAGATCTCGATCGATCAGTATAATCAAATCCACCAGCAAGAAATGAAAGAACGCCGCAATCGTAACAGCACGCAAACTGATTTTACAATCCCACAAACAGACGAATTCTCGGATAACTCAACGGAAATCCCGACAATCCGCAACGTCTATGTGGATTATTATCGCAAAAATAATGCCCCAACTTCAACCGAAATCCCGTTCGAGAATTATATTGATCATTGTCAAGACGTCTTATGGTGGTATAAAAACGGCGATAAGGGCGAAAAATATTTTGCAATAGAATATTACGAAATGGATAGCAAGACCCTAACCCACCGCGCAGCATTCTACCCTGACTACATTGTAAAATTCAAAGATGGCACGGTAGGCATTTTTGATACGAAGATCGGCTTCACGGCAGACAACGAACATGCTCGCCAAAAAGCGAACGCCCTCCAAAAATACCTCCGCAACCATCGAGATTTACATTTATGGGGCGGTCTGGTGAAGCCGGAAGATAAAAATGGCTGGGCAATCCAAGCAGACCATCTCACACGCAAAGCCGCAAAAGGCGAAGAGGAACCAGTCGAAATCGACTATTCCGATAAAAACTGGGCGAAATTCTCTCTTTTAGAAAATCTCGACTAGAGCATTATTAAAACTTTTAAACCCTAAAAGAACAATCAATATGTCAATAACAACTCTGGATGTTATAAATAGCATAGCAAGCTGCTTTGCGGCAATCGGCACAGTCGGAGCAACAATTTTTGCGTTATATTCAGCCTGCGGCCCCCACCTAGGAAAACTCAAATTCAAGTTTCGTCCACAATATGACAAGAATGATGTATTGAGTAGCTTGTATCTGGATCTACGAAATACCGGAAAAGAAGATATAACACTCTTTCATATTCTTGTTGAAGCTCACAACAAAACGATCGAAGGAGACGAAACGGCGCACATAGGCATCCTAATAGATACGGCCGAACTCTTTACGGAACAGGTTAAAGCCTTCTTACCCATGACCGCAACGCAAAGCAAAGGGATAACTATTAAGGCAAACTCCATCTTAACTCTTACCGTCATACAAGGAAAAAATTGTGCGAATTTGCAAGAAGGTCATATTATAAATGCGACAATCACAGATTCTAGAGGGAAAAAGCGCAAATCATACAAAATAAAGGTGAAGAATAGTCCCAAATCAAAGAATTAAAAATAATCATACCTGTTCCGTAGCATAATACATTCCCATCACCCAACCTTTTCTTTATGCTATAATATACCCATGATCATCGATACCGAAGGCAATCACCTCGAAGCCAAACCTTACGCGAACGAAGACGAACTCCAGAAGCATATTTTTGAGCACCCCGAGCTTCTTTCCGAGAGTAATGACGACAAGTATATCTCTATTGCCCGCGAGGTTAAGATTGACTCCGGACGAATCGACGTTCTTATGCTTTCGCATACTGGCAACATCGTGGTCGTCGAAGTGAAACTCGACCGCAACCAGCAAAGCCGCCGCGAAATCGTCGCCCAAATTGTCGATTATGTCTCAACTCTCTCTGAGCTTTCGATTTACGAGCTCAATGACCGCACGAACCACAAACTTCTCGATAAACTCGAAGAAGCCGAAATCCCACCCGAAACCGCCGACAAGCTCCTTCGTAACGCCGATATCGAAGTTATCCTCGCCGTCGACCAATCGAACGAAGATCTAAATCGCATCGTCCAGTTCCTCTCCGCCCACACCGATTTTAAAATCTCTCTAGCCGAAATCTCCAAGCACAACGACGGCGACCGCACCCTCCTCTCCTCCTCTTTGCTTTTTTCAAAAGAAGACTCCGCGCCAAAAAAATCATCTGAATCCCATGACCACACCCGTTCCGAGCTTATGGACCGCATTGCCGCCGCTTGGAATGAGTGTCCTTTTGCAAAGGAACATTCTTTATTCACTCACGGGAACAATGCCACTTTCCGCCAAATTCTCGTCCCCGGCTGGAAATCCACCCTTCATTATGAGTTCACTTTTGTCCGCAACACGCTCTACGTTCGCCTCGACAACGAGCTGAACCCCAGCGACCCGAATAAGTCCGTCATCCGCGAAGCTATGAAAACCTTTAGTGGCAAAATCATCGGCGGAAAGCCTATCGTCGTCCGCAATAATCAGCTGTATCTCGCGCCATTCGACCCAAGCGACCTTAATACGCTTGTCTCTACCATGAGCCAGTTGATCAGCCTTACCAAAACCATCATCGATGGAGTTACCGAATTCTCCAGGCGCAGCGCAACCACTTTCGCCATGCTCGGCATCCCTGTCGGCAGTAAACTACATTGTCTAAAAGACCCTAGCATTATCGCCACGACCGCCGACGACAAGAATCAAATTATCGATATGAACGGTCAAAAACGCACAATTTCAAATTACTCGAATGAAATTATCGGCAGCCCGACCTCCGGCTTCGAGTATTTCACTTATAACGGCCAACGCTTAATCGACATTCGCAACACCAACGAACAAACTAATGGAGAAAAATAACATGTCAACAACTTCCGCCCCCACCATCCTCACTGGTCTTCGCGTCAATAGCGAATTTACCCTCGGCAACTTCCTCGGCGCCCTCTTACCAATGGTCCGCCTCGCAAACTCACACAGCAATAAATCGCACATCAACATCTTCGTCCCCGACCTCCACTCCATCATCGCCGAAGTCGACGGGGAATTACAGCAGAACCTCATCAAATCCCTGAAATACTACCTCGCCGCCGGCCTCGAGCTCACGCCGCACGTCCACCTCTACCGCCAATCCCGCGTCCCCGCCCACTCCGAACTCTGCTGGATTCTTAATTGCGTCGCCTCAATGGGTGAGCTGAACCGCATGACTCAATACAAAGACAAAAGCGAAGGCAAAGACAACGTCAACGTCGGCATTTTCGACTACCCCGTCCTCATGGCCGCAGACATCCTTCTCTATGACGCCGTCTACGTCCCGGTCGGCGAAGACCAATTCCAGCATCTCGAACTCACCCGCCGCCTCGCCCAGCGTTTCAACAACCACTTCGGCGAAATCTTCACCCTCCCTGCCGAGCCGAAAGACCAAATCAAGTTCATGAACCTCTCCGAAGGCGTCCGCATCCGCGACCTCCAAAATCCCGAAAAGAAAATGAGCAAATCCGCTGCCGCCGAGAACAGCAAAATCATGCTTTCCGACGACCCGACCGCCGTCAAGAAAAAAATCATGTCCGCGACGACCGACAGCGTCGGCAAAATCCAATTTGATATGTTCAACCAACCTGGCATCAGCAATCTCCTCCAGATCGAAGCCATCGTCACTGGCCTCCCACTCCAAGACGTCATCTCGACTTGGGCCGGCGAAACTCATTATGGCGACCTGAAACAAAAAGTCGCCGAAAGTGTCTCGGCTTTCCTCGCCACTTTCCAGGCCAAACTCGCCGAAATCCCCGATAGCGCAGTCCTCGACCTCCTCGCAGCCGGCGAAACTTACGCCAACAAAGTTGCGAACGCAAAACTCTACCAAGTCCAAAAAGCCTTCCATCTCCGCTAAAATCACAAAAACAAGTCCGCAACAACTCGCAAAAACCTAGAAACCGTAAACAGGGAACCACAAAATGATCATCACCGGCAAAAAGTTCAGCAAACCCAGCCTCTCGCGCGTCATCAACGGCGATACCGAATTACCACAAGCTGACGAAGCCCCCGAGAAATACCGCCTCGACCATCTCCTCGTCGAGCAACATCCCGAATACAACCGCGCCAGCCTCCAAAAGTTCATCAAATCCGGCTATGTTACCGTCGACGGTCAAGCCGCCACCAAACCGAACTCTAAGTTCGAGAAATCCGCAGAAATCACCCTGACAGTTCCCGAAGCTGCAAAAACTCCTCCGCGCCCGCCCGTCATCTACGAAGACGACCACGTCCTCGTCATCAACAAGCCCGCCGGCCTCCTCAGCATGGCGAAAGGCGAATATTGCCCCGAGCCCACCCTCGAAGATTACGGTCTCCTCGTTCATCGCCTTGACCGCGACACCAGCGGCGTCGTCATTCTCGCGAAAGACTCTGAGACCCAGACCATGCTCCGCAAGCAGTTCCAAGACCGCAAGACCCACAAAACTTACAACGCCGTCGTCGAAGGCCATCCGAAACTCCCCGAAGCTATGATTGATTTACCAATCGCCCGCAACTTGAAACGCCCAACCACTTTCGAGGTCAGCCAAAACGGCAAACCTTCCCAGACTTATTACAAAACCCTCGCTCAAAACGATAAATATTCACTCCTCGAGCTCAAACCCACCACCGGCCGCACCCACCAACTCCGCGTCCACTTGAAATATCTCGGCACCCCCATCGTCGGCGACCCCGTCTACGGCGACGATCCTAATCCGAAGACCCGCCTCCTCCTCCACGCCCGCGAGCTCGAAATCACCATCCCCGGCACCGAAAAAGACCCGGCCACCGGCGTCGTAAACGGCATCCGCAAAACTTTCACTGCCCCCTTACCCAAAGAATTCACAAAAATCATAGAAGCATAATGTTTTTCGACAGCCTCACCGACATCCCCAAAATCGCCAGCAAAACCAGCTGCACGATTTTCGTCGTCCCGCCCGACACGAAACTCGAAACCCTCGCCAAACCAAAGTCCAGCACAAAAGCAAAAACCCCACCAACAACCCCCGATGACTCCCTGCCGTCCCCGAAAAACACCCTCTACCTCTATCCCGACGAATCGAAAGCCACTCGCGTCATTTCCGTCGAGCAAATTCGCGAGTTCCTCGCTCTGACGAACAGCCGCGAGACGAAAGATCGCTTTTTTGTCATCACTCCTGCCGACGCCATGAACGAAGCCGCCCAAAACGCCTTCCTCAAGACTTTCGAAGAGCCGAAAGACTTCTGCCATTTCGCCCTCTTGACCGAACAGCCCGGCGCCCTCCTCCCGACCATCCTCTCCCGCGCCCAAATTTTCTTCCCCCGCCTCGAAAACACCCTCGACACCCCGCCAAAAGTCAACGCGAAAACCCCCGCCGCTCAAGCCAAGATTCTCGACCAGGCGAAAAAACTCATCTCCGCCTCCCCGCGTGACCTCCCCGTCATCGCTGCCGACCTCGCCAAAGCTAAGACGAAGCCCCGCGAACAGGCTCTCGACATCATCTCCGCCGCCATCGAACTTCTCTATAAATCCTACTTCAAAACCGGCAACGCCAAGTTCCTTACAAAACTCCCCGCCTTCCTCAAACTCCACGACGCCATCCAAAAAGGCGGCCACATCAAACTCCATCTCGTCGCCGACCTCCGCTGACCCGCGCAAATTCATAAAACCGCCAGCAAACCGCCAACCTATGCTATAATAATATATATGCTAGGTATTGCGCTCATCGCTATCCTCTCTCTTTATGTCGTCTTTTTGTATCCGATTTTCCGCCGCAAACCCGCCGAAGCCCCGAAGTCAGCCCGCTATGATATGCAAATGAAAAAACTCTGGAGCGCAGCCCAGACTTCCATGCGCGATCATAAGCCTCTTCGCGCCGAGAAAGCCCTCCTCACCATCTTGAAATTCGACGAGAAGAACGCCGCCGCCTACAACCGTCTCGGCATCCTCTACGCGAAGGAACAGAAATTCGACGAAGCCATTGAATGTTTCGAAATTGCCCAGTCCCTCGATAATAACCCCTCCTCCCTCCACAACGTCGGTCTGATTTACCTTGAAACTGGCGCCTACGAGAAGGCCGCCATGGCCTTTGAGCAAGCTATCGAACTCGAAGACGGCCTCCCCGCCCGCTATATCGCCCTTGCAAAAGCGAAGGAGAAGCTCGGCCAGATCAAACCCACCATCGAAGCCCTCGAAAAAGCCTATCAGCTCGACCACAACACGAACACCCTCCGCCTCATCCTCGCCATCTACGAACTCACCGGCGACGTCGAAGCTATCGCCGAGACCACCGCTCGTATCGAAAACCAAATCGCCGCCAACTCCGAGCAAGCCAGCGCTACTCGTCGCCGTCGCCCCGCGACCGCAGCACAGCAACGCACTAACGCCGCCCAATCCCAAACTTCGGCTCCCGCTCGCCAAGCCCGCTCCGCCTCTCCCCGCCGCAAAATCTAATACGCCACCCAGCTTGCCGTCGCTCTACCAAGACCATCAAAAAAAGCAAGCCTTTGCTTGCGTTCTCGTCATGGAGCCGTGTGTCGGCTCTGCCCCGACGACCTGCCGCTTACAAGGCGGCTGCTCTACTAACTGAGCTAACACGGCAACACTCTCATTATATCACACAAGCTACTCCCGCGCCAGTCCAAAAAAACTGGCATCCTCGCCAAACCCGCCAAAAAATCTTGCCAAAAGCCAGGAGGTTTGCTATAATAGAACCACGCTGGAATCGTCTAGTGGCAATGACAAGAGACTGTAAATCTCTCGGCTTCGGCCTTCGTAGGTTCGAGTCCTACTTCCAGCACCAGAAAATATTCTAGACAATCCGTCTAGAATATTTTCTTTTAAGCCACCAAAACCATCCCGCTATTGACTTTTCCAATAATCTGTGCTATAATGGAAGTATCAGGAAGTCCTAGCCATGAAACGTAAGCCTTCCTTGCACTTCATGTTCTTGGATTTTCAATCTTTGAGAGGAGGCATGTTATCATGTCTAAAAAATCCCGCATCATCAGCATTCTGGCCATTATCCTGTGTCTGGGCTTGAGCGGCTTCATTGGCTATCGCGGCGGCTACGTTATCGGCCTCTATAACGGCTTCAATACCGCCTACGTCGACGCAATGAATTCCCTGACGCCGGCACCCCGTGTCGAGCAAAGCGCCGATATCGTATCCATCGATAATTCCATCGCCCGCCGGCAGGCCAACCAAAGTGACGTCATCCTGCCGCTTGACGCCAGCGCTTTCGAACCCGGCAACTACGACTTCGAGCTCAGCGAACTCGGCTGGCGAACAGAGTACGATAATTTCCGCAGCTTCTTTGAAAGCCTCGGCATCATCGTCATTGAAGAAAGCGAACTTGCCGGCTGGTTCAAATGCCAGCTGCCGGAAGGTTGGAGCATTAGCTATGACGACGCCCCCAACCGCAGCCGCGACGAAGCCGTCTATTACCTCATGCCGGACGGCACCGAAGCCTTCCATATCATCTCCCACAAAAACATGACCGACTGCGTCATGTCCATCACTCCCAACCGCAACCTCTCCACAAACTAACCATCCAAGATCAACTGAGCCCCCGGAGGATCTTCCGGGGGCTTCCGCTCAGCAATAAAAAGCCCCGAACATACTCGCCCGGGGCTTAAAGATAGGTAGGTGTTCATAATCCAATCACGTTTTCTCAATCCAAGGGAACCACTCGCCCCGCACGTCTTCAACCGCTGCTCGCAGAATCCCCACGAACATCGGCGCGCACCAAAAATCTCGGATCAAATCCAGGCAATGCGCGCTCCAATTATCCACGACCTGCGCCGAACCAGTCTGTCGCATATACTTCCGATCCTGCTCTGACAGACTCTGTACCAGCGCCTCATCCGCACAAGTCGCATTGCGCCCCTCCTGTTCATAGAGCAAACATTGCAACACGGCTTCAATCTTATCGATACAGTATGCCATTTGCGCCAACGCCGACCTTTTGTTCTGGAAATCCACAAAATCATGCACCGTCTGTACGCCATATGACGCCGGCAAGCTCGCAGCATAACGCATCATCACTCGCAGCTCATTCTCATCCTTTTTTGCCCCATCGCATCGGCCATCATCCGGAATATCACCGATTTCAACCTCGCCCACCTCATGTTTGAGCAAAAGTCGCATACAGCGCAGAGCTTCCGTTTCCGAGATCACTTCCGGACAGAACATAGCGATTTCATCCAACAACTCAAGCGTGCCTAAAACATGTTCCGCGACCGATTCTGACCGTTGGGCCTCCGTCCGCCCATCAGGCGTACCAGGATAAACCCCCACCCTCGCAAAACCTGCTCGCATCACCGTCTCCTGCTTCTTAAAAGTTGCGTAATTCCGCCAAATCTGCCGATATCTCTCGTCTACCACACAAACACCTCCTCACAAAGAACGCCTACCCTTGCCCGAATTATAACACGTTTCCGGACAAATAACCATCGAAGGGCGGCCGATATCCACCGGACATAGCCTCATTCTACCAAAAACACTATTGACTTTTTATTCAATCTATGCTACAATATTAATACAACACGCTATTTAGTGCTTTAAATAGGGTACATTTCATTAGAAAGAGGTGCAGAAAATGCGCGAAATGCTAGAAACGATGTGGGAAGTCCTAACATTCCAACCCCTTTACGGACCGACTGGTAACGTAGATATCGTGATTGGAATCCTTGTTTGGATACTACTCATACTCCTTATCGGTGCGCTTGGTTATCTTGTTTGGCTCTTGTCCTACACGGTCTACCGCGTCATCGCATATGACTACGAAGTCGAAACCATGCCCGCAACGGTTACTGACAAAAACTATAGGCCGCCACACACGACTTGGACAACCACAGGCAAAGTCATGACACCAATCCATCATAGCGCCGAGTATTACGTCGAATTGTCTCCGACAGCAACTTGGACGACGTGATTAACAGCAAAGAGCTCTACGACTGGGCACAAAAAGGCTCCAGGCTCTGGGTAACTATGAAAATTGGCAGAAGTCGTAAAGCCAATCGCGAAATCAAGTATTGGAGAGTTACCGACTATACTTGGAACTAAACCCAGACACATCTATCTCATCATCCCGCATCACAACACCCCAGAAAAGCCCGAACGTCACCGCTCGGGCTTTCTCATGTACCAAACCGCACTATTCCGTTCGCATCAAAAATTTTCCCTGTTTACAATCCCGACACCTTGTGCTAAAATATAAGATATTATGGCAAAGAAAAATAATACTAAGCGCAAGCTCGTCGGTTTGGTTTCTGAGGAGTCCGGTATTCGTCAGTATTACACCAAGAAAAATACGATGAACACCCCAGACAAGCTCAGCCTCCGGAAATACGATCCGGTTCTTCGCAAACACGTCGTTTTCACCGAGACCAAGAAAAACCTCGGCCGCAACGAAGTCAAAGAGAAGAAACGCTAAAGCATATGCTAAGTACGCTAAAAGCGCCGCAAATCAAGTTCTAAAATACTGCCTCCGCTGAAGAAGCAGTATTTTTGTATCCACATAAATCCGCAAAGTCCCCGAAATTCACAAACCCTATAAACCCACGGCAAAACACCGCGAACTTGTCGCCAAAACCAGCTAATCCAGCACAATCCGCCGATGCGTCTTCTTCTTTTTTGCCCCCGAAGCCGCCCGAGCCTCTCGCTCGGCCGTATTCTTCGCCTTACGCCCAGCCGTTTTCTTGTCTTCGTCCAATTCCACGGTCGTCGACACCGAAACCACCTCCGCCTCCATCAACGCTTCCAATTCTCGCTCCGACTCCTGTTTCGACCGTTTCATCCGTTGCGCAATCACCTGTAATTCCGCCTCCGCTTCATCAAAGGCATCCGACATGTCGACTACCTCGTCCATTTCATCATCAATCTCCACCTCATCCGCGTCGTCCACATCTTCAACCACATCAAACTCATCTAAATCTTCGCCCGACTCATCAAAACCATCATCAACTTCCAGATCCTCCTCAAGCTCCCCGCTCTCTAGCTCGAAATCCTCCGGCCGCGCCTGACGCTTCGCCTGCTCCGCCGAAGCCTTCTTCAAAATCCGGTGCACTTTCACCGTATAATCATTCTCCGGTTCCGGTTCTTCGTCGCCCGTCACACCTTTCAATTCCTCAGGCGTCCGCGATGCCGTCAAATTCGCCGCCCCAGCCCCGCTAGCCGCATCATCGTCCGCCCCCGCATTCTCCGCCCGAAGTTGTTTCGGCTTCGGCAACAAGTCATCCACCCGCGCCTCAAAATCTTCCAAAACTTTCCCAAAATCCTCCCGAAACTTGCCAAAAGCATAATCCATCGTCGTCAGTTTCTGAAAATCGTGCTTCAAATCCTCATTTTTCGTCTTCAAAACCCGCGCGCGTAGATCATACAACTTATCCTCTGTCTCCGCTCGGAAGCCTTCCGGCAAGGTAAACTGTACCTCCTCGACCTTCGCCAGCCCCGCCCCAGCAACGCCGTTCTCCCGAATACCCAAATCGCCTAGCATCCCCCGCGACCGGACCGTCGATTTTACGGAAATCTCCGCCGTCGGCTTGAAAGCCTCCGTCTCGAAAGCCTCACTCGCCGTCAAAAACTTGTTCCCAGGCACCTTCAACCAATTCGCAAAAAACTCATCAAAACACGCCACCACCCCCTTATCACGTTGCTCGCCAAACATCCGCGCATCTAGGCACAACGAAACCAAATTCCCGCGCAAACATGCCATATCCAGCTCTTTTTGCAGCTTTTTCGCCGAATAGACCTTCTTCTCTAATCCAGACGAGCCAACAGCCCCCGCACCCCCAACCGATCGCCGCGAGACAGCCTCGGTCGAGTGAGATACCCCTGCTCGTCCCCGCACAAACTCCGCCGCCGTCGCCCCTCGCTTCCGCGCGCCTATCGTCCTCGAACCTTCCGTCTCTTCCGAAACAGTCGAAGACGAAACTTCCGAAAAATCTTCCGCCTTCACCGCCTGCGTCGCTAAGACCAAATCCTCACCCTGGACAAGCGCCTGCGAAAGCCGCCCATTCTCAAACAAAACTCGAAAATCTTCACACCCCGCCGCCTCATACACTCGTCCCGCGCTCCGGAAATCCAGCACCCCTGCCGCATCTCCAGCCAAAGCTCCGCGAAACCCCGCCTTTTCCGCCCACTTCGCCAAGCGGTCATGATACATCAGCCCTGGCGCCGTCAAAACCGACAGATGCGTGCTAAATTTCCCCTCAAACTTCTGCCTCGACAGCGCCACCTGCTCATTAAACTCATCCTTATCATAAAACGCCGACAGGGAATGATAATATGGCGCCGCGACCAGCTCCACCTGCTTCAAATCCACCAATTTTTGTAAACGCCGCACTAACTCCGGCTCATACAATTCCGCCTGATCCAACCAACTCCCCGACACCAACAGGGAAACTTTCAGCCCCACATATCGCTGCGCATTCCGCTCCAAGAGCGCAAAAAACGGCTGATAATACTTCTGATTCGCCTCCCGAAAATCCGCCCCGCCCCCGAAATACTCATGCTCGCCACCCTCCGGCGCCTTCAAACTATATGGCTGATGTAGCTGAAAAAACAGATGTAGCGCCCGCATTAAATACCTCTCTTTATAACCATTACTCCTATCATATCACAAAACTCCCCATTCCGTCGGCAAATACCACTCCAAATCCCGAAATCCATACCACGCATCCGCCGCATAATAGTCTTCAGTATTATTTGTATAATAATCGTACATCCGCCACGACCCATATATTACATATGCCGCAGCCAAAATCACCGCCAACCCGAAAACAATCTTCAAAAGCCCCGGCAAAAACCTCACCACCGCCATCAAAAATCCTAGCACCCCAACCGCCGCCAGCGCCATACTCCCAATCAGCCCAACTTTCATAATCAAATCCGCTGTCTCGCGATTCTCCCGCGCCCGCGCCGCTTTCTCCTCCAACTCCGCCCGATTCTCCGGGTCGCAACACACCGTCTCATGACCAACCACCGCTAATCGCAAATTCTCCGCAAAACTCGGCAACATCAACGCAATCGGTAGCAGCAACAAAACCAGCCACGACGCCAACCGCACCCTCCGCCGCGGCTTTATCGGTTTCAGATCTTCGTCAAAATGCTCATCCATAACCCTATTATACCCCATTTCACGAAAAGTATGCTATAATATACCAACTCAAACAAAATTTATTATTTGATATTTTACCTAACCACGAGAAATCGTGGTTTTTTGGTTCTATTGGGGTTATTAAGTTGCTAATCGACACAGCTATCTTAGTAGCTCCATAGAATCAAAAAGCCAAACTGTAAAATCCCTAGTTTAAGGATTTTAACAATTTGGGAGATCGTTTGAAGTTTTAATCGAGCGATGGTGCGTCTATGGAGCCGGCTATGTATTTGTTTTTTGAGCTTGGGCAGACGGGTGCGCCTTCGCTCTTGTTATCAAAAAAGTTTATCGCTCCAGCGGTGGGCATTGGTATTTTGCCGTGGGAGGGCTTTTATTTGCCTACTAAGCTGATATTTTGCCTTTCCGCACCTATGCTTACCGCCGGAGTGATAAGCACCAAAACAAAAAGGAGTAGAACATGAAAAATGATACTAAAAATGAACTTGAGAATAAAAATGGTGAAGTTGTGATTATCCTGCCGGAGCCAGAAGTTCCACCAATCAAGAGAATCACAATCTTCTTACTGGGGGTTAGCAGCGCACTTTTAGCGGCTGCGTATATCAATTTTAATGAAAACCTCGGGCTTTTAGCATTAGGAATCGTATTATTCCTGTTTATTTTTGACGAGGGTTTTCGGAGGATTTTTTAACGAAATGAGAATTAAGAAAGACACCGCGCACGACCTCTACGCTACTATCTATGACAGTTGCGTTGAGGAAATCCAAGAGGTGGGTTCTGGAAACTGCGTAAATAGATTAGCAGAGATACTCTGCGAAGATTATGAAAACTGGCCGGATGAAAAATGTCAGAAGGTCGCACAACAATTCTTTGATGATAACTACGATCGCGCTCACGCGGAAGCACTAGAATCATTTGAGCCAAGCGCACGAGAAGAAGCGATGGCCGATATTCAAAGAGAAACTATGGCTGCTTTAGCTGTAAGGGGGTGCTAATGACTATTTCTGTAAGTGAGGTTTTAGAAGATGCTTTTGCGGAGTGGTTTGAAAGCGATAGCTTTGAGAGCCGTAGTGATTTTGAAGACGCCATCGATCGTTTTGTAGATAATATCACCGAAGAAGCGGCTAGTATCGGAAGGCGAATTACCAAAATGACGGCGGAAGAACTGGACGACTGGTGCGGCATCAGTATTAACGAAGATACGGAGGAAGACTATGAATAATGAAAATGCCAAAGACGACAATGAGATTCAAAACAAAAATACACCTGTTTTATCTAATGAAGATAAGCGCGACCTTACAATGTCGATCAGAACCACTAAAACCGATGTTATGGATCCGGTGGCGTACGAACAGATGAAAATGATTTCGCGAGATATGATGGAGAGTAAAAGCCTACCTGCTTCTTTTACAAACGTGTCTCAAGTCCAAATGGCCCTAATGGCCGGTCATGAGATGGGTATGACCACAATGGAATCTCTAAACGACTTGTATTTTGTTGGCGGAAAACTCCAGATTTACGGAAAGGCTACGCCGGCGGCATTGCGACGCGCGGGGTGGCGAATTCGTAAGTTCGAAGAGACGAAAGATTCCTGTACGGCTACGGTATTCAACCCAAAAACAGACGAAGAAATCACCGACACCTTCACATTTCAAGATGCCGAATTGTCTGGCTTTACAAAAGACAAATACGGCAACATTAAGCTGGGCTGGAAGGAAGGAGCTAATCGTAAGCGTAAGTTGCGCTATGGAGTGCTCAGCCAAATTATTCATACGTACCTACCGGAAGTATTAGGTAGCGTAACCGGAATAGGCGATTACAGCGAAGATTATATGGCTGCCGAGCAGCTAGATGGCCAATACAGGCAAGCGCGAGAGCAAGAAAAACGAGCCGAGAAACTGGAGCGCCTACAACATCTTGACGAGCCAGAAGAAGCGGAGGTCGTGAAATGATAATCCAAGAGTTCGATAAAGATAGTCCGGAGTGGCTAGAAGCGCGACAGGCAGTCATTACCGGAACGCGCGTAAAGAGTGTAAAACCGCTGCTGCGTAAAGGTAAAACTGGTAGTCAGCCTATGGAGTTTTGGAAAATCGTCGCAGAATACGTTAGCTATGGCGTAGAAGAAGAATCGCCAATGGTGCGAGGAACACACCTAGAAGCGGAAAATGCCGAGAAAACCATTGAAAAATACGGTCTCACGAACCCAATATACGACAGAGGCATGATCTGGAAGGACGACAATGGCTTGCTCGGCTGTAGTCCAGATGCCTGCGAGAATACCGAAGAGCCGGAGTGGTCTATTGAGTGTAAGAGCCTTAACACCGCCGAGCATCTGTATCTGATAATGGCCGACAAATTTGCTAAAGGGGAGTTACCGGATGAGTTTGAATCCTTGTTCCCGCCACGACTAGGCGAGTACCGCGGCATAGACAGCGTGGCCGAAGAGCATCAACACCAAGTGAAACAATCCTTTGTAGTAGATCCTAAGCTTCGCGTAGTTTATTACAGCCTGTACGACCCGCGCATTGTCTTAGACAATCTACAACATTACGTCATCGAAGTTAGACGTAGTGAAATGCTAGACGATATATCTAGCCAGAAACAGATGGTCGAGGAGCAGGCATACAAAGCCCGCGCGATAGCAAAGCTTCTTACCGCAATAAATGCGCAAGCAAAATAAATTACATCATATTTTAAGTAGGAGAAGATTCCAATGAAAGCACAAATTAGTATTGAAGGAATTGACAGCATTTTTGCTAACGATTTTCTTAAACTGGCCAATAAGCTTATGCAGGACTTAGCCGAAGGAGTTGTTATAGATAAAGAGAAAATGAAGATCGATATTAGCATTTCAAACGCAGAAAACGAGTAGTAGAGGTCATGGTGGCGCCATGAGAGGTTACGGAAAAATCTTTGGTAGCTACCGACTCATGGCCGTTCAGACCGTGCCACCATCTGAGCACCTCCCAATTAACTCTTATGACCAAAGTCTCTCAACGGACGTTTAGCTAAACGTGAAACTATGGTCTCTAGACGAGCGCAGTATAGAAGTTTCCGCTGCTCGCCTAGCAAGCGGCCAACACATCGCATAAGCGTTGGCTTCTTGCTAGGTCGCTCCAGAAAATCGCAGTTGATCTGGAGCGATCTTTAGGTATTAAAAAACAAGTGAGGTAAAAATGGGCGAGAAAAAAGTGAAGCTCCGTATGGGGATACACAACAAAGTTACCATTGACAGGTGGCAAGCGATGAAAGACGATCTTAAAGCTGGCCTGCCGGTATCAAAGATTGCCAAGCGACACTCTGTAAGCGAAGGTACTGTTCGCAAAGTGCGCAGGAGTAAAACGTATCACGAATACAGATTAAGAGAAGTAAATAGGCATAGCAACCCGGAAATCGTCACCGCAAGCTGCGGCGTAGCGTATGAAGACTTCGGCCGGAAGCCGTTATTTTTTTCTCCGAAAAAGGTTAAGCCTACCAATTTGGCATTAAGCAACCAGCTGGATCGCGAAGCTGAGAAAACGGCGCGTGCCGTCGGTCTGGTAATGCTGAGCATAGTAGGAATTATAACTTTAGCCCTCGTCATCGTATTTCTTACGGGCATTGCGAAAGGCGGAAAATGAAAATCCTAGAACGAATAGCTCTGGCCGTGTGCCTTATGAACGTTCTGGCGTTCGTAGGGATGTGGAACCTGATGCTGCTCTGGGGCGGCATAGCGATTATTCCACTTACAATGATAATCTATCGAAAGTTAAAGGAAAAATATGAAAACAAAATATAAAGTCGTGTTCAAAATGGCTGGCGGCACGATTATTAAGGTCAAAGAATTCGTCCAGCCGGCCGGAGTCATCTACTGCGCTACGCAGGATGCCCCAGACGATGCTAATGAAGTCCAGATCGAGAATCTTGAAACTGGCGGAATAGCTAGTTACGAACTTAATCATGGTCAAATCCCTCGCAAGAGTGTCGACGCTCTAAAAGCATTCGTAGGAGGCGTATGAGGGCAGACGAATTAGCGACTTTGCCTGCGAACTATATGTTTTGGGACAAAGATTTGTGTAAGTACGCCACTATTAAAGACGTCGAGCATTTCGTTTCGATCTCAGACAATACGTATGGGACGGATTACGAAATGCGCTTACAATGTTTCGGCCGATTCCGTCGGCTGGCATATACCGGCCTGAACGATAAAAACAAGCGGCCAATCTACGAAGGTCATATCGTAAAAGCAAGTTACAAGATTATGAGCCAAAAAATTGTGATTATTGGCGCAATCGGGTTCGAAAATGGCAGCTTTGTAATCGTTGATAAAAAGCGCAACGTTGCGATATTGTCGGCCTTTGATTCAGAGGAGCTAAAAATTATCGGAAACATCTTTGAGAATCCAGAACTACTGGACGTAGAGTATGGCCGGGCAAATTAGCAAAGAACAGATCGCGTGCGACATCTGCAATTTAAGAACCATCTATGATGTGTTCGACCGCCTTTCTCTAAAGGGCAAGGGCGTTTGTATAGAAAACTTAGTAAGAAAATTCGCAGAGGAGAAAATGGAATATAGGCTAGAAAAAGAACTCGATGAAAACCTAGGAAGCCCCGTCTATTATTTATGGGTAATGGGGGACTCAGGCAAATGGGAGCCGTTTAGTAGTTTTGACAGGCTTAAAACGATGGATAACGAGCGTGGTCCCATGTATCAGGTACGTTTTTACGACTTGACGAAAGCATGCGATTTTGTCGATATGCTAAAACAAAATATTGGCTGGTCTGAAAGAAATTTAAAAATTACAGAAAAGACCGATAGGCATCTTGCAATGACGACCTCAGATCTAGTAGAAGGCGATGAATGTTGGGTAATTGAAATGACCGCGTATGGTCCAGTTGCTAGCAAAGCATATTGGCATGAGCATCTTGAAGGACTGCGCTCGTTAGGTTTGATTCTCCTTACTAAGGAAGAAGCAGAAAGAGATATCTCTCGTCGACTAGCTAGAGAAGTTTTGCTAAATGATACGAAAGGATTTAAGCCAGATTGGAATAATCACAGTCAAGAGAAGACGCTCGTCTACTATGATTCTGACGATAAAACACTAAAAATTGTGCAGTGGTCAGTAAACGCTTTTGGTGGCATTTATTTCGCTAACGAAGAAGATGCCGAAGCCTCCATCAAGACCCACGAAAAAGAGTGGAAGGTGTATTTAGGAGTAATGAGCAAATAAAATGGCTAACAATCAAGTATATTACACGAGCGGCGGAGGTGATGAGCAATACACGCCAGCGAAAACGGTAGAACTTCTACTGCCGCACATACAACACCTAAAAAATAAAACAATTTGGTGCCCTTTCGATCGCGAAGATAGCCAATTCGTTCAAGTCTTGCGAAAAAATGGGTTCAAAGTTACATATTCGCATATCGACTACGGGCAAGATTTCTTTGCGTACGAGCCAGAAGCGTGGGATGTGATTATTTCAAATCCACCATACACGAACAAACGCCGTTACTGGGAAAGGTGCCTAGCGCTAGACAAACCCTTCGCGCTATTATTACCAGTCAATATATTAAGCGACTCGGTGATCAATGTGTCACTAAGAGAGAGAGAGAGAGAGACGGCTGCGTACCGCAGCTTCAGCTGCTCATCCCATCCCGAAGAACACGTTTTTACAACGCAAAAACTGGAGAAATCGGCAAAAGCCCAACTTTCAAAGCAGCATATTTTGCTATTGGGGTATTCAAACAACAGATTATTCTCGCAGATTTAGAGAAATAGGAGAGAGGTAAAAATATGAAAGAAATCAAACTCACACGAAAAAAGACCGGAGAGGTTTACGCGTTCTTTTCTAGCCACGAAGAGCATATCGTTTTGAAAGACGCAGAAGGTCGGCAACACCATATGCGTATTGACGAACTAGCTCGCGACTTCGATTGTTCGGAGGAAGAGAAATGAGCGGGGGCATTTTAATTACTTCCACGACAAGATCACGCAAGACATCTTTGACTGGAATATAGACGCTGACTACAACCTTGGAGCCGAAGAACAGAAGAAAGGTGCCGTGGTGGCACGCGCTATGAACCCATTAAATGATGTGGAATTATCAGAAATGTTGTACGATTTAGCGTGCGTGTTGAAGGCTCACGATTGGTGGAGGAGTGGTGATTGCGGTGTGGAGTGCTATAACAAGGCTAAACGATACTTCAAAGAAAAATGGTTTGGCAAAACACAAAAGCAACGCATAGAAGCACAAGTTAATAAAGCAGTTGAGCAGTTCAGGCAAGATGTAGGTGAAATGTTTGAGAATGAGGAATAAGGATGAGCAAATACGGATTTTTATCAGATGATGGCAGGATCTTTTTAACGCGCTGCCCAAAGTGCGAAAAGGAAAATTGGGCGATGGCTGTGGCCTCTGGACAATGCTGTTGGTGTGGCCATAAGGCAGAGAGGAACGAGTTGGATGAGCAGTGAAACACCAGCATACATAACCGCCATCCACAAAACTCGCCGCAAAGGCACTCGCCTAAAATGGCGAGACGCTATGTGGTATAAAAATTATTTTCCGGATGGAACACATGGCGTAAGGTTTATGGGCACCGTTGCCATTTTAAGAGGCGATAAATACGAGATTTTGCGGAAAGGACAGGAAGAATAATGAAGAAGATCGAGTTGACCTATTACGGCATGGTTATATCTAAGAAAAATACAAAGCGGATCATCAGAAACGCAAAAACCGGAAAACCTATGATGATTTCCAATAAGGCAGCATTGGCAAACGAACACGACATGATTAACCAGTTCAGCGTTCAAACGCTCGCACAAGATAAACCGATAGGAAAATGCAAGATTTCGATCGTAATTTACGAGCCAAACCTGCAACGCAGAGACCTAGACAATCAAGCCACTTCAATACTTGATGCTTTGACTAGATCAGAAGTAATCAAGGATGACTCCATAAAATGCGTCAAGGAGCTAAACGTCCGGTTAGGCGGTATAGATAGAGAAAACCCTAAAGCAATAATAACTATAACGGAGGAAAAAGGATGACAAACAAAAAGCCTTCCAAACGCGGCCCACGCAAGCAGAACCCCAAGTCAAAGGCGAATCTGGTGTCGCTCGCTAAGCGGCCGCCGAAAGAGCGAAAGAAGATCGCTAGCAAAGGCGGTCGAATATCGGCTAAAAAGTACAAAGACGAGCTGAAACTCCAGCGAATTGCCCAAATGTTACTACAATCGAAGCTTCCAGAAGGTGAGCTGAAAAACCGGCTCATTGACGCCGGTATTAGCGCAGAAAACGCTACGCACGGCGCCGGGATGCTGATGAAGCTCACCGACAAGGTTTTAGAGAACGGCGACGTCCGTGCCTTTGAAGCGATTCGAGATACGGCCGGAGAAAAACCGACCGTCGACATCACAAGCGGCGGCGAACCTATTACCGGCATAGATATTGCCTTCGTAAAATTCGATGCGGAGAAGAAAGATGGACGGTCAGAGAGCTAGTTTAGAAATACCAGAGCCTTTCAAAGAGCTATTCCAGCCATCTAAGGACTGGCGGCATATTATTTACTATGGCGGCCGGTCTAGCGGAAAATCGACTCAAGTGGGTCTATCGCTGCTTATTGAAGCGGCGAACAAAACAATGCGCATCCTGTGCGTCCGCGAAGTTCAAAAGTCAATCGAGAAATCCGTTCATAAACTACTCTCCGACTTAATCCACAAGCATGCCTTTCTCCAGCAAAGCTGGGTGGTTACGAAAGAGTCCATCCGCAATAAGATTACAGGTAGCGAGTTCATGTTCGAGGGTATGTATAACAACGAAGACAACATCCGCTCCTACGAAGGTGTCGATGTTTGCTGGGTCGAAGAAGCCGAATCGGTATCAGCCAGCTCCATTGACGTTCTAATTCCGACAATTCGCAAAAGCGGAAGCCGTATTATCTGGACTTTCAACCGACTTACCGAACATGATCCGGTCTGGGACAGGCTTGTTGCTCATCCGAGCGACCGCACCTACGTCCGTAAGGTAAATAGCGAAGAAATCGAGGATTTACTAAGCGACGAAGTGAAGTTTGAGCGCGCCGAAATGCTTAAAAATAATCCAGAGATGTATGCGCACGTCTGGCTAGGCGAGCCACTCACTTCTAAGACCGGCTCTGTATTTGGTAAACAGCTCAGCCAAGCCGCTATCGAAGGACGCATCTGTTCCGTACCTTATGACGCAGGCACCGGAGTTTATACGGCGTGGGATCTCGGCGTCGGAGATTCAACGGCAATTTGGTTCTTCCAGCGGGTTATGAAGGAGATTCGGTTTATTGACTATTACGAGAATAGCGGTGAGGATCTAGCCCATTATATCGCCGTTATTCGTCAAAAAGGCTATAATTACGCGACACACTATCTACCTCACGATGCCCGACAACGCGAATTACAAACTGGCCTATCACGCGTGGAGTTCTTCGCTCAAAACGACATCCGCAACGTTGAAGTGTTGCGCCCTACGAACTTCCAAATTGGTAATGACGATATTAACCTTATCGCGCGGCCAAAGCTTTCTCGCTGCTGGTTCGATGCCGAAAAATGTGCGCGTGGTCTGGAGTGCGCTCGGGCTTATCATTATGAGTTCGATGAGAAAAATAACCTATTAAAGTCGAAGCCAGAGCATGACTGGTCATCGCACGCATCATCAGCCCTTATTTATGCCCTAATTGCCGAATCACAAGCTGAGGCACGCGCCAATACGCCAGTTATTAAGGTAAAAAAGCCAATAAATAGTAGTATTAACAAGATTCTATATTAGGAGAAACAATGAGCAAAATCGAATATGGAAAAATCAAAACCACAAAAGTCGAGGGCGGTCTTACAACCCACACCGAGACTAATATAGTTGACGGATCTGCGATCGCGCCAAAAAGAGTACGCTACGAAGAACGTGTTCGCGTTCGCAACGCAAAAGAGGAGCAGGAAGAATATCTGAGGTTTAGCGATTTCGTACACGCAAGCCCAGACATCGACCTGCTTACGCCAGAGTTTAGAATCGAATACTCAAAACTTGGCCAGAAAGGGGGCTATTATTACGTTGTAAAGTGTTGGTCTCGTCTCGAATACGACTAGAAAATCCGTCGCGCCTTCCCCTGCTCGTCTCGCCCATACATCTTTATTAAAACCCTAGCTTTGCCGTGCTCGTCGCGGCAATAGCTTTTACTGATAAACTTGGCCTTTCCGCCGACATTTCCATAAAACCCACCGATAGACGATAACTTAATGGTCTTAGAATTACCATACAAACCAGAACCGGAGTAGTACAGCCGAACTTCAATAGTAAGTTCTTCGCGCGTATCTACACCGCTGATATTGAACGAACCGGCATTAGCTCCAGCAGGGAGAGACCCACCCTTCGCCCACGCCGAGTAGCTTCCGTCTCCAACCTTGGTCCGGTAATATATGTCCTGAGCAACGCTGGCCGTAGAAGCGGAATACCCACAAGAAACAGATATTGAATCGCGGTTTGTATTGGCACTAATTTGCGTAATTGTAGGTGGAGGTGTCCAAACGCCAGAGCTAAGGGCATAATTGTCTCTCATGCCGTTAGAAGCGTAAATATACGCTTTATATTTTGCGTTGGCTTGAATTGTAATACCACCGCCGATTGGTGACGTGGAGTTGTTTATCGTCGCGCTTTGCGTAGAAGTTGTTGCCGATACCGAAATCTCACGTCGTCCGCCGGAAACACTGGATGCTGACCCGGCAACAACACCAAGCACAAGGGATCTGGATCCAGAACCATTACCAAAACTTGATACCCTACCAGTGACCGATATCGCGCTCGTAGATGACGCCGAGCCGGAAATACTAGAGATTGACGGAGAAGTATAAGTTGGCGTTGGAGGATCGGTATTACCGCCACCGCTCCCACTACCACTACTAAAAGCCGCACAGTTGATTGAGCCAGAAGCAGACCCGTTGAAATACTGCGTTCCGCTTACAGATTCGCTAAAATAAACCGTCTTCGCTGATGTATGGCTAACATTTACCGTTAGCTCCCCTTGATCTTGCCAAACATTTTGTTTCCCACCGTTTACACGCAAGGAGGTAAAAGTCTTTGATTCACCGTTAATTGTGATTCTTGCGCTAGTTGCGCCTCCATACTGATACGTATCACCAGTCCATGCGTTGGTTCGGCGCGCTTGTAGTTTACCGGTCAGCCTTGAGACGCCACTCGTGCTGCGATCCTCGGTTACTACAAGCCGGACTTCAATATAAGTACTACCTTTATGCGAACACTCAGCCATTACTTGTACACCCCATACAGCATTACTCCATTTGGCATATCAGCCCCTTCCGAAAGATCTTTATCAGAGAACATCATTGTTTTGTTGTCCAACTTTCCAGCGGTTACGGCGTTATCTGCTAGGGCTTCACTCGTTACTACGCCGGGCTTAAGTGTCCCATCTTGGCTAAATACCATCAGGAATAGACTTATCAAATCTGCCCACATGCCAATCGTGAGATTCATCTCAATTTGATCATCGACTAGGTGGCCACTATCAACGGCGCCGGCTTGCCACTCTAGGTTAATAATCGAATCCTGCGAAACTATGCCTTTCCAGTCGCTCTGCGATTCGTAGTTAATAGAACCATCGGCATTTAACCGATATGATGAAAAATGTACCGGTGTGTCGGTCGGCCATCCAGCCAAATTATCGCAGCGTAATGTTTTTTCGCCAACAGACCGTGCCTGAACCACCTTCGCAACGTTCGGGTAGATTCCGCTTCCGTCGCTTGCTTTACATAATTTATCTGTGATTGACGCCATTTCTTCTCTCCTTTTTAACTTAAATCTTTAATTCCGATACCGACATATTCAGCAACAACGCTCGAAATAGCGTAGTCGACGCCACTTGTCGTTGAAGATATGCGATATTCGAACCATTGTACGTCTTCGTCCACTTCAACAATTACGTCTACGGTGTCTCTGTCGTCATCGACGTTATGTCGCGTCCCGACCAGCTTACTAAATCCATGCGGTTTATTCCAACCGCGGTTGAGGTCGCTAAAACCAACCGGTATACTGTTTGTGGTAATCGTAACCGACTCTCGCCACGTCATTTTCCCATCTTCCGTATAACCGCTGACGTCGAAGTTAATGGTTCCGCGCGGTCTCAACAAAGTAAACACGACTTGAATCAGCCTCGCCCAATCTCGGCCATCTTTTGACCACTCGATTTGGCCGCTTTTTGCCTCAGTCATAAAAGGCACACGATCATCGCGCGTCGCGAAGTTGCGACTCATTTGATAGATTTTATTATTCGACAGGATGAGAAAATGCGTTTCGCCAGAATTATCGTTGTAAAGCCACATCCAGTCGACGCTGAGATGCCAAGCAAGAATCCACGCGCCCTTATGCTCCAAATCTAACACCCACACTTGGCTGTTTTTGTCCGCGCTGACTGGTAATGCCCAGTAAACTCTACCTTCATATGCCAGACCAACCGCTTTGTCCATACTCTTTGTGTTGAGAAGTGCAACTTGATCTTTAATTGTGGCGGTAATTTGAGTCGTTGATAGGACGTTTTGAAGCTGCGGAATTGTTCCAGTCGTCTTAAAACCGTCCCGTGACGGGTAATACAGCGAGTTATTATGAATTACAACGCCATCAGGACTGTCCGTGCCGTCCGTACCGCTATCTTCCATAACCTCCCACGCAACTATCGTCTCCGATCCGTACGTGAGTTGATTATGAATCAGGTGATACCTTTTCCCGCTACCGTTTGATCCTTGCGTCAAGACCACGACCGTGCTATCACCACTACCCTTACGGAATGGCATCACGGCAATCGGCACTTCCTTTGTACCGCTTGCGACCGGCGTAAAGCCACCGCCATTGGCAGGTGAAAAATCTAGTTCGTGATCGTAATCGCCGCCGTGCCGTACGTAATAAGGGTTCTCTGTGTCGCCAACTAGCCATACACGGCCGTTTACGACCGTTCCACGCCTTGCTTTCGGCCCAGACGTCGAATTATAGCTCGGCAACGATCCGCGGCTCAAAATCTGAGCTTTGGTGCCGTCGTCCGTAAAGCTCGTGATCGTTGGATCAAGTCCAGAAGCTATCATGTAAAGCTCCGGTTGACCAGTTCCGTCTGCCGAGACACCCATATACACATTGTAGCCGGTAGCTCCCTCAACCGCTTCCCACGAGATCGTGATTTTCTGCTCATCACTCCATAAATCACGCTGCGTAGATATGCTTTGTGCCGCGACCGGAGAGCCAGCAGTCTCCCCAACGGTTGAGTTCGCCGTAATCGCATAATAAACCTTGAAATCTGACCCAGACAAGTTATTAAGCGTACATAGTGGCGCTTTTTGCGGGTCTTTAAGGCTCTTGAAGCTGGTAATTTTCCATGTCGTCGTGTCAATAAAGCTCAATGCTTCGCCATTCAGGATTAGAACTTTGCCGCGCACCTGAAGGAAGTGCGCCGGAGATGCCGCGTCATAATCTCTGCCTTCTATCTTAGTCCAATTCGCACTCTCTCCAGTCGCATAGTACACATTGGCGGTGCCGTCTTTCACCATCATTGCCACCATATAGAATCTCGGCGTCATCCCATCCATCACCTTACACTCGAAAATCTCCCCCAATACCTTACCGACTGGCTGGGGGCCATATTCTACGAGTGCAGGCCTTGGCCGAATCACGCCGTTTTGTTCAAGCACCATATTCGAGGTTGAGACCAGTGAATTATCTACAACGCGTCTCGCATCGTAGTCGGTAACCGTTCCAGTGCTCCAGTCCAGTATGGCTTTCCGCTCAATAGCGGGAGCTTTCGTGGCTTTAGGTGGATTTATCATTAGCTAAGGCCTCCCGGGTTTCGCCACGAACCACGCACCCTCCGAACTTGGCCGCTGCGATTACGCCGAATCATATTTGTCATGAGATTATTGGCTTCCGCTATTAGATTACCATGCTGGTTTTGTTTCACAATATCGTTGCGAATATACTCTGCCGCGCAGATTGTAACTAGCCAATACGGATCATCTACAACAATATCGTCATCTTTGCCGGTGAGTTCTTCTATACCTAAATAGACCGGAGCGTATAATGTCCCACCATACTCAGGACTTTGTTCGTCAAACGTTTGATTAAAAATAAGACTGTTGCCGATCACGGCACAATAATTGCCGACGGCGTGATTCTGCAAGTCGTCATAGTCAACAAGATTATACTTGATCTTGCGTCCGTCCTCAGTACCAATATAGACGTCATCACCTCTTGCCGTCGAGATTTCGTCAATCGTTTCGTCAAGCTCATAGGTGTCCGTGTCTGAAATTGTGCCAAGTTCATAGGCTCGATCGTACCGAGAGTTCCATTTTTGCCCCGGCTCGTTCAGCCAAGCATTTTGATAATAGTTCGCGATGCCAAGAATCTTCTTCCACTTCGCATTGTCCGGCGATAAAACGGTAGCCTTGCCCGTGGCCTTCAGCATCACCGCGTTACATAGTTCTTGAAAAGTCATAGCTACCTCAACGCACGCTCCACGCTCTTTTAGGTAGCTCTGCTTATTCTTATTATATCACAATATGACCGAGATTAGTTATCAAACTCGCGCGGAGATTGGATTGTCGTGTCAAGATCAACGTACTTGCCACCCATTACGTCTCTAAAATACTCGCATTGTTGTTTCGTGAGATAATCTCCGTCGGTGTTCTGTGTATTAGCACAGTTAGCCCACTGTTGGTCTCGCAACTGATCTTGCGCATGATTCGTCACCGACGATACCATCCAAATTGGTAATGCCAATAGCCCAATGCCAAGAGGAATAGCAATTAGGCCTTCGACACCTTCACTTAACCACTTAGGTAGCTTACGGCTCTGGCCATCTGCTTTCTCCTTAGTTTTACGTTCCTCGTAGGCATCGTAAATATACTTTACTACCACAAATTCGAGCGCCCATACCGCAACGATTATGATCATATACAAGAAATCCATTCTGCTCCTTTTTAATTATAGGCAGCAGGTACAAAATACGGTGCTGCAGATTGTTCAAATCTATACCAAATCAACAATTGCCAATTTGTTGCAGCACTGTATCAGGCTGGCAATTATTGAAATAATATAGATTTGAACACTTCTATTATACCATACCTGTTAGTAAAATCAAATGCCCCAGTCAATATGACTAGGGCATTTTCATTGGCCAAGTATAACTACTTACCAGCTCCGGTAGTCTCACTAGCCTTGAGGATAGCGACAGCCTTATTAGTGCCGTTAGCGTCAATGACCCAAGCACCCGGGCGGAACAAGCCACGAAGCAATGGACCGTCGCAGCCTGCAGTAACTGCATCCTTACCAGTAAGGACGTAGGTTTGATAGAGCTTGCGGCAAGTCTTCATTACGCGTTTATCCCAGATGACGGCCTTAACAGTAGGAGCAGCCGTAAATGTTGCTTGAGCATACGGTGCGGTACCGGTAAGAGTCATCGTTACAAACAACTCGTCTGGAACCACTACCACGTCAATCCCGCGATATTTGCCGACAACGCCAGTTTCAACCATCTTGTCGTTTTTAACCGGATTAAACTGGTCGGCGATTGCGTCCATAAGCTCCGTTTCATTAGAAGCTGGAACAAACAATGCTTGAGTTTTGGAATAGCTATGCGCATTTTTGAGTGTAGCGATCATCGAATCGACGCCGGCCTTAATTTTGCCTTCCGTATAGGCCACAACGTTTTTACCGCCGTAGGTAGTGGCCGCTTTAATAGCGGTAGCAATGTTGAGCTTGTCGATGAACGGAGAATACTGCTCACGAATACCGGTGGCAAGAACCTGCCCGGCTTCCTTGAGTGCGCCCGCGGTATCGTTAAGATCGACATTGGGGATGTTTTTGTTGATTTCGTAGAATAGTTCTACATCCTTGCGAGTAACATCCGATTTGACGGCACTAGGGCTACCAAAGGCTGAGCTTGTATGACCCCCAAGGAAGTCAGATGTATCGACGGTACGAAAGTAAACGCTAGCGACTCCGCCGTCTTCCTTAAAGGCCGCTTCTTTTGAAACATAAGCAGCTGTCAAAGACCTTTCGCTAAAGATTTGGTCAAGTTTTTTTGCGTATTTAGTGGCGTAATCAGTATTACGATTATCTGATGTTGTCGCCGGTGTTTCGGTTGCCATAATTGTTATCCTTTCTAATTATAGTTTTAATAGTCTTGAGCACTTAATCCCATAAGCATTGGGTCGTCATCGGAGCTATTCTGGCTGCGGCCGCTACCAACAGTATCAACGGTGCCCATCATCTTCTGAGCGGCTTCTCGTCCAGCAATCTCGCCCTGCTTCTTCGCAGACTCTGTCGCTTTTGCCAATAGGGAGTAGAACTTGTAAATTGGGATCTTACAGCCAATTTGCATCCCAGTCTGTGGATCCGTCTCAATCGCCTCAGATAAAATCTCAAAGGCGCCATCAGCCACATCGCCGTTATATTTTTCAGACTTAGGGTCAAACATAGGAAAGTCCCTAATAACATTATCCACTTCTTGAGACATTTCAAGACGAGACTCGGCAATCTGGTTTGCGACGGCTTCGCGCTGCCGCTCTTGTTCAAGCTGATCTAGGCGGTTCTTTGTAATTTCCGCCTGCGCCTCGGCCCGAGTATAGTAATCGCCAGTTTCCGGGTTTATGGTGTTAATCAGCTCATCTTCCGTTTTTGCTTGGCTGTTTGGCTGCATCCCATACTTCTCCCTGATGAGCCTGCTCGTCTCCTCACGGATAGCATTCCGCCGTGCCACTAACTCACGAATTTCACTATTAAGTTGCTCTTTGCGCTGAACAGCGCCCTTTGCGGTTTGGCCATTATCTGAGCCCTGCTGACCCCCATCTTCCGAAGCTTCTTTGTTGGCCGCTTCATCCGAGTTTTCTGACTTCGTATTCTCACTAGCCGAAGTAGGTTGGTCTTCTTCTAGCGAATCACTACTACCATCAAGAGCCTGCTCGAACCCATCATCTGGTTGCTCCGCTTGCGTCCCTTGGTTCTTGCCGGTTGTCGCTCCCGGTTCTACGGCGTCCGCATTTTCCGCTGGATTATTTTTTACGACATCATCGTCCATAACATCTCCTTATGCTTTTACGTCAAATAAAGGTGACGAATCCTTTGGGCGAGATTAGCCCTGTTCTATATCGTAAAGGGTGGGCTTCTACGATATAGAACACAGCCAACCTCGATTACTTCTTGCTGTGTGCTTTGATTATTACCTCAAGCCTTTTTATCTCCTGTGTTAGTACGGCTGCGACCATTTTATTAACCGTAACCTGTCGCATAAAGTTCTCCGAATCCTTGGTCTCTGTAATAGAGTCAATATCATGAAAGAACTCAATCCGTCTTTGCAGATGCTTTACCGTTTCGGCAATTAAGGGTTTTTCTGCCAGATATTTTTCAGTCTCCTGTTCTCGGCGCTTCTTCTGCTCGTTTGGCTCACCAATAAGCCGCTGAGAAGTCGTCGGGTACACAACACTATCGTCCATTTCCTAAAATCCTTTCCGCTTGACTAAGCGCTTCGCTCGGATCTTTCCTTTCATTCACAATACTGTTTATAGTCCAATTTACGAGATCTTCCGGCCAGCCCCGTTGAAGCAGTAGTTGAGCTACTACTTGGGGGTCTGTCATATCTGGAGCCGTATTGCCGTCGCCCAGCGTTTTGAGGTCAATCTTCAGCTTTTCCGGCTCAAGCACACCAGAGTTACTGACTATGCTGTTGTATAATAGAATGATTTTTTCTTGCGGAATAAGCTGGGTAACGGCTGGGGACGAGATGAAATCTAAAATAAGTTGTAGTGATTCCAGCTGCTCAGCCTGTCCGTTCAATTTGGACGTACTAGCATCTACCCGAAAATGTAGAGTTTTTACCGCTTCGCTGTAGTCGATGGACACCTTGTTATCTTCGGTTACATAATTTTCGTCTAGCTCGCCACGTTTTACTAGCTCACGTAAGCGGTCAGCAGTCTTCTGATCGAGCTGTAATTCTTCTTTACCTTCACGCTCCGCAAAATAGACGTTAATGGCAGTTTCAGCCCAGTCTTCAAAGAACGACTCAAAGTTTTTACGCAGATAGTTATCGTCGGCATCCAAAATCTGTTTTTGTTGCTTAAGTGCCGTTGGCGTTTTACCAAAGCCCGGATTCCCGACATCCGCGCTCACCGATGTATCGCCACCCGAATTGAATAGGTTAAGCAGCTGAGTTTTGTTTAGCGAGTAAATAGATGCGTAGTCGCGAATTGCCGTCGTAGTGACTTCTAGCGGTTCTAAGTTCGCATTTGGATCGCTAGACAGGTCGATGAAGGCGTTTGGTTCGTAAACCGCTTGACTGGTATCAACGTTGCCGCGAACTTTAATCGGCGGAGCAAGCTCCAACGCGCGATTAAACATATAAGCACGCATATTGGCGTCGATCATATTCTGAAGGCCGCCAATTAAGCTCATAATAGACCGGCCAAATGGGTTACTATTATCTACATCAGCATAGAAATAGTTGACAGGCGGCAAACCACGCGGATCGCGATTCACCTTCTGCCGCACGATTTTTCTCGTGCTTGGATTCCCCATAAGGAAGATCGCGCCTTTGCCTTTTTGGAATCCAGTTACAATCTCAATACCTTCGGACGACACGCCTGCGCGTTGTTCGGATTCGGTCGTACCTTCTTGATCCTTGGTAGTAATCTGCTTTTTCAGCTCTTTAAGAGCCGGAATATCCCAAGAAGAAGTGTATTTCGATCCAGCTTTCTTAGCCTTTTCTTGTAGATTACGCTCCTTCTCAATAATCTGATCGATAGTTTCTGGCTGCCACCAACTTCTAATGAAGAAGTAGTCACAATCGTAAAAGCTTGTCTTGCCGGGCTGGAAGAAAATATCGCCATAGTAGATCAGCTTCGCATCTGCGGTAAACTCACTGCCGTTCCATACGAAAGGCGTATAGACAGCTTGGCCGCCAAAAGTTAGCCCATTTTCGATAGTTGACCAGAACTTCTGAATCAAATCGTGACCACCCTTTGCGTCTGGCAAGATTTTATGAAGAAGAATAAACTCGGCCACGATAGCCATCGGATCATCTTCGTCATCGCTCGTCACGACACCGGTTGGTAGTTGCTGAATTACGCGTTTCGGTGCCTTACGAACTAATGCGGCAGCCGTGCCATCAGAAACACGAGCATACTGCTCTGGCACGTTGCTAGGAGCTTCGTTGCGCGCAATGCGGTCATATTCTTCAAAGTCTTTCGACCAATTTTTAGACCACTCCTTTGCGACTTCGTACTTACTCCACAGATTGTCTTTCGTAAGAAAAGGGTTCATCCAATAGTTTCTCGTGGCCCTCGTGCTTTTTTGGATGAACCATCTGCTTATATTATATCACAAGCCTAATGAAAAAGTAAAATAATCATTAAAGCTTACCTCGTGCCTTCAATTTTTCCATCTTGCTATGTATGTATGAGTTGCCACCGTGGTCGTTGTAGAAGTCGTAGTTTTCCCAGAATCGCTCCAATTCTTCTTCGTCAACAGGCTCACCGCGTTCGATCCGAGCAAGGAACTCGACAAGGAAATCCTTGATCCTGCCCATTTCGCTCTCATCATGCTTAGCCTCAAGAAGATCAACTTTCCGGTTAATCTCGTCGATCTTCTTGTTCGTTGGCTCAAGCGCCTTGTTCAGCGTTCGCTGAAAGGCAAAAGTTAGGAACTTACAGACCGTCGCTATCGCTCCGCCAATACCGACAGCCCACAATAACCACTCGCCAATTTGACCGATAGTAACCCCATCCATTATCTAGCCCCCGATGTTCTGAACCAATGTAACCGCTCCAGACGCCGCAAAGCCTGCCACAATACCAATCACAATACTTAACCCGATAAATGGTGCGATAATACCACCAGCAACACCGGCGACGGCTATTACGATCGCTTTACGCCACTCTTTATCGTAGAGTGCTTTCGCAAGCTCGACGAAACCGATTACGAAACCTGTTAGCAACAACGCCGTTACAGGCTCAATCCCTAAAATACTCAAATCCATATTTTTCTCCTTTCTGGACTTATTTACCAAGCTTCTTATTTACGATAGACTGGACGGCATTGTAGTTGTAACCGGCCCTAAATAGCCGGTCCTTACGATCTTGGCCGTTACCCCATTTACCGGTAATGACTTCCGCTGCGATCTGCTCGTTGGTTTTTACGGTTGGAGTCGTATTCTTGCCGAATCGAGCATTAACAATGCGTTGAACGGCAGTATAATCGTAACCAGCCTCGGTAAGACGCGTTTTTCGGTCTTGATTATTACCCCATTTGCCAGCGATGACTTCATTAGCAATGGTCTCATTGCTTTTCTTCGCAGGAATCGCAGGCTTACCAAATCGGGCATTTACAACGCCTTGAATAGCATTGTAATCATACCCAGCATTACGAAGTCGTTCGATACGTTCAGCGCCGTTACCCCACCTGCCCAAAATCACCTCATCAGCTATCTGTTCGTTGGTTTTCTTACCAAGCGCCTGTGCCAATTTGTTACTTGCTGGCTCATCCGGCTGTAAGGTAATATCGCTCTTACCAAGCTCAGTCTTAACCATATCTAGGAATCTGTTCCAACCGGTATCGAGAGTACGATGAGGGCAGTATTTGCCACTATAATCTTGATGTTTAGTGACTTTATCGACTCCCCAGCCACGCTCTTTGAGAAGCTGAGCCACAAACCTTGCGGCGTTTTTCTCAGCTTGGACGAATCTCTCCCCACCGGATTTTGAATAACAAACCTCAACCGCGATCGTCTTGCGATTACCGCGTCCGTAGGCTCCGTCGCCGGCATGAAACGCATTACGATCAAGCGGCAGTCCTTGGCGGACTTCTCTATCATCGACCGCAAAATGAAACGAAACCAGCTTCGTATTGCGGTTCATATAAGTAATCTCGTTTTCAGCCGAAGCGTCATTGGCCGTATTGTGGACGGTAATAGCTTCCGCCGTCATAGGGTAAGGACACTTATTGTACCGGTTTGATTCCGGACATATTTGTTGTGTTGGCGTAATCATTTAGCTACCTCAACGCACGCTCCATGCTCTTTTAGGTAGCTCTGCTTACGTTTATTGTATCACAAAAGTAGGTCTTTGTGAAACTTATCCATCCGCCGAGTCATTTCGCTAGAACTACCCTTCATCGCGTGTGCGCGCCAACACTGGTAACACTCCTCGTATTTCGCCTTCGTCATCCGGCCGTTCTTCACTAAGCGAGCCATTTTTCGTAATCTCTGCCGTTCTTCTTTGACTGTCTGCGGATTAACGAACATCAGAACCTTACCAGTTTTTGTCAGCCGGTAAATAAAGCCGAGAAACTTAAACTCTTGCGACACCGGTATTATTTTTGTTTTCTTTGGGTGTAAAGTCATCCCAAGCGTTGCCAATTCGTCGGCTATTCTTCGCCGGCACTCCTCAAGGTAAGCTTTGTCATCGTGTATTAACAAAAAATCATCCATATACCGCACGTAATGCTTGATATGGAGCTTTTCTTTAATATAGTGATCCAAGCCATTTAGCGCCGCTATGCCGACAAGCTGGAGGAGCTGACTGCCCGGGAAGTACCCACCTTCGTTACCATACTGCGTTCTCAATATGGTAACGACTTCATCGGCAATCTCTTTGGGGAAGTTCGTCGTAAAGACGTTTTCAGCAACTTCGCTTTTCATATTCGGGTAATAACCGGCAACGTCGCACTCTAAAATATAACCGCTCAACTTATTCTGTCTGTAAAATCTTTGCAGATGGCATTTCATCCGATTCCGGCAAAAATCGGTGCCTTTTTTCTTCTGACAGGCCGCGTTATCGTAAATGAAGTGCTTCGTCAATCCGGGGTAGAGTATATTATCGTTCAGACTTCGCTGATACACGCGATCACGAAAAGAAATGCTCATTGCCGCTCGCTTTTTTGGCCGGTAAATCATAAAATGCCTCCCCGGACGGCATTTATACGTACCATCGTGTAGGGAGTCTGACAGCTTTCGGATCTCCGATAATTCGTTCAAAACAAAGCTCGCCACCGAGTCTTTCCAAATCACGCCATTTTTACACTTCTGGGCGCTTCTATACAGAGCTTCAAACGAGATCGCATCTTCCATAAATAATTTCAAGGGAGTGCGTGGCGTTTATAGTGGTGCTTGGTTCACCAAACCACATCGCCACGCCATTGTTTATCTCATAAGAGAAAGGAAGCCAACTCCTTGCATTGCGTCAATAGAGGGACACCTTTCCTATGGTCCGGTATTCTTGTCCCACCCGTTAAATGCAATCCGCGACAACACGATAAGTGTTGTTGTAATTGTTGTTGTTGGGCGCGCCTGACGTCTGGACATTGCCAAAGTTGTTGGAGTTGCCCGAGTACAAAGACGACCATAGCCAACTTCCTATTCTATTTTACCATATCTTTTTTGATCCGCGTCTCGCCACGCACGAATCAACTCAAGCGTTTCCACGACCATATTACTCCAAGATTCGACGCGCTTCGTGGGGAGCTTGTAAACCTCCGCGCCGAGATCAATATCGGCCAACAATACAACGCAGGCTCTCGCCGCTTCGTCTTGTAGTTCTTTTCGCTTTTCCCACGCCGCTCGATTAGTCACCCTGATATTATTCGCCGCCCAACACGAATTGAATATCTTAATTGCGACCTCAGCATAGTTCTTACCAAGAAGCTCCCGAAACTCTGCTGGGAACTTCTTCGGATTACTCGTGATCTTGATTGTATGCGCAGCCAACTCTCGTGCTTTGATGGCAGCTTCAAGTTTACTTTTCGACCTCATACCTTTCGGAACTGACATTGCCCACCTTCTTAGTATTAACGCTTGTCTTTATTATATCATATTTAAGTATTTTTCATTTTCTCGCAAGCGAGATAATAGGTGGGTTCCGGCGCAAGTGTGCGCCGGAGATTGAGCCCTAGATTAAGCGATGAAATCACAAGCCGCGACAACACGATAAGTGTAGTAGTAAATGCTGGAGCTGGGCGCGCCTGACGTCTGGACATCGCCAAAGTAGTTGGAGTTGCCCGAGTACAAAGACGACGTCCAATAATTCTGTGCGGTAGTCGTGGCGTTGATGGCACACTTAACTCGTTTGGCATCCGCCGCTCCTTGATAGGCGGTAAATGCTGCCCCTTCTATTGCGGCCTGTTGAGCCGTGTTAAATGTTGCGTTTGTCACGCCGAGTTGCGCCATAGATGGTGCAGAGATCTTATCATACACTACATCCGTCGATCCATCACGGCTATAAGTTTGTTTCTTGGTATTTGCGAGACAAGCCACAAAGTTGGCATCAAGTTTACCTTGATATGCAGTGGTCATATAACTGCGTAACGTAGATGCAGAATACTTGACACTACCATTAGCTCCCCATTGAGAACCAGTTTCGTCGGTATATTTCGCCAACAAGTTCAACGCGTGTACTGCTTGCTCTGCGCCATCTATCTGCGCCACTACATCCTCAAACCCTACAATCTCAAATGGCATAACAAAAGATCCATACGGCACAAGGATTGATTGGCCAAGCGACAGAAATTCGCTTGCTAGCCCGCCCTTTACGATATTGCTGATGTTCGTGCGCTCTTCTGTGGTCATTTCGGCAAATGACTTTGTGAGATCTGGAGCAAACAGGTCTCGACACTTTACGCTAAAGGAATCGGAGAAATCGCCAGCCGTAACGGTTATTGTTACCGGAGTAGAGCTTTCCGCCACACCGGTAATTTCATACTTGCCGTTCGCGTTTAGAATCGGGCTAACCGACACCACGCTCGGATCGCTAGAGGTACAGACATAAGTCCACCCTTCCCATGGTGGTGTGATTTCCACGTCTATCTCAGCCGAAAACCCCGGGCGAATCGATGTGAGGGAGGCTTTATTTGTAATCGTCACGGAAGAAACCGGCGCACCCTGTTGACCAATACTCATGCTCGCGATATGCGATGCGAAGTCCACCGGCTTAATCAACGCGCTAGATCCTTCACGCTCTCGAATCGTTGCAGCAACGCCGGTTAAAATCGACTTACTTATTAAAACTTTGCTTTCTTCATTTTCTCCGTTCATTACATCTCCTCCTCATCAGCGATCGAATAGTTACCGCCAAAGGTCACCGACTGATTGACGATCTCGCCTTCTGCGTTCTTACTAGAAACGGTCAAAGTGGCAGTCGTCTCATTAACCTGCGTTAAATTGACTACTGGGGAATAACCATCAGCTCCATTTTTACCATCGCTGCCATTAGCACCGTCTTGGCCGGGGTCGCCCTTCTCGCCTTTTAGTTCTGCTTTTTGTCCATCAGTAAGCATGTTAAACGTCAGAGCATCTCCAGTATCACCTTTGTCGCCCTTCTCGCCCTTATCTCCTTTCGGACCCTTAAAATCAGTATCAAGCCATTTCTCACCGTCCCAAATATAGACCTTACTATCAGCGCGCACCAAGAAAGCAGTACCAACATTGTCATAGGCTAAATCACTAGGCAACTGATCCTTAGTATCAAATGCGCCAGCAATCTTCACACCTTCGCCAACGTCGCCTTTTTCGCCTTTCTCGCCGCGCATGCCTTGCTCACCCTGCTCACCTTGGTCACCCTTGTCGCCCTTGTCGCCTTTTGGACCTGTCAAAGCTTCAAGCTGCTCCGTAGAGAAATCTTCATATTTGAACGGCTCACCCTGATCGCCTTTTTCGCCGCGCTCACCCCTTTCCCCCTGCGGCCCTTGAATACCTTGTGGGCCTCGTGGACCTTGTGGACCGCCTATACTTACGCCTTTTAGGTTGATGTTAATTCCTGCCATCTTACTTTACTCCTCTCAGCGTTGCCGCTGCTTTAATTGTTATCTTGCCTTCTAGAAGCACTACGCGATCAGTTCCAGAAGTCATCACGAGATCATAAACGTATTTTCCTGGCTCAATTTCGATAGTGTCTTCTGGATGAATAAACATCGTCCAGATTCCGTCCGTCAACTCTGCTGGGCCTTGAATCTGCTTCGCGAGCACTGCTGCTTTGTCCGTCAGATCGTTGTCATACTCTGGCTTAATCGTAAAGCGCAGCGTTTCCGCTTCTGTTAAGGTTACTGGATCCATTTCTAGGGAGATTGTTCTCGTCTCCCCTCGAATGAACTCAAGATTTTTCTTTATTGCCATCTTTTACCCTTTCTTTCTAGTTATCTTCGGATCAGAGCCAAGGTTGGTCTTGCTGATCTTGTTAACGTAATTACCAATCACATTGGACTTCCTATTTGCGGCTTTTAATGTTGGCTTCTTGGACGAGTTACCTTTATTGGCGTCGGTTGTACCAGAACCCTTCACAGCGTTGAGTAACGCTGTGAAGCCGGGTCCGGATTCCGGCGTCTTAAAGGTTTTCTCGGAACTGCTAGACGACGTCTTAGAAGATCTGCCGGAAGATCGGCTGGACGCGAAATTGTTAATGTTGCGATTACGAGTTTTGTAAGTTGTGGCGTTAATAACGCCGGCGTCGTACATCGCACGATTAAGCTTGGTAAGCTCATCTACAATCGCCTTCCGCTCGTCATTATTCTCGGCAAGGTTTAGCGCCGCTTGAATATCGGCTCTTGTTCCAGCCAAGCCATAAACTTCACGAACCGCCTTATCGTAGTCCTTCGAAACTTTCATCTTCCTCAGCTCTTTTTCTTTTCTGACAATCTCCGTGCTGGTTAGATTACCATTAGCAACGTCATTTCGGTATTTAGCCTCGGCCAAATCGTACTCGGCGGATTTCTCTTGGTAGGTATAGGTCTCCCACTCGTCAGATTTCATGCTCTGATACTTCTTCAGGACTGACTTATAGCTGTCATTGAGATCATCGTTGATGTCGATATTCTTGCCGCTCTTTTTCGTTGTGACAGAGCTAATATACTCGTTGATATCCATACCATTAGCGAGCAAATCCTTTTGCCTGTCAGAGAACTCTGTCTTAATCTCCCCCTCACGTCCTTGTTCGAGCTTGGCCTTGATGGAAGCAATTTTGGTCGTGTCGGTATCAACCGCATTAAGCACTTTCTGCTGTTCTTCGCTACTCAGAGCCTTAAATGCTTCGCTCTGTTTGAGATCATTTTTATAACCCTCAGCAAGCGTTTTACCAAGCTCATATTGACTAATAATCGACCCGCTCCCGAAACGACGATACATGCCGGTCTTAATCATCGCTTCTATGCCGCCACCATCTTTCGCGTTGTCCGGATTGTCAGTCAAAGTTTTAACGAGGTCTTGGAATAGTCCACCACCCCAGTTAGAGACGAAGTTGTCGATCACAGGCGCGTCGATGCCGGTAATTTTTGCCACCGTTCTCGCTAGACCGGTCGTATATTTCTTGCCTTTATCTTCCGGGTTTAGGTTACTATCATACTCGCTCACGATTTCGTTGCCGGTGTAAGTGTTTTTATTCATACCGACTTCAAGGAAAGGCTTAGCAAATGTCGGTGTCAGCTGGTTAAGCACCGGAGAGATTACGCCGTCTGCTGAATCCGCTGTAAAATCTGGTGATTCAATACCAGTGATCGTGGTAAAGATCTTGCCGGCCAATCCAATCAAATCTTCCGGCTTACCTTCAAAGTTATTAGCTGTTCCGAGAATCGGGTAGAGCATCTGCGGCATTGGAATCTTGATCACGCCGTCAATGCGGTTGGTATCTGGATTATATTTCGCGTTCTTCGTGAAAATTACCAGATTTTGCTCCTTTTCCTGATCTCCTAGACGATCCCACAAATCTTTGTCCTGCTGCTCGCCAATACCCTTCACGGCACAAGCCAGACCGTAAGTCGCGGCGAGAGCGATAGTAGTTCGCACTGGGCGTTCTTTTAACTGTGCCACCGTAATCCGGCCACCTTGTACGCCAGCATTTAGGAACGGGATCACCTTATTCAATACCTTTACCACAGAACCGCCACGAGAGAAGTTGAGAGTATTATTACGCGCGGCCTGCGATTTTGCCGTAACATCTCCGTTGGTACCAAAGTATTGTTGTGCGCGCGTGAAGTATTCCGTCTTGCCAATTACGTCGGCTAGCGTGTCAATTGGGTGTTTGAGCTTGTCTATGGCCGATTTCGAGAGCTGATTCGACTGCTGAAGCTCGGCAATTAAATCACCGGATTTCATGCCGTAGGTCATACGATATTCGCTGCCGATAATGCCGTTACGTGACAATTCAGCTTTAAGTTCCGAAGCCTTTTTACCCCAGCCAAACGTTGCGAGAATCGCTTTCGGCGTGCCTTTGATATTGGCTGCGACATTACCAGTGATCAAAGTCTGGCCTTGATCGCGGATCAAGTTTGAAAGCGTAAACATTGGGTTAGCCGAAGTCGCACCGGTACGTAGTAGGCGTGTAGGCGCACCAAGAACCTTGACGAGTCCGTTGATACCTTCTGGAAGTACGCCATTGAGATTCTTCATCTCTTGCGCAACGAGTGCCGGGACCTCATAACTCACTTTCTTGCCATCCACCATAAAGCTCAGTGAATCGTTACCAGCTGCCGGTTTCTGACCTTCTGCTAGAACGTTTTCGCGAAAAGCTTCAGTCGATGCCAGCTTGGTGGCCACAGTATTCCGCTCACCTTCGTTAATCATCCGGATCGTATTTTTCATCATAGATTCGATAGGATTATCAACGGTCAAATCGCTCCCCTTAATCTTCTGGACGACAGTCTGCTTACTGATAGTAGCCAGCTGTTTCGACTTCTGATTACCGGTATGCCCTTCGACTTCATCCATTACGCGATTGAATGGCACGTAGCTCTTATTCTCGCGGAGCAGCTGGTCTCTAAGATCCGCGGAGATTAGGCCTTTCTCTACCGAATAATCAAGCATCTTTTTGTTATACTCACGAACGATTTTCTCTTGTTTCGCAAATCCGTTACCGACCGACTCAATAAGTTTCTTGTCTGCTTCGAGATTGCGGCCAGTTTTTATACCTTTCTCGTCTAGCTCAATGGCACGTTTGGCGATCAGATACTGCTGGAACGTATTGAGAGCTTTTGTGCTCATCTTGCCAATTTCGTTTAGGCCATTGTCTTCCATAAACTGCCGAGCTATCATATCGCTGCTGCGTACGCGATCGACACCTTCGCGAAGTTCGGAGCGTAACTCTTTATTTTTCTTGCCCGGAAGGTATTTTTCGTAGGCCACTGAGTCATCCACAAGATAATGTTTAAGTTTCGCAGTAGTTTCAGAGACTCTCTGCCTAATAGACGACTTGCTTTGTTTTTGCTGAGCTGCCACCTGTTGCTTAACATAAGCATCTGTGTTAATCGGGGTATCTGAATTACTATTGACATCACCACTATTTTGTGATAAACTACTATCAACCAATCTCTCCGATCGGGATGATGCCCGTAGAGAGTCCGTGGCAGGATTCATCACCTGTTGAGGATTCGTCGGAGAGGCGGTTTTTTGTTTTGGAACCTCTTGCTTATACATCGTGTCCATTGCCAGCTGTCTTCGCCCGTTTCGGACTTCTTCGAGATAAACAATTCTGTTGTCATACTGTTTTGTATAGCGGATTACGTCGAGGCCGTGTTTATTTTTGCCAGCATACTCAACTAGGTCCGGATTCTTAATAATGTCACGTGCGTTTTTAACGTCTGACATAGTTATTGACAGCTCACCAGCCTCACCATGACGATTCAACACGTGCTGTACGGCCGAATCGCTCATAATATGGTTATAGCCACTCGTATCTATGCCAGTTGCGTCTTTCACAACCTTCTTCACACGGTCGCTTACGCCGCGCAATAGCGTGACAAACTTACCGGACTTAGTAGTAGGATCCATAAGCTGGTCAATGGACGATACCTCGCCCTTTGGGGTCTGCGCATCGCGTTGCCGTTGTAACTCGGTTCTACTCATCATATCTTTATATTCGGACGAACTCACATAATCTCTCGCCGCGATTAGCGTGTCAATATCGTCGCTTCCGGCATTGTACAGACCGATTTCCGGATTAAGCTCTCTGAATGCTTCATAGTATTTACTCTTGCCTCCGTTGACGAGGACATCTTCAAGAGCTTCGTTGAATAACTTCCGGCTTGGTTTCCGGCCATATTCTTCGTATAGCTGCCGGTACAACGCCCCATTGTTGGAAATAGTCTGCCGCGTAACGTCGACACGGCTGCCGTCGCTGTTGTAGTTATCGACGCCCCTTAAGAAGGTCTCCACGCCGCCGTTACTGTCTTGGAAAGCATCCCAAAGCCTGTCGGACTGAAACTTCAAGTATTCTTCATACGGCAGCTTGCCATCCGTCAAATCATTTAGCCTTTGGGTAGCTTCGGCCTCATTGAACGTCTGCTTTGGCTTTGCGACCACTTCTGGGCCGTCGGACTTACCCCATATCTCATCAAGGAGATCCATAGAAATCTCCGAGCCAAGCTCTTGCGATACGCGAGTTTTAACTTCATCTGGCGTGATACGATTAACTTTCACTTCTTCCGAAGCTGGACTGCTATCGGTAACGTTAATCTTCTGTGCCTGCGCCTGTTCGACTATGATGTCGGAGGTGACTTTTGCCACGGTTGTCTCAATACGCTCCGCAGTTGCGACATCAACTGTTCCGTTATTTACCTTTTCGGTAAGTTTTTCATGGAGACCGTTGAATTTGTTTTGGATACTCTCGATAGTGTTCTTGTAGAGATTGCTCACTCGTTGAGACAAACTTGCGCCGTCCTGTCGATTATTCAAATTAGTCCGGACGTTGGTGGCAACGGCGCTCCCAAGATCGCCAACACCCTTGAAAATACCACCACCAATAGCGCCAAGGGCTGCCGACTGGGTGACTTCACTCAATAATTGGCCGAAAGCATCGCCGTCGAACTCGCCGTCCTTCGTTACCAGCTTCCCACCATCACCAAAGAAATCAAACACCTGCTGTACGCCTTCTTCCGCGCCTTCTTCGAGCATTGCTTTAAGATATGACTTCAACACGCTCTTTGTCGTCTGTTTTGCGGCCTGTTGAGCAGCTTCGCTGGCTCCACGCCTAAATAGCGACCTACCAACGGAATTAAGCATATCTCCAGAGCCACCGAAAAATACGCCGGCCATATCTATCACGCCAGAAGCCCCACGGCCGAACCTTTCAAGACCATCAAGCTCGCGATGCTCACCGGTCTCCGAATCAGTACCTTTACCGGTGATAGCTTCCGTTAAGTTCGTCGCGCCCACAACTGGAGCCGTTGCCATACCTGGTAGTAAGTTGGCTAGAAATCTGCCTGCGTCGCTTACGTCTGTTTTATGTGTATCGTCAGACCCCAGAAGCGCACTGCCTACATCCATTTTACGAATCGCGTTCGCTGTCCCATAGATCTGCTTACCAATCACATCAAACGGATTACCGGTCGCTTTATTCTTCTTCGGATCCCAGTCGAAGCCGGTATAATACTCTGAATCGTAGGATGCGCCCAAGGCACGCGATTTTGCGTGTTCCATATCACTATAAATCTTAGAGATCTGTGAGTTTTCCTCGGTAACAGTCTTGGCTAGGTCTGCCGCCCTCTGGTCAATCACGTTACCATTATCGTCGTACGCCTTTATTAACAGGTCGTTTGCGTATCGGTTGCGTGCATTCTGTTCTGCGGCGCGTGAAGCGGAGCCATTATCGATCAGCCTTTCAAAGAAACCTTGCCTTGACTGCTCCTTTTTGAACTCCTCGTCATAGTACCGCTTCCAGCCTTCTTGCTCTGAATACTGCTTCTGCTGCTCGATCTTCTTAAGCGCAGCGTCTGTCCTACGCTGCTGTAACATTTCAGAAAGTGGATCGCGTAGTGTATTTGTCGCGCTAATCCGATTATTGCGTTGTAGCAGAGAGGCCTGGGTGGTTTTCAAAGGAGCCAATGGCGCAGGACGGGATTGTAGAATCTGCCGTGCTTTCCGCACTGGATCTTCGTTATTTTGTGCTATATTGGTCTGGATCTTCGGTGCTGTGATTCGAGCTGAATTGACTCCGGCGGCTGGAATAGGGTTAGCCTGCGGTTTAATCGGCGCTGGTTGTCTTTGTTGAAGAATCGCCAACGCTCGGCTCATGACTGAGTTGCCTGCCTGCACAGGCGCGTTCGTTGTTGTATTTGTAGTGCGTTGTGGGATCGCGGAGATCGCCGTCTTAGCCGCGGCCTGCATCGTAGGGCCTACTGCTGGCTTCGTCGCCGTAGTAAACGGAGACTGAAGCAGTTCTAGCGCGGACTTCTTCTTTTGGCTACCGAGATTAAATGAAAATGGGAGCAAAGTCGCCATCGTTCACCTCCTATTCTTCTTCTCGCTTTTTAAGCCCCATCAAGAGCTGGAGAGCAGGAACTTGCTGACTAGATCCTGCCATATCAACATCTTGTACTTTGGCATTAAGTTCTGGCTGGCCGGCACTCTCAAAATATGAGGATACCGAAGGTGCTTTGTAGGTTGCCGAGACGCCAGTATAAGACGGCGCCACGAACTTACTCAGCTCATTAGCACGATTATTGAGACTGTTAATAAGATTCGTAATCTCTGCTTGTTTACCGCCATCGCTGACACCATACTGACCGCGATTAGCATAAGCAGCCGCTTTTTGCGCCAGAAGGTTCATGCGCTGTTGTAGTACGTTTTGTTCATTACTGCGTACTTGGCCGGCTCTCCAGTCGGCAAGTTTCTTTAGATCATTGTCGTAATCAGTCTGATAAGTAGCCCAGTCGCTATCTATATTCTGCTGGTTCTGTCCGAAGTTTTGGTTAACGCCGGCAAGCTGCTGATTCGCCTGCGCGGTTACAGCGCCCGGAGCCACGTATAGAGCATCCGAACTACCGCCAGCTCCCATCGCACCGAGAAGCCTTTGTAGACCTCTAAGACCGCGTGCCGCCGTGTCGGTGACTTGGTTACGCTCGGTTTGTAGGTTCTGCTTGTTTTGCGTTGTAGCGCGATTGTAATTGGCCTTCTGCATATTGTAGCTTGACCGCGCTTCATTAAGCTGCTGATTGTAGCTACTATCCGTCGCCTTATTAAGTTCGCCCAAGAGACCATTTAAGTTATTCAGCTGGTTGTCATACTGACGGATTGCCTGATCATAATAGTTGATTTGTGAGTTCCGATAGACACGCTCTCGTTCTTCCGCTTCAAGCTGTTCTTTGGTCTTTGTCGGGGCGGTACTATAGCTAGCATACGACTGGTAATTAGCATTAGCGGCAGGCGTAGCGTTCTGCAGCTCTTGCCGTCCGGCCAGCCATCTTTTGTAATACTGATCCGCCAATCCTTGCGCCGTTACAACTGGACCCCTGCCGGGACCCGGCCCATAAAATTTGTTGTACATTTCGGTATAGGCTCCGCCTTCACCTACACGGCCGTCATTGCCGACCATATTCAAAAGATGCTTCGCGCCGGTGTCGTTGCCCATACCAGCCAACCAACCACGGAAATCGTCGTTGCCTTGATAGGTCTGGCCATATTTGTTCGTTGCCATAAAGAAAACCCTTTCGTAAGAAATACTAGACGTATTCTTGACGATCTCGGGTTTCTTTCTCCAATAATCTCAAGTTTGACCTACGGAGCCTTTCGCGGAGTTGGTCTCCTCCGTCTCGCTTGTCGCTTGATCTTGCGGCTAAACGAGGCCGTTCAGTAATCCTATTATACCATAAAAAACTTATGTTTTTGCCAATTTATTTCGTTGTAAAATCGTTGTATCTGGTCTAGCGAGACTTGTATTGACAAAACGCCCAAGGTTTGCTATACTAGTATCAGTTATTCAAGATAGCTGTGTCGATTAGTAAAAATAACCCCAATGCGTCAGCTTGGGGATTTTACATATTCAAAAAGCTATCGCTTATTTAGGTACGAGTAAACGCAGATCGCGCTCCGGTTTGTTGTTGCTCAAAATATTAAGTATAAAAGCGTATCTGAGACTCGGAGAGCGGAGTTTTTGATACGATAAAATTGGAGGTAATTTATGGAGAGACTCGGTAACGTTAACGTTAGAGTAGCTTCCAAAGGAAGCAACATTAACGTTAAAGCTGGTTTCGACGACAAGCAAAGAAGGCTACAGAATTTGAATCACGCAAAGCATTTGCAACAGAAATTCGGCCCAGTGGCAGACGGCAGTTTAGGTTTCTTACGCAAGTGCTTTAATAGGATGAGCGAGGACAAGGTTTGGCAACTCTACGAGAGTGCGATGCGCCCAAACGCTGGCATCAAAAACCCTTTCGCGTGGTTCATTGGCGCAGCCAAAAAGCAACCAGAAATGAGCGACTAGGCGCATTTTTCTCACGACGTGCGCCTACCGGCTCACCACGACATCCTCTCCGACCATTATTAAACTTAATGGGTGGGGAGGAGTTATTTTATGGCGACTACTTATGGCCTTGAAAAAGTTACCAGCCCTAAAAACCCAATATATCAACAATTATTTGTGTTCTACGAGTATTGCGAGCAGGTTCTCGCATATACCGGCAACACGATGGCCAGAAAGACGCATAGCGTCAATGATTTCGTTAGGTTTACCGGCCTCACACGCCTTGAGGACGTAACGAATCAACAGGTATATGACTGGGTAAAATGGCACAAGGAGCGCGGCAACACCGCCAGATCCGTGAATAATTATCTTCATCAGCTAAAAGCGATGCTGAAATGGCAGAGGGATGAAAATATCAAGATGCCGGGACTTAAAATCTCGCGTATATCGTTCCAAAAAGAAGCACCGGCGCGTAAAAACTGGTTTTCTCGTCGCCAAATCAAACTTGCGTTGCTCTACGCCGAGCCGCGCGAGTGGCTGCTTATATCTCTAGCGTTCGACTGCGGCCTGCGTATCGAGGAGCTTATGAATCTCAAACTCTCCGACATCAGCGGAAGGAAGATCAAAATCATAGGTAAAGGCAACCGGCTTCGCTGGGGGATGATGAGCCGGAAAACAAAACGTCGTCTCAAAAAATGGATTAGGAAAGAGCGAATCACCGATTATTTATGGCGTGGCAGAAATAACGTCGGCCATCTCGGTCAAGAAAAAGCGAGAATCCTGATGGAAGAAGTTTTCGCTAAAGCTGGCTTTGATAACTTCCGCCCGCACGATTTACGCCACTCTTTCGCGACTGAATTGAAGCTGCTAGGCCTTCCGACGCGAAAGATCCAACTGGCGTTAGGTCACACGAGCGAAGCTATCACAGAACATTACCTTAGCGATCTCGACGGCGTAACAATCGAAAACATCCGTAGAGAAGTCAGCACTAGACTCGTTATGCTGCGAATCAGAGCGTTCTTCGCGAACCTGTTTTATATTCTACCACGAATCACATTGAAGCCCTCAAATTAGGGGTAAAATAAGCTCCGAGTGCCAAGATGATATTGCTTGACACTCGGACACAAATTATGTATTGACAAACCGCCTTTGGTTTGCTACAATAAGGGTAGTAAAAGATAATTAAAAACTATCTTCGGATTTTCAAAAGATATTACCAGTAGTTAGGCAAAATATACTGGATAATAAATGAAAAACGAGTTCTTATATGCTATAATATCAGTAGCGTGCGCATCCTCATAGGGGCGTAGTACAACGGTTAGTATAGCGGTCTCCAAAACCGTAGATATGGGTTCGATTCCTGTCGCCCCTGCCACGCATATGATATAATAAAACCATCGAAGTTCCCACACGGAGTGTAATACTCCTACCGCGAGAACTTCTTTTTGTCTACGAAAACCGACTACAGAATCATGTTATAATAGCCTCATGAACACCGCCCGCATCATCTCCGAGCTCCGACAAGGCAACCTCGTCATCACGCCCACCGACACCGTCTATGGGATTTTAGCCGATGCCACCATTCCCAACATCGCCGCAAAAGTCTCCGCCGCCAAGCACCGCGACCGAGCCAAGCCTCTTCTCTTGCTTATGAACGACCTTGACATGGTGCGAGCCTACACAAAAGACCTCAACCCGCTCGAAGAAGACCTCATTCAAAACTTCCTCCCTGGCTCGCTCACCATCCTCCTCCCAAGAAACGACCAGATTTCCGACCAAATCACCGCCGGTAGCCCTCTCGTCGGCGTCCGTATTCCCGACCACGCCGAGCTCCTCGGAATCATCCGCGAAGTCGGACATCCGCTCGTCTCCACTAGCGCCAACCTCACCGGCGAGCCGCCCATCACCAACCCTAGCCAAATTTCGCCCGCCCTTTTCGAGCATATCGCTTACGTCGAAGACGCCGGCACCATCGGCGGCACCCCGTCCACCCTCGTCAAAGCCGAAGACGACAAACTTAAGATCCTCCGCTCCGGCTCTCTCGCCGCGCAACTCTTCGACCGCTACCCCACCACAAACTAGTCTCAAACCACAACAAGTATTGAGCTGCCGCAGAAATCGAGCAAATAGAAAGCCCGTTTTCTATTTCGAGACGCCACACGGCAGCAAGCTTTTTATAAAAAGCTTGACAAAAATCCTCATCTGTGATAAAATAGAAAGATGGGGGTAGTTTTTTAACACTTTTTGTAGTTCAAAATCAGAAAACGTCCTCAAATTGCCCCGCAAAACCGCGAAACATCCGCAAATACCTCTAAAATCGCAAGACCCTGAAACTCCGCAAAGTCTCACAAAAACTTCAAACCTGCACCTTCAGCCAACTTCAGAAATCGAAAGGAGTTCTCTATGCGCTTCCAAGGTCCCGCCATCCAGCTTCTGGATGACATTTATCAAGCCGCTCGCGCCAGCATCCTCGAGCAATCCTCGTCGGCCACATTCATCGACAACTGCCTCAACATCATGCTGGAGCCGCTCTCCCCCGAGGCCTGCGTCTGGATTGATACCAATTTCTATCGGCTCGACGACAGCGTCGGCTACGCGCTCTTTCGCCAAATCTCCCCCGAAATCAAGCTCGACCTGACCTTCCGTGCGCTCCATTATAGCCGGTCCAGCCAAGCCATCGCGTGTCTACTCGACCCGCACCTCGACAATCCGACCAACTCATCCGCCGCGGCTAAGCACCTCCACGTCGTCGTCCAGCACCCGCACGAGCTAAACGACTCCCTGGATCTCTACATCGCTGTTGCCGGCACACATAGCACGGGCAATCAAATCGGCCTCGCTGCCGCCGTCGACGCTGCGACCCGCTTCTGGACAAAGTTCGATCCCTACTACTACGTCGCCGAAATCTCCTGACGTACCATCAGCAAGCAAAAGCCCTGAACTACCGCACCTTAAAGAGCCTGACGCCCCGCGCCGGGCTCTTTTCTTGTAGCGATCTCAATCAACCCCGCCAACAACTTCCAGAAACCTCGAAACTTTGCTATGATTATATAATATATATGTCATCAAAACTCAACCAACCGAGCGCGAAAGAATCTCACTTAAACAAAAGTGAAGTAGGAACATCAGTTCCTACTTCTGATGGGAGCCATCAGAAAAACCAACAGCCAAAAAATCCAACCAGCCACCCGAAACATCAGCAAACCCAACTCAAAATCTCCCCATTTTGGATCATCCTCTGGATCGCGCTCTCCCTCATCAACATTATCTTCGGCCTCATCGCGCCCGACCACGACTTCCTCACCCTCTTCCGCGTCGGCGGCATCGCCCTCTGCCTTCTCTACGTCGCCAAAACCTTCCCGAGAGATTACCTCCTCCTCGCCGCCATGTTCACGACTTGTATCTCCGACATCATCCTCGCCTTCAACAACACCTCCGAATTCGGCCTCATCACCTTTCTCGCCACCCAAATCATCCACCTCTTCCGCCTCACCGGCGACCGCTCCCGCCGCCCAATCACCGCCTTCGCTTGCTTTTCCGGCGCGCTCATCCTCCTCAACCTCTGCTTTTCGCTTATCCCGCTCCTCTTCCTCATCGTCGGCCTCTACGCCATCACTCTCACTATGAACGTCCTCGCCAGTTATCGCTGGCACCGCCAAGACCCGCACAACCTCCTCGCGACTTTCGCCGCCGCCGGCTTCACACTTTTCGCCTGCTGCGACCTCTGCACCGCAGTTTCCTATCTCTCGCTCGTCTCCGTTCTCCCCGCTTTTTTCTACGTCCCAGCCAACTTCTTCGCCTGGTTCTTCTATTACCCCTCCCAAGTCCTCATTTCGAACAGTAGCAAACTCCCTCCCGAACCGAAAGGACCGAAAACGCCGAAAGAGCCGAAAAAGTCTCTCCGAAGCAGCAAAAGTATGCTATAATAATCTCAAAAGAAGGTAAATGTTAAATGGAGGTATATGGAAGGTAAAAAATCACATTCACCCAGCGCTGGCCAACGCGCAATTCTTGTCTTCGGCGCACCCTGTAGCGGCAAAACCACATTCAGTAAACAATTCGCTGCCCAGTTTAACGCCACATTCTATGATTTGGATGCTTTAAAACAAGAGCACAATCTCTCTCGTCAGTTCATTTTGCTTCTCGTCTCCGAAATTGCGAAGACCGGCTCGACTCTCGTCCTCGAAGGCGGCAACGACACCGAGAAAGACCGCCGCGAGCTCGCCGAGATTCTCCGCGCCGCTGGCTACACCCCGACTTTGATCTGGATTCAGACCGACGTCAGCACTATCCGCGCCCGCCTGAAGAATAAGTTGAAATCCGTCGAAAAGGCAAAGGTCGCCTACGACAGCCGGATCAAAGCTCTCGAAGCTCCGTCCGACGCCGAAGCCCCGATCGTTCTCTCTGGCAAACACACTTATCATACTCAACTTAAACAAGTTCTGACTCAGCTTTAGTCCTGATGTCTATTGTTTGTCTCGCCGGCGCTAAACCCGCCGCTAGCCTCGATACCAACAAAACAGGGAATTACTAGCCGCATGATTATCAATGATTCCGAGTTTGGTGAAGTAATTGTCCGCAAAAACGCGCTCTCGAAAAGCGTGCGGTTTTCGGTCGCACCTTCCGGCCGACTTCAGATGTCCGTTCCTAGCCACACTAGCGATTTCCTCGCTAAGCGCTTTTTGAACGTCAATCGCGCCCTCATCCGCGAAAAAATCCCCCTCGGCAGCCCCGAAACTCAGCGCGCCCGCGACGCCAAGAAAAAAATCCTCATGAAAAAGGCGAAAGAATACCTCCCCTATCGCCTCGAATACTACGCCAAGCTCTACGGCTATAGCTACGACAAATGCCGCCTGAGCCACGCCGCCACTCGCTGGGGCAGCTGTTCCTCAAACCGCACCATCTCTCTCAATATCGGCCTCATGCAAGTCCCCGAGCCACTCCGCGACTACGTCATCATCCACGAGCTCGCCCACCTAAACCACCTCGACCACTCCGACGCTTTCTGGGCTGAAGTCGCCACCCACGACCCCCGCTACAAGGAACACCGCAAGAAGCTCAAAGCCTTCTCCCCCGGCGTCTAAGCCCGTCTAAAAAGCAAGGAAAGGCCGCTGATCCATTGGACCAGCGGCTTAGCTGTACGGAATAACAAACAGTTTTCATGAAGTATGTATTACTCCTCGCAGCAAGACTCACACGCATCCGCAGAAATCCGGACACAAGCCCAGGACAAAATTGCCCAAGCTACCATCCCAGCTGTCGCTGCCAACACAAACCCGTGCATCAGCCGATCGAGCAGCTGCTGTCTCTGTTTACACATCCTAACACCTCCTCTCGAAGAACTTATAGCGCTAGTCCGCCAACAAACTCCAGAAAATCGCAAAAAACACGAAAAACCAGAGCTAGCCAGCCATAAACTAGCCTCTACACTTTCATTATAGCACACCTGACCGAAATTGTCAAGAGAACAAGCCCGAACAGCCCAAAATCCTCGAAAATCCCCCTTGTAATCCCCGCCAATCTGTGCTAAAATACCAAGGTATAGTCTAATAAACGACAATGCGACTAGACGATAGGACAGGCCTTGCGCCGAAATCCGTCGACTCCGCCTCGAAAGACCAGAGTTGATCGACTTCAGCAAGAGGAACCAGCCAATAGTCTAGATTTCGTGTTGTTATAAGGGAAAGGAACAGGATGCAAGTCATCATCGGCACCAAAATTGGTATGACCCAGATCATCGGCGACGACGGTATTGTGACTCCAGTCACAATTTTGCAAGCCGACCCCTCCACAGTGACTCAGATTAAAACTGTCGAAACCGACGGTTATAACGCTGTGCAGTTGGGTTACGGTCAGGGTAAGAATCTGAGCAAGTCGGTTTCTGGCCACGTCAAAGCGGCCGGAGTCACTCCGAAGGTCTTGAAAGAGTTTCGTGTCGAAACTCTGCCCGAACTCAAGATCGGAGATAAAATCAGCGTAGAGAGCTTCAAGCTCGGCGACAAAGTCGAAGTTACAGGTATCTCGAAGGGTAAAGGCTACGCCGGTACCGTCAAACGCTGGAACTTCAACGAATCGCGCAATACGCACGGTTTCAAGGGCAACATTCGTCGCGTCGGTTCAATCGGCTCGATGTACCCACAAAAAGTTTTCAAAGGCAAGAAAATGCCAGGCCGCATGGGCCACGATCAGGTAACTGTCAAGAATTTGGTAGTTGCTTTTTTGGATACCGAGAACAATCTGATTGGTCTCAAGGGCGCCGTCCCAGGTCCAAAGAAGGGTATCGTCACCATTAAGGCTGAAGAGGGAAAGGAGTAATATGGCAACATTGAACAAAGATGTTTTCGAGCTCAATGTCGAAAACCACGAACTCCTCAAAACCGCTTATGACGCATATCTCGCCAACTCCCGCAGCTCTCACGCTAAAACTTTGAAGCGTGGCGAGGTCCGCGGTGGCGGTAAAAAACCATGGAAACAGAAGGGGACTGGTCGCGCTCGTTTCGGTTCGACTCGCAACCCAATCTGGCGTCATGGTGGCGTCGCCTTCGGTCGCACCGGTGAAGAGAACTTCACCAAAAAACTCAGCAAGAACGCCAAGAAAACCGCCGTTCGCCAGGCCTTGAGCCTCAAGAACGCCGACAAGGCAGTTATTGTTGAGAGCATCGCAACTACCGGCAAAACCAAAGAAGTTGCCAAGAAGTTGAATGACTTGAAACTTGCCGACAAAGCAGTTCTCATGGTTGTCTCCGAGAAGGCTCCTGAAGTCCTCCGCGCAACCAACAACATCCCGAACCTTAAACTTGTCCGCGCGACTTATCTCAACGTCTTTGACGTTTTGAACGCTGACGCTATCATCTTCAGCGAAACCGCGCTTAAAGCCACCGAAAACTGGCTGCTCGATAAGGAGGAAGCATAATGATTACTCCACGCGCTACTGAAAAAGCCTATGTCGCTCAGAGCCAGAACACTTACATTTTCTTCGTGCCGAAGGCTGCGACTAAGCAAGCCATCGCAAAGGCAATCGCCGAAGAGTTCAAGGTGACCGTCACCGACGTCCGCACCGCGAACCGCAAAGGCAAGGCTACTCGCTTCTCCCGCGGCAAGCACGCTTATCCTGGCATCACTTATCGCCAAGATCACAAAGTTGCTTACATTACCGTCAAAGAAGGCGACAAAATCCCAGTCTTTGAAGAAGTGAAAGCCGAAGAGCCGAAGAAAGCTGACAAGTCTGACAAAAAAGACGACAAAGCCGAGAAGAAGGCCACCAAAAAGGCTGATAAGGCAGAAAAGAAAACTACTAAGAAAGCAGAGAAGGAGAGCAAGTAATGAGTATTAAAGCTTATCGCCCAACCACTCCCGCTCAGCGCCAAAAAACCACGCAAGATTTCGACCAGGTTACCACTCGGAAGCCAATGAAATCCTTGCTCGCTAGCAAAAAGCAAATGGCTGGCAAGAACAACCAGGGTCGCATCACGGTTCGTCATCGTGGCGGCGGCGTCAAACGCCACTATCGCATCTTGACTTACACTTTGCCTCAGGATAGCCAGTTCACCATCATGGAAATTGAGTACGATCCAAACCGCAGCGCTCGTATCGCCCGCGTCAAAGATCAAAACGGTACTTATTACTATGTTATCGCCGACAACAACATGAAGAAAGGCGCGACCTTCGCCACCGGCAAAGACGTCGCCGTCGAAACTTCCAACCGTATGCCGATCGAAAACATTCCAGTTGGTACTTTCATTTACGCGATTGAACTTACTCCAGGCCGCGGCGCCCAAATGGTCCGCTCCGCCGGTACTAGCGCTCAGCTCATGGCTAAAGAGAACGGTTACGCCACTCTCAAAATGCCATCCGGCGAAATGCGCAAAGTTCTCGTCGCTTGCGAAGCTTCTATTGGTACAGTTGGCAACGAGCAACATCAAAACATCAAAATCGGCTCCGCCGGTCGCCGCCGCCGCAAAGGTATTCGCCCGACCGTTCGCGGTGTCGTGATGAACGCTACCGATCACCCACACGGTGGTGGTGACGGTGGTCGCCACGGTACTGGTAAAGCACCTCGCACCCCATGGGGTCAGCTGACTTTGGGTTATCGTACTCGTCACAATAAGAAAACTGATAAAATGATCGTGCGCAGTCGCCACGAAGGAAAGAGGAAATAATGTCTAGGAGCATGAAGAAAGGTCCATTCGTGGACTACAAGCTCGCGAAGAAGGTTGCTGCTCTCTCTGCCGAAGATCGCACCGTGATCAAGACCTGGGCACGCCAATCTACCATCTCTCCGGAAATGGTGGGCCGGACCATCGCCGTCCACAACGGCAAGGTTCACGTCCCCGTCTTCATCAGCGAGAACATGGTCGGTCACAAACTCGGTGAGTTCGCCCCGACCCGCAAGTTTAAGCGCCACGGCGGTAAAAAGGCTGCTGAAGCCGCTGCCGCAAAGGGAGGTAAATAATGAGTACTGTATTTGCCCGCGCTATCATTAAAGGCGTCGATAGCCAGCCTCGCAAGACCAACGTCGTCGCGAGTCTCGTGCGCGACCGCTACGTCGCCGACGCTGTGGTGATTCTCGAAAACACCCCGCGCCGCGCCGCTCGCGCCGTCCGCAAAGCTATCGAATCCGCTACCGCGAACTTGTTGAACAACTCTGGTGTCAGCATTGACCCGAAGAGCATTCGCATCGCCCGCATCTCGGTTACCGCCGGTACCCGCATGCGCCGCTACGTCCCAGCTTCCCGCGGTCGCGCTTTGCCTTATGAAAAGATCTCCAGCAACATCTTTGTTGAAGTTGCTGGTGAGGAGAAAGTGAAGAAAGCAACTGATTCTAAGTCCGAAGCCGCCCCGAAAGCCGCTAAGGAAACTAAATCAAAGGAGGAGAAGAAGTAATGGGTCAGAAAGTTAACCCAGTTTCCTATCGTCTCCAGATCAGTAAGGACTGGTCGTCCAAGTGGTTCACCCGCAAGAGCGACTTCCGCAACTGGTTGGTAGAAGATACGAAAATTCGCGATCTTATCGAGAAGCGCTTCAGCAGCCGTCCGACCATCGCTCGCATCACCATTGAGCGCAGCGCCAATCTGACGACCATCACGATTTTGACCGCGAAAGCTGGTGCCGTCATCGGCAAACAAGGTGCCGGGATCAACGAACTCAAGAAAGAACTTGAGAAAATCGTCTCCGGTCCTATCCGCATCAATGTTGAAGAAGTTAAAAAACCTGAACTTTCCGCTAAGCTCGTCGCCGAGAATATCGGTTTCCAGCTCGGAAAGCGCATGAACTTCCGCCGCGCCGTCAAAATGGCTTGCCAGTCAACCATGAACGCTGGTGCGAAAGGTATTCGCGTCGAAGTTTCCGGTCGTCTTAACGGCGCCGAAATGTCCCGCCGCGAAAAGTTCATCGAAGGCTCGGTGCCTCTACATACTTTGCGCGCAGATGTTGATTTCTACATTTGCCACGCGCAAACTATCGCCGGCATCGTTGGCGTAAAGGTCTGGATCTATAAGGGGGAGAAATAATATGGCTATTCTTACACCGCGCCGCGAAGCGCACCGCAAAGTCCGCAAGGGCAAGAACCGTGGCACCGCCTCTCGCTGTAACTATGTCGCCTTCGGCGATTGGGGCTTGATGTCCCTCGACAACGAACGCGTCACTAGCCGCCAGATCGAGGCAGCCCGCCAGGCGATTACTCGCTACGTCAAACGTGGCGGTAAAATCTGGATTCGCATTTTCCCGCACACCCCAGTCACCAAGAAACCTCTTGATGTCAAGATGGGTAGCGGTAAAGGTGAACCACAGTTCTATGTTGCCAAGGTTAAAGCTGGTACCGTGATGTTCGAAATCAGCGACGTCACCGAAGAGCAGGCGAAAGAAGCCTTCCGCCTCGCCGGTCACAAATTGCCAGTTCGCACCAAGATTATTAAGAAGGAGGAGTTCTAATGGCTGGAGAATTACAGGGCATCGTGAGCTCAGCAAAACGCGATAAGACGATCACCGTCTCTATCGCCAGCCGCGAGACTCATCCGCTCTACCGTAAACAATACACTAAAACCCGCAAATACACCGCTCATGATGAAAATAATGAGGCTGGTGAAGGCGATAAGGTCGAAATCGTCGCTTGCCGTCCGTTCTCGAAGACCAAGAGCTACAAGCTCGTCAAAGTTCTTGAGAAGTCCCACGGCACCGTCGAGCTGAAAGACGAAGTCCTCGGCAACACCGAGAAAACTTCTGACGGCTCCGCGGAAGAGGAGAAATAATATGATTCAACAGGAAACTAGATTAAAAGTTGCTGACAACAGCGGCGCCAAAGAGCTTGGTGTAATCCGTGTCCTTGGTGGTACCCGCGCGAGGTATGCACGCGTAGGCGATATCGTCACCTGCAGCGTCAAAGACGCCTCTCCTACCGGCAACGTCAAGAAAAAGGCCGTCGTCAAGGCCGTCATCGTCCGCACCAAACAGCAAATCCGCCGTCCAGATGGTTCGACCATCCGCTTCGACGACAACGCTGCCGTCTTGGTCAACGATGACAAAACCCCGAAAGGTACTCGCGTTTTCGGACCAGTCCCCCGCGAACTGCGCGAACTCGGTTTCAACAAAATTATCAGCTTAGCACCGGAGGTACTCTAATGGCCAAAAGTTTGAAAGTAGGCGATCGCGTCAAAGTTATCGCTGGCGATCTCAAAGGCACCGTAGCTTCGATCGTGAAAGTTGACAAAAAAGCCGAGAAAGCGATGTTGAAAGATCTCAACATCAAAACTCGCCACATGCGCAAGACGCAGTTTAATCCGGCTGGCGGCAAGAAAGATGTCCATGTTGGCATCCACGTCTCCAACCTACAAAAGGAGGGCAAGTAATGGCTGCTGAAAAAACCGTGAAAGTTACCCCGCGCCTCAAAGCTCTTTACAACGACAAAATCGCTAAAGAACTTAAAGAACAACTCGGACTCAAAAACATCAACCAAGTTCCAAAACTTGAGAAAGTTGTGATTTCGAGCGGCGTTGGTAAAAAACGTGAAGACAAGAAGTTCACCGAAACCGTCGATTTGACCTTGACCAAGATTACCGGTCAAGCCACCACTTCGCGCTTGGCGAAAAAGTCTATCGCAACCTTCAAAATCCGCAAAGGCATGGGCGCCCCAGTCGGCTACCTCACCACTTTGCGCAACGATAAAATGTATGAGTTTGTTGACCGCTTGATCAACATCGCTTTGCCACACGTCCGTGACTTCCACGGCGTCAGCCGCAAAGCCTTCGACAAGCAAGGCAACTACAACCTCGGCCTCAAAGAACAGACCGTCTTCCCGGAAATCACCTTCGAAGACGCCGCCGTTCTCCACGGTCTCGAAATTACTTTTATCATCAAAAATGGATCCAAGGAAGGGAGCACCAAGTTGTTAGAAGCATTTGGTATGCCGTTTGAAAAGGAGGGTAAATAATATGGCGAAGAAGTCTGCCGTCCTCCGCGACGAAAAACGACGCAAAATGAACGAGAAATATAAGGCAAAGCGTGCCGAATTAAAGGCTGCTGGTGACTTGGAAGGTCTTCAGAAACTTCCGCGCAACTCCAGCCCGACCCGCTTGAAGAACCGCGATATGCTCGATGGTCGCCCTCGTGGTTACATGCGCTATTTCGGTCTCAGCCGTATCAATTTCCGCGAAAAAGCGTCCAAAGGCGAAATCCCTGGCGTAACGAAGAGTAGCTGGTAGGAAAGGAGAAGAGAATATGTCATTACAATCAACTGATCAAATCGCCGATCTTATCACTCGCATCCGCAACGCCATCATGGTTGGCAAGACCGAGATTCGTGTCCCGACCAGCAAACTCAAAGTTGCTGTCGCCGACGGCCTTGTGAACGCTGGCTACCTCGATAGCTACGAAGTCGAAGAAGGCAAACCTCGCGGCGTACTTCACGTCATCATCAACAAAGATGGCGAAAACGCCCGCATCACCGAGATTTCCAAGGTTTCCAAGCCTGGCCGCCGCGTCTACGCTGGCGCCACCGAAATCCCAGTTGTCAAATCCGGCCGCGGTGCCGTCTTGATCTCCACCTCAAAGGGAATCATGACTGGCCGCGAAGCCAAGAAGCAACATCTCGGCGGCGAAATTCTCGTAAAGGTTTACTAAACCCGTCAAGACAAAAAGTCCTCCCGCAAGGGAGGCTTTTTGTTACTCTAGCAAACGATTACTAAACTACTCTTTTTCATTATTCCTCTAACCGTAAAATACATCGTACTGGTTTAAGAGTGTATGCAAGGTCGCCACCACTAACAAAATTTTTAGCAGTTGCCATATTGCTACTACCTAACTGAATTACATTATTAGCGGAAGAAGTCGACACTCCATCCGTCCAATAATACCCTTGCGAACCAACTACATACAAATTAGCTTTTTGTATATAACCTGAACCACTAATATAAAACGGATGTGAATTAAGCATACTGGCTGTTGCCTCATCAGCATACTCACCCAGCATATGCGCAAAGTCATTGTTCTGGTCTAGCTGACCGCCAGCAGTTGGCAGTTTCCAACCCCTAGGGCAAATACTTGACGGCGCGACACTGCTTTTCGTTCGTACCGAACTACCAGCCGTGGCAGTAAGATACTGATAGTAATAACCGATTAAATAATGCGCGTCATACTCTAACGTATCGTCATCAAACGTCACACCGCTTTCCATATATGATAAGGTTGGTTGATATTCTTTCACAATAGTCGTTTCGCCAGTTTCTGGATCGGTTTCCCATATAGTATTAATATCTTTAGTCTGAGTTGAACAGGCACTCATCCCCTTAGTATTAGTTTTACACGCAGAATTGACATTTGGTCGCCTTAACACATAGTCGCCAAAGTTCATTGAATAAGTAGTCGTATAACTTGTCCCAACGCTTTTCATTGCCGTAAAAGTGTCTTTTGGCGGATAGGTTGACGCTGCATTCCAGCTCAAAATAATCTCACCTTCATCATTTGTGGTTTCTTGATAGCCGCCGCGTCCAGAATTAATATCAGTCAATTCTGATGTTAAACCATCCGTAGTAATATCCAACCTCAAATCTTGAGTCATCATACAGCGGCTACCGATTTTTGCCACCCAGTATTCTTTCCCATCACGTTTATCAATCATCCTGCTGGTTTCCCCTGACTCCACCGAACTGCATTCTTCAGCCGTTAGATCTTGCATATATTTACTAGAAAAACCACCTCCAGTTTTAGTAATAATCGCTTCTCCGCTAATCCCCAAATCACTATATATTGCCGCGTGCCCATAGCCACAAGTAATAATTCCAACTAACCCTAGCGCCACACTTGCCGTAATAATGGCAATGCGTGTTTTCTTGGCACGTTCTTCGCGTTCCGGCCTAGTTAATAGTCCTCTCGTAGTGGGCTTTTTCATTTTGACTAAAACTCCTTTTTCTGTCCAGTTCGTCGCAATTCGTCTTGGTATGCTCGCGTAAGAGTATAACGATAAATCGCATTCGCTCCCGCCACTACAAAGTATGCCTTATATTCCGGCACTACTTCGCAGTAAAGTATCGGCGCATTTTCCGTATTTGCTGCATCCACCAGTTCAATAAACTCGCTTACGCGCATCGTGTTTTCTGGTTCATAAAAGTTTTCACTCACATTCACGATTCGCGTACCGTAATTCTTAAAAATCTTATATAGCGCCTCTGCATACCAGTTATTACCAAATCTCGTCTTGTGGAGATAGATGATAATCCCGCTCGCCGCAATACTCGCCACCAACATTACTGCTCCGACTACAAGTAATTGTATATTCTTGATATAGATTTCTTGGTTAGCCTCACCAACCTTTTCTTCGCGATTAATCGCATCTGCATCTATCATAATATCTACAGTTTGTGTAGATAATGGAATATTCATTGCGAGTACATCTTCAGTTTTAATCGCACCATCCACCTTGACAATCATTTTTAGGTCTAATAGACAGTCCGCACTAATCCCAAACTCACTGCGGAAATTCTTCAAATATTCGTTATATTTAGCATAATCAATACTTACATTGTCGTGAATCCGAAATGTACCTTGCGTTATTTCCTTAACTTCACCACGCTTCAGAGTTTCTGCCTTTTCATAGAGGATTTTAGACTTATCACCTTTCTCGGTTGCCTTAGCGGTCGCGATAATCTCATACTCGTAGTGTGCATTAGTATTTTCATCCGCTGCCAACTGATAGTTAAAATCTGCTCGTACCGCGCTAATCAACCCAGCAATATATTGCCGCCCCGATTCTAAAAACTTTTCCGTATAATAATCGTTTTCTTTGAGATAGACTTGATAATCAATATCACCCTCTACCTTATATTCCGTTTGTCCAGTACTTTCTGTCCCAATACTTGCGAATATTAAGTATCCACCCAGCACCATAAATAAAACCATCGGAATTAGTAGCCATAGCGGCACATGCCGCACTTCATCTATCGGTTCGCGTTTTTGGATTTTATAAGTTTCTCCGTTCTTCCTGTATTCTATTTCTTCCATTAGATTTTACCTTTTTCTAGTTAGTATTAAATAATTCATATAGCCATAATGTCGGATAGCCGAACATTGCGATTTTACCCTTTGCCGTACCGATAATATCGCCCTGCTCCACCGTCCACTTATCCTCGGCATTATTTGCGTCACCTTTGGTTATAAAAGTTCTTTTGCCGTTTCGCTCGTTTACCTCGCTAATCCGATGCACCATAATCACATTGCTATGGCGATAGACCAAGACTTCCCCGACATCCATTTCACCGTACTCGTCTGACTTTTCTGCTAGAATCATATCTCCGCGCGAGATGTGCGGCTCCATACTACCACTACCAATCGCAAGGAAATGATACTTAAATAGCCCCGACATCAGTGCCACGTATCCTACGATTACAATTGTCCCAGCGCCCCACCCTATATACCGCAAAGCGCGTTTCGCTTTGCGCGTCTGTTCGTTTTCCGTGCGCTTAATTTTAGCCTGTCGCCGATTTTTCCAATTGGTCCCGCTACGCAGTCGCCACTGCACTCCTACTAGCCAAATTGTTAATATTAACACAAGCCCTATCTCAAAGATGGCCGGTAGATAAGTTCCTGCATTTGGCATTATGGGTAGTAAATAAGTCGGCAATTCCATAATCAGCCGATAGATAATGTTTACTCGGTAGTCATATTGATAAGCGATAAAAGTTAATAAAGTATTTTGCAATATCGCTGGTCCCGCCATTGTCACGATGAAGGTAAAAAGACTTTTTGACTCCGAGAAGTCATATAGTGGCAATGCAATGATAATCTGCGTCAGATAAATCATCGCTCCGGTCATTACTACCATTAGCCGGTTTCCGCGTCCTCTATCTACCAATTGTCCGCGCAAGACTTCTTCACCAATAATCGCGAGAATTACCGGTAAGAATACATGAAAGATACTTGCAAAATTATACGCATACACATTCCTGGCAAAACCAAGTTTAATTCCAAGGAGTACAAACATTACCACCTGAAAAACTATCGCCGCCAAAACAATAATTATCGCAATAGTTTTGCTTTCTGTTGTGCGTGGTTTCGCCCAGCCTTGTAATAATACACTCGCAAAGACTGCTCCGGCTATTATCGCTACTTGTGCGTACTCCCGCACTGCGCCAACCGGCAGTAGTAGCGAAACCAGCATTAAAGCCAGTTCCACCACTACAATGCCACAGATTTTACGAGTGGAGAGTTTTACCATAGTAGGTCAGGAAGTTAAGATTTATTCCGTACTCTCGTCTTGACCGTAAGTAATCGTCACACCCAGACCCGACACTTCTACGTCTTTATCCGGTAATTCTGCCGCGGTAATATCCTTGCTTAATTCTAGTTTGAGTTTCATAGTCTTGACATTTGCCGTGCTACCAGTAGTTGCTTTTGGCAACTTATCGCCAACCGCTACTTTTGTACCATCTACATAAGTCAGCGAATAAGTTAAGTTTTTACAGACATTATTATTGCGTGTATCTGCCTTATTGTCTTCGCCAGAAGCGCAAGTCAACTTCTTGCTTTCCGTGCTGCCATCGTTTATCGTAATTGCTGTAATTTTTGCGTCGAGGTCGCCGGCATTCTTCACATCAAAAGTATATTCCGCTGCGTCGCCAGCGTCTTTGAGTTCTACTTTATATTCTTTAATGACGGTACTTTTATTGCCGTTTGTGTCATCTTGAATTGTTGGTTTGGTGACTTCTTTGGCTTTGGTGCCGGTTAATTTAACGGCAAGGAGGTTCTCAAAATGTACATCCCAAGACGTAGATTTAACCGTCGCCACACCATTTATCTTCAAATCGGTAGAAAATGCCGCAACTGCCACCCCCATCGCACTAATCAAAGCCACCGCCAATGCAGCAATAATAAACATATATTTCTTATCGCGATCATCTCGCAAATTCTTACCACGACCGGCGCTACGGCTGGTCCGCGTCGCCGTAGCCCTCGAAGTTTTATTATTTTTAGTAGCGCTCGCCATTTCTGACTTCCTTTCTTGTCGGTGTCTCACAGAGCGGCTCTCGCACCCACTTTCACCGATAAATAATTTGCTTCAATTTATAGAGCCACGCCAGCCACAAAAGCCTCAAGCTAGCATAACTATTTTAAGTTTATGACAGATAAAAAAAAAATGTCAATTGCTTTTCCACCGTTTTTTCTACACCGATGCATTTCCAGCCTTGCATTTCATCACAATCTATGCTAAAATAAGGCTTGAATATTAAGTTAGAAAGGAAGATATGAGTCGTATCGGAAAACAACCCATCGCGATTCCGGCGGGAGTGACAATCACGGTCGGCGACAAAGATATTACTGTCGCAGGCCCCAAGGGTCAACTCATCGTCCCGCTTCAGGAAAATGTCAAAGTTGCGGTTGAAGACAACCAGATTGTCGTCACTCGCGTCGATGACGAACCAAAATCTCGTGCCTGGCATGGCCTTCAGCGCGCATTATTGAACAATGCCGTTCAAGGCGTCACCAAAGGTTTCGAAAAGCAACTCGAAATCAACGGTGTCGGCTTCCGTCTCAACGGCGGCGGCAAGGCTATCGAAATGGCGCTCGGTTTCTCTCATCCGGTCAAATATGAAGCTCCCGAAGGTGTCGAGCTCAAGACCGACAAGATGACCATCACGGTTTCCGGCATTGACAAACAAAAAGTTGGTCAAGTTGCCGCCGAAATCCGCGCATTGAAGAAACCTGAACCATACAAGGGTAAAGGTATTAAATACGTTGACGAAGTTATTCTTCGCAAGGCAGGAAAGGCAGGGAAGAAGTAATGAACACCGCATTTCGCGCAAAGCGCACTCGCGCTAAAATTCATGGCACTGCCGAGCGCCCACGCCTCAGCGTCCATATCAGCAACAAGCACATCACCGCCCAGATTATCGACGACGATAAAAGCACTACTCTCGTCTACGCTACCACCGTTGGCAGCAAAGCCACCGGCAGCAAGTCCGAGTTAGCCGCCAAAATCGGCAAAGAAATCGCCGACAAAGCCAAGAAAGCCAAAATCAAGGCTGTCGTCTTCGACCGTGGCGCAAAACTATATGCTGGCCGCATGTCTGCTCTCGCAGAAGCTGCTCGCAAGGAAGGATTGGAGTTCTAATGGCAGATTCTGACAAAACCGCACAGGTCGTCAACAAAGCTGGCACCCTCAAAATGAACGATAATGTCGCCGCCGCTAAGGTCCAGAAAGACATCAATGGCCGCGCAATGGGTAACCGCCGTGGTAGTCGCCGTGATCGCAACCGCAATCAAGACGCCGCCCCGAAAGAGTTTGACACCGTCACTATTAACATTGACCGCGTTTCCCGCACCGTAAGTGGTGGTCGCCGCATGCGCTTCAAGGCTCTTGTCGCGATTGGCAACCACAAAAACAAAGTCGGTGTTGGTATCGCAAAAGCTGGCGACGTCACTAGCGCCGTCCAGAAAGCCACCACTAAGGCTAAGAAAAACATGATCGAATTCAACATGGATGGCGAAACTATCTGCCACGAAGTTGAAACTCGTTCGACTGGTGCTGACGTCTTGATGAAACCGGCCGCTCCTGGTACCGGTATCATCGCCGGCGGTGTCGTCCGAAGCATCATCGGCCTCACCGGCATCAAAAACTTGATTTCCAAATCTCTTGGTAGCACCAACAAGGTCAACATCGCCTATGCCGTGATTGAAGGTTTGCGCGAGCAGACCCCGCGCGACCAATGGGTTGGCAATGCCGGCAAAAAAGCCGCCGAGCCGAAAAAGGCCGCTGCTAAGAAATCCGCCGCAAAAAAGGAGGATAAATAATGAAGTATAACGATCTACAGGTTAATCGCAATACGCGCCCAACCCGTGCTGGTCGTGGCATCTCTGCCGGCAAAGGTAAAACCGCCGGCCGTGGTACTAAGGGTCAAAAAGCCCGCACCGGTCACCGCAAAATGCCAGCCGGCTTCATGGGTGGCCAGCGCGCCATCATGCAGGCCATTCCGAAACTTAAAGGTTTCAAGAGTCTCCATGACAAAGCTGAAGTTGTTTATACCGACCGTTTGAATGATTTGAGCGGCAAAGTCGACAACTTCACTCTCGCTGACAAAGGTTTGATCAAAACCCCATACGCGAAAGTTAAAGTTATCTCTCGCGGCGAGTTGACGGCTAAAATCAGCCTCGAAGCTCAATTCGTGAGCAAAACTGCGCTTGAAGCTATCAAAAAAGCTGGTGGCGACTTCAAAAAAGTTGCTGTCCCACAGCGCATCGCGACCAAAACCGAGGAATAAACTCCTCAAAACTAAAAATAGCCCTTTCACAGGGCTATTTTTTGTGCTACAATAGACGGAGTAAGAGTAGGGACTATGAATTTCAAGACTATTTTCAAATCATTGACCAATAAAGACATGCTGAAACGTATCCTGATTGTTGTCGGGCTATTAGTTATCTATCGCTTCCTCGCGCATATTCCTGTGCCGATGGGCGAGCCAGCCACTTTCCAGGAAGCCGTCCAGAACTTCATCGAGAAGTCCGACTTCGGCAGTTTTCTTAACCTTATTTCCGGTGGTGGCTTAACAACTTTCTCCATTTTACTTGTTGGCATCTCTCCATACATTACCGCCTCAATCGTCGTCCAGCTCGTCACGAAAGCTATCCCTCGCCTCGAAGAGCTTTCCCAAGACGGCGAAGCTGGTCGCCGCAAGATTAGCCAATGGACTCGCATCATCGCCGTTCCTCTCGCTATCGTCCAATCTATTGCCTATATCTTCATGCTCTATCAATCCGTCGTTGCCTCAAACACCGCTCTCGCCTACACCCCGACCGCGGCTGACTGGGCACTTTCCGTGACCGCCATGGTTGCTGGATCCATGATTTTGATGTGGTTCGGCGAACTTATTACCGAGCAGGGAATCGGCAACGGCGTCTCGACTATTATCTTCGTTAGCATTATCTCTCAGCTCCCAACCACCCTCGCCAACCTCGGCACCGCCCTCTTCGATACTTCCGCCGGTTCGCTTTCGCTCTTCGGTTGGTTCAATCTTCCAGTCAACCCAGTCTACTTCTGGATTGTTCTTGGTTTCGCCGTCGCCATGCTTGTCGTAATCTATTTCCTCGTCAAACTCAACGAAGCCCAGCGCATCGTCACGATCAACTACGCTAAGCGCGTCCACGGCAACAGTACCTACGGCGGTATCAAATCAATCCTGCCGCTCAAACTTATCGCCGCTGGCGTCGTCCCTGTTATCTTCGCAACCGCCTTCCTCTCTCTCCCGGCTCTTCTTGGTCAACTTATCCAGACCATCAATCCCGGAAATAGTTTCGGCGCGACTTTAATGACCCTCTTCACCGCACCTAACGCCAGCACGTTTAGCACTATGTATCCGAACGGCATCACCGGCCAATGGTTCTTCTATCCTGCGGTTTATTTCGTCCTCGTCGTCGCCTTCACTTATTTCTATACCAGCATCATCTTCAACACGAAAGAAATCGCCGACAACCTCCAGAAACAAGGTGGATTCATCGAAGGCGTCCGCCCCGGTAACCAAACCGCCGAATATCTCGGCAAAACTATCAACCGTCTCAACCTCTTTGGCGCTCTCGCCCTCGGTCTTATCGCCATGCTCCCGTTCCTGACCGATTACATCTTTATTGTCATCGCCGGCCAACCTCTCGGTCTCTCTATCTCCGGTACTGGTCTCCTCATCGTCGTCACTGTCGCCCTCGAAAACCTCCGTCAGCTCAACTCTCGAGCCTTGATGGTTACTTACGATGAATACAAATAGCAAATTGAAGGGTGGCAAAATGAGCGAAATCGAGCAAAAAGAGAAGGAGAAAAACCGCAAAATCAGCAAGTTTGCTGATGGGAAACCTTATACCGACAAAAAATCCTCCGCTGACGAAAAATCCGCCAAAACTACCGACTCAAAGACCACCAAAAAACCAAACAGCAAAGCCGAACTCGCACTCATCGCCCGCAAGCCCCTCATGCTTGAAGCCTCCAACGAAGAAGCTGCCGCCAAAAGATTGGCTCAAAAATCAACCAAACCTGCCGCCACACCAAAAAGAACTCGTCGAGTCATTACCGAAACCACTTCCAAAGTAGAAAAGCCCATTAGACCAAAGCCCTCCGCCAAAACTCGTGTCATCCCCGTCACTACCGTTAGAAAATCTAAAACCAGCACCGACAGCAACACAACGACTAATAAGGCAAATAAGAAAAACATGAAATTACCACTCCTACGCAAAATCCATCTCAAACCAAGTTATATTATTTGCGGAGTTTTGGTTCTTTTCCTAGCCGTCTTCTTCGGCCGCGTCGCCCTATGGGAAAACAGCTATTTTGCTCGCATGGAAGGCAGCGATCGCGACACTCCTGCCGCCAACGGCGCTTCTGGCGTTATCTATGACGGCGGCGAAGATGTTGACGAGACTGAGCCGACCGAGACCGAAATCGCTAATTATGTCGTCGCTCCGAACATGCCACGTTATTTCAGTATCCCCAGCCTCGGCATTATTAACGCCCGCATTGCCGAAGTTGGTCTTCGCTCTGACGGATCTGTCGACGTCCCCCGCAACGCTTACATGATTGGCTGGTATAATGGTTCTGTTTTGCCCGGCGAAAAAGGCACCGCCCTGCTCGACGCCCACGGCGGAGACCTCGGCAACGGCATCTTCCGCACCCTCCCCCGCATCCAAATCGGCGCCGAAATCAATATCGAAATGGGCGACGGCCGGCTCTTCACTTACAAAGTCGTCGACACCGCAACCCGTCCACTCGATGGCGCAAATAACGCCGATAGCTACATGCCAACCGCCCTCACCTCCCCGCAAGCTGGTGCTGCCTCGCTCACTCTCATCACCTGTACCGGCGAGTGGTCCCAAGTCCGCCAAACCTACCTCGACCGCTTCTTCGCTCGCGCCGTCCTCCAATAACCTAACATATCAAATAATAAGTCCCTGCGAGAAAACTTATCTAACCAAACGTTAAAAAGTTATTTACTTTTTCAAATATCTATGATAAAATTAAAGATGTAATTTATGGCTAGTCAAAAAGAAGTGATTAAACTCACAGGCAAAGTTGTTGAGGCGTTGCCGAACACCCAATTCCGGGTGGAACTTGAGAACGGTCATAATATCATTGCTCACATGAGCGGACGTATGCGCAAAAACTACATCCGCTTGGTGCCGGGAGACCGGGTCGAAGTTGAGTTAACCCCTTACGATCTGACAAAGGGCAGAATCAGCTTCCGATTGCAATAGAATATTAGCAAAACCAACTCTACATTTTTTGGGAGAAATCTAGATTGTCCTAATCAATGTATTTTGGTTATAACGGAAAGGATTTTGACACTGTGAAAGTACGTGCAAGTGTTAAAAAAATCTCCCCTGATGACATCATCGTGCGTCGCAAAGGCGTGCTTCGTGTTATCAACAAGAAAAAACCTAAGAATAAGCAAAGGCAGGGTTAAGCATGGCACGAATTGCTAGCGTAACTATCCCTTCCGAGAAGCAGGTTTGGATTGCCCTCACCTACATCTACGGGATTGGACAGACTACGAGTAAAGCCATCCTTGCGGAGGCCAAGATTGAGCCTACCACTCGGGTGAAAGATCTCACCGAGGCTGAAATTCAAAAAATCAATGACCTTATCAGCAGCAACCAAACTGTTGAAGGTGATTTGAAACGCCTCGTGACCAACAATATCAAACGTCTAAAAGACATTAACTCCTACAAGGGCGTCCGCCACAAGGCCGGTCTCCCAGTAAACGGACAGCGCACCCGCACGAATGCACGTACTCGTAAGGGTAAAGCGATTGCGGTTGGCGGCGCACAGCCGAAAGCAGCAAGCAAGACTTAGAAATTAGGAGTTAAAGAAAATGACAGAAGAAGTTAAAGGAGCCGCCGAAGTCGTCGAGACCAAGGCGAAGTCCAAAGCAAAGAAAGGCAAGCGCGTCGTCACTTCTGGTCAAGTCCACGTGCAAGCAACTTTCAACAACACAATTATTACTGTAACCGACAAAAGTGGTGGTGCTCTCGCGGCTAGCTCCGCAGGCGCCAACGGCTTCCGTGGTAGCAAAAAAGGCACGGCTTATGCCGCCCAAATCGCCGCCGAGAAAGCTCTCGAAATCGCTAAGCGCGAACACGGTCTGAACAGCGTTGATGTTTACGTCAGCGGCATCGGCCTCGGTCGCGATAGTGCAATCCGCGCTGTCTCTAGCGTTGGGATCAAAATCGACAGTATCACTGATGTCACCCCAATCGCGCACGGTGGCGTGCGTCCTAAGGGAGAGAGGAAACCGTAATGGCACGAGATATTTCTCCAATTGTTAAACAGAGCCGCCGCGAAGGTTATGCTCTCGCACCAAAAGCTCACAAAGTTATGGCCAAAAAGTCCGGCATCCCTGGCGAACACGCTGATATGCGCGTCCGCGGCGGTAGCCTTTACTTGACCCAGCTTCGTGAGAAGCAGAAAGTTCGCCGCCTCTACGGCCTACTCGAAAAACAGTTCGCTAAGTTAATGAAGGAAGCTGCCAAAGCCGACGGTCTTGCCGGTGAAAACCTCTTGCAATACCTCGAGCGCCGCGCCGACAACGCCGTTTATCGCGCCGGTTTCGCGACTACTCGTCGCCAAGCTCGTCAGCTCGTTTCTCACGGCCACTTCACTCTTAACGGGCGCCGCGTCGACATTCCATCCATCCGCTTGAAACCAGGTGATGTCTTGGAAGTCCGACCAAAATCCCAGAAGTCTGAATACTTCAAGAATCTCGAGAGTATTGTTAGTAGTGCGTCCGGCACTCCGCTCAGTTGGCTCAAATCCGATCCGAAGAAAATGAAGATTGAAATTACCGGCTTGCCGAAGCGCGAAGAAGCTGAAGCCGGCATTAACGAACAGCTAATCGTTGAGTACTACTCACGTTAAGGAGATTAACTAATGACTACTAAAGTTATTCACGAAGCTAACTTGGCCGAAGTCAACCAACTGGGTGACAATAGTGCTGAGTTCGTGATTCGCCCGCTTTTCTACGGCTACGGGAATACGCTGGGCAATTCGCTCCGCCGAGTGCTGCTCTCAAGCATCAAAGGCGCTGCCATCACGTCGTTTAGCATTGATGGCGCAACGCATGAATATACTGCGATTCCTGGCATCCGCGAGGACCTCGTTGACATCATGCTCAACCTTAAAAACATCCGCCTTAAGTCTCACTCCGAAGAACCAGTCGAAATCAGCTTTGAGATTAAAGGCAAAGACACGACCGAAGGGAAGGTCACCGCTGGCGATATCAAACTCCCAGCCGACATCGAAGTTGGTAACCCCGATCAAATCATTTGCCACATCGACGACCCGAACTACGTTCTCAAGATGAACATCATTGTTGAGACTGGCCGTGGTTATCTCACGATCGAAAAATCCAGCAACGATCGTATCCATAGCGATATGATTGCACTTGATGCCGTCTTTACGCCGGTTCTTCGCGTGCGCTACAAGGTCGAAAATACCCGTGTCGGTCAGGATATGAACTATCAACAGCTCACCTTGACCATCGACACCGACGGTACTATCACCCCGCAAGCCGCCTTCGAAGAAGCTGCCGCTATTCTCGTCAATCAATACACTGCCCTCGCCGGCAGCACGACTGTCGAGTCTGCTCCAGCTCCTGGCGTCGAAACCGAAGCTGATGATTCCGGTCTGGCTCTGCCAATCGAAGAACTCGGCCTCTCGGCTCGCACCGCAAATGCGCTCATCAACAACGACATCAAGACCGTCCGCGATTTGGTCTCGCTCTCCGAAGTCGATCTCAAAGATCTTAAAGGTTTCGGTAGCAAAGCCCTGGACGAAGTTAAAGAAAAATTAACGGAGTTACTCTAAATGCATCGTCATGGATACAAGGGTCGCAAGTTCGGTCGCGAAACCGACCAGCGACGTGCGCTGAAACGTGGGCTGATGCGCGCACTTATCGAAAATCAATCAATCACGACGACTCTCGCCCGGGCGAAAGAAATCCGCCGCGAGACTGAGAAGTTGATCACCATCGCCAAAAAAGGCGGCTTGGCTAATCGCCGCATCTTGATCTCCCGCTTGGATGACATCAAGACTGCCGACCTTTTGATGGACGTAATCGCCCCGCAAGTCAAACGCGATTCCGGCTACCTCCGCATTGAGCGTGCAGGTTTCCGCCGCGGCGACAATACCGAAATGGCGACTATCTCTTTCGTCGATAATATCGAGCTGAAGGAGGCTAAATAATGAAAGGTGTTTCTAAAACCTACAGCCAAAAACCTGCCGAAATCAAACGCGACTGGTATTTGGTTGACGCCAGCACCATGCCACTCGGCAAACTCGCTGTCGTTATCGCTGACAAATTAATGGGCAAAAGCAAAGTCACTTACACCCCACACGTCGACAACGGCGACTACGTCGTAGTTACCAACGCAAAACAAATCCAAGTTACTGGCAACAAGATGGTCGACAAAATGTACTATCGCCACAGTGGATTCCCAGGTGGTTTGACTGAGCTTAAACTTGAGGAAGTTATTGAGAAAGATCCAAAAGTTGTTCTTGAGCACGCCGTCAAAGGCATGATGCCAAAGAACAAGCTGGCCGCTGATCGTCTCGCTCGCCTCCGCGTCTTCGATGGCGCCGAGCACGCCCACACCGCACAAAACCCAAAGGAGATTAAGTAATGGCTACGAAAGATTCCTACATTTACGGTTTGGGCCGCCGCAAGGCTGCTACCGCTCGCGTTCGCCTCTACAAAGGCAAAGGCGAAATCACCATCAACGACAAACCAGCCATCGAGTATCTCTCCAACAACAAGAGCATGCTCGCCGAAATCACCGACCCGCTTGCCCTCGCTGGCAAACAGAACGAATACGATGTTTCGATTCGTGTTTCCGGTGGTGGCTTGGCTGGCCAAGTTGACGCTATCAAATTAGCTTTGTCGAAAGCCCTCACGACCGAGATGGCCGACCTTCGCCCAGTTTTGAAGAAGGCAGGCTTCTTGAAGCGTGATCCTCGCGAAAAAGAACGCAAGAAATACGGCTTGCGCTCCGCCCGCAAGAAAGAACAGTTCTCGAAACGTTAATTCGCTTAAGGGCCAGAACAAAAATGAGGTTTACCAATCCGGCAAACCTCATTTTTTGTTTTCACAGCTCCCCGCAAAATCATCTCTCGCTTCATCTATCTCACCGAGGTATGCTATAATATATACTATGTTACCCCGCGCGTTATCTGATACCATCGAAGCCCTCGGTCACTTGCCCGGCGTCGGCGCCCGCACCGCCGAGCGCTATGCCTATTTCTTGTTCAAAAATAGCCCTCGTATCAGCAAAGACATCGCCGTCACCCTCGCCAGCCTCCACGATGGCGTGAAATCTTGCCCAATCACTTTTGCCCTCATCGACTCTGACGAAGAAGTTTCTGAATTTTACAACAACCCCGACCGCGACAAATCGACCATTCTCGTCGTCGAAGAACCGCTCGACATCTACGCCATCGAGCAGACCAAACAATTCCATGGAACTTACCACGTCATCGGCGGCGCCATCTCCCCCATCGACGGTATCACTCCCGACCAGCTCCATATTAAAGAATTATTAAACCGCGTCGAACCCGACGAAGTTAAGGAAATCATCATCGCCACCAACCCCTCCGTCGAAGGGGAATCAACTGCACTCCTCCTCCAAAAAACTCTCCACGAGCAATATCCCGACGTCAAGGTTACCCGTCTCGCCCGCGGTCTGCCGCTCGGCGTCGATCTTTCTTACGCCGATCAAATCACCCTCTCCGCTGCCCTCGAAAACCGCACCAATCTCTAACTACCCCACTTACCTCCGAAACTTACCACAAAATCCCAACTTTCTCGAAAACATACTATATAATATATAGTATGTACCGCTTATCTTTAATTATTAGTGAAGTCTACAACAAATATCTTCCACTCGCCGAGAAAGGTCGCGTCGCCTTAAACCTCGATTTTTCCGACACCACAAAAACCGTTGACGACCCCGAAGCCATCAAAGCCGACCTTGAAAAACACCTCGGCTCCGCCCTCGACCGTTCCATTAGCGGAGAAGTCAGCATCGCCGTCGAGTCCGACGCCATCATTATCACCGACTCCGGCACCACCCTTTCAAAGCCCCTATGTTCACTTCTCAGCCGCGGTCGCGTTAATGTCACCTCCCGCGTCGGCTTCGGCACCACCGTCCGCATCTCCCTCCTCCCTCCACTCGACCAACCTAACGAAACGTCAGCCAGCAACACGCCAGTCAGCGTAAAACCAACCGCCCAAGCCCCCACAAAGACCCTTGCAACCTCCAAAACCGTTACCGCAACAAAAGCAACAACCTCCTCCGCCAAATCCGCCACAAAGAAAGCTAAACTTACTCGCGAACAGCGCAAACTCGTCGCTGCCGCCAAAAAAGCCGACCGCAAAATCCAAAAACTTCGCAAATCCCAGCAAAAGGCCACCAAGAAATCAACTGCCAAGAACCCTGCCAAAAAACTAAAACCGACCACCAAAAAGCCAGTCAAAACTTCCTCAAAAACCGCTCAAAAATCTCGCAAAAAGGTTATCGAACTTAGCTAAAAGTAAAACCAGCCCCCAAGAAACAGTCTACAACCCACTCAAAGTTATTTTCACAACATTTTACCCCACACACCCAAACTTCTCATGCTATAATAAGTATAAGCATGGAAGGTATGAAAACTCTAAAGGTATTTTTCGTAACGCATTATCGCTACCTCAACCCTTTTTACTGGCCGAAGCGCCTCATCAAAATCCTCTCCGCGGCTTTCTTTATGATTATGCTTCCGATTTATCTTTTCATCGGCCTCCAACCCGCTCCGCTCGCCGATGCCGCCAGTTACCCAGTCCTTGAAGTCCCTAGTATCGACCTCAAAACCCCCGTCGCCCGCGTCGAACTTATCGACCGCCAACTCACCGTCCCCGCCACCATCGCTGGCATCTATCAGCCCTTCGACAACAAACTTTTCATCATCGGCCACTCCTCCACGGTTTTCAAAAACCTCGGCCGTCTCCAGATAAATCAATCCTTTACTTACGACGAGGAACGATACCTTATCACCGACCGCATCATTCTCGAAAAGTCCGCTATCAGCATGAACGAACTCCTCTCTGATGCTCCTGAGAAAACAGTTATCATCATGACCTGCGCCGGCGACCCTCTTCCTAATCAAGATGCCACTCATCGCCTCATCATCACAGCAACCCTTGCCGAATAAGCCGAACAGAAAAACCTATCCGACCGCCAGAATCACCCCATAATACGCCGCGAACAGCGCCAACATCATCACCCCCTCAGTTCGATTAATTCGCCGCGTCGACACCGAGAAAATAAACAGCAGCACCGCCGAAGCTACCAGCATCACAATATCCAACATCTGGAAGCTCGCCGGCGTTATCGTCCCGAAAATCGCCACCGGCAAACCCAAGACAATACAAATATTGAAAATATTGCTCCCAATCACGTTCCCAACCGCGAGATCCGTCTCGCCGCGCCGCGCCGCCACCACCGACGTCACCAACTCCGGCAGGGAAGTCCCAAACGCGATAATCGTAAGTGCAATCAACCGCTCACTCATCCCGATTGCCGTCGCAATCGACGATGCATTATTCACAACCAGTTCGCTTCCTACCACAATCCCCGCCATCCCCAACAAAACGAATACCAACGATTTGCCAAGTTTATATTTCGGCTTCTCTGCCGAAGACTTTTTCTCCTTTTTCTGTCGCGCCAACGTAATCAAATAATACAAGAACACCATAAAGAACAGCAACACCACAATCCCGTCTGATCGCGTAATCTGGTTGACCGTCCCGCCACCCAGACTAATATCCAGAAACAGCACCGCGAGCAACGTCGAGATCAACATACAAAGCGGCAGCTCTTTCTTCACTGTATTATCCGTAATCTTAATCGGCCGAATCACCGCCACAATCCCCAGAATCAAAAGAATGTTCAAAATACAGCTACCGATCACGTTGCCAAGCACCATGTCCGTGCTCCCCGACGCCAGCGCCGAAATCGACACCGCTAACTCCGGCGCGCTCGTTCCGAACGCCACAATTGTCAGCCCAATCAACATCTTCGAAACCCGGAAGTTCTGCGCCGTGCTCGACGCCCCCTCCACAAAAACATCCGCACCCTTGATCAATAGCGCAAACCCCACCACCAACAACAGAATATTCCAAATCATTTTCTTTTTACATCTTTATTTTAACTTTTCCTAACTTAATTTTACCATAACAACTTTCAAAATACAATTTTCACCGACTTTTTCACAAAATAACTACAGCGAGGCCAAATCTAAAAATCTTGTGCTATAATTATAGTATGTCAGAGCAAGGGAAGAAGCAAACGGCGAGTTTTTCGTCGAACAAAACCAAAACTAAAGAAACTAAACACGTAAGCCAAACTACGCCCTCTCCAGATTCACTTAAGTCGCCCGACATCGAACCGGCATCTTCTGAAAACAGAGACACTGCCGCCGAGGCGACAACCGCGCCCCAAACCCCCAGCCTCAAAACCCAGCTCATCGCCATTATTATCACTTTCGTCGTAGTCGCCCTCGCCGTCCTTTTCGGCATTCTTCTCGTGACGAAAAAAGGCATCTTCCATGAACCCGGTAAAATCCTTTTCGCTAGCACCGAAGACCTCACGGGTTCCGATGACGACAATATGCTGAGCCCAGTCACCGAAGTCGGCCAAAACTTCATCAACGAAAATCTCCAAGACATCGAGCTAAAATCCGACCTCACCATCTCCACAAAAACCACCCTCGCGAAACTCACCAGCGAAGCCGACATGACAAATTCCGTCCTTTACCAAATTCTCGTCCCGACTACGGACTTCTACAACATGACAACTTCCATTTCTACCGCCGAAGCCAAATCTCTCATCAGCAACAAATCCGATGGCTCAGAAAATGCCGAAATCACCCTTACTTCTATCTGGGACTTAACTAGCGAGCAGCGCCTCCTTGCCATTGACGATAATTACTATCTCGACACGCTCGATTCCGGTGCCTTCTTTGAATATTATATCCTCGACGGTGACGCTGAAGACGTCGAAAAAGTTAAAACCGCTCTCGAAGCCAAAATCCAAGCCTTCCCGACCAGCGACGAAATTCTCACTTTCGCTCAAACCGGCGTCACCGCGCTCTCCCGCGGCATGAATCGCAAACTCGACCAAGTCAAAGACGCTAACTATTTCTCCGCCAATATCGGCGAGTATCTCAGCCATTTCGACCTCACTCATACCAGCAATGAGTCTTCCTTCTCCACTTCCGCGAACGATCGCAACATCTGCTCGAAACCAAACATGATCGACGTTATCACCAGCTCCGGCTTCGACATTATCGAACTCACCGGCAACCACAACCAAGACTGTGGCGACGAGGACGCTATCGCCACCATTGACCTCTATAACAGTCTCGGCATCAAAACTGTCGGCGGCGGAAAAACTGCCGCAGAATCCGCCATCCCGCTCGAAATCTCCGACAAGGGAACGAATATCACTATGCTCGCCTACAACTATTCCACCGGCGGCTATACCAACGACAATACCCCCGGTGCCAATCTCTATACCGACGAGAAAGCCAAGTCCGACATCGCCACCGCAAAGGAACGTGGAGACTTTATCATCGTCGACGTCCAATTCTTCGAATGTAATAGTTACGTCAATACTAGCGAAGATACGACCTGCGACTACGCCAACTCTTCCGCTGGCGACCAAGTCGGTTTCTTCCGCAATCTCATCGACCTCGGCGCCGACATCGTCGTCGGAACTTCCGCCCACCAGCCCCAGACTTTCGAGTTATATAAAGACGGAGCAATCTACTACGGCCTCGGCAACCTCTTTTTCGACCAGTCCTGGTGGCCCGGCACCACCCGCAGCATCATCCTCGTTCACTATTTCCTCGACGGCAAACTTGTCCAAACTCGCCTCGTTCCGACCGTCTACGACCAAACTTATCAAACTAAACTAATGGAAGATAAAGATGCAGAAGCCTTCCTCACCCGACTCGTCAAAGTTCGACCTTAAAACCGAGCCCGACAGCTCGTCGCAGTCCACCGTCGAGCCAGACTCGTCAAAGTTCGACCAGCTCAAAACTAAAATCTCCAGCCAAAGCGCTAAACTTATTACCTTCGCCAAAGCCAAAGGCCCGCTTCCGTTCGTTATCGCCGGCATAGCATTGCTTGCCATTGTCACTATAATTATCCTCGCCGTAGTCTACCATCGTCCGTCCGCCGACATAGACAATCAAAACCCCGGCGAAACGCAACCCCCCGACGACAACCAACAAACTTCAAATAGCCAGTCCAGCATGTCACCAAGCGACCAGCCAGACGCCAAAGTCCCAGTTTTCATCGATCTTCAGCCCACCGTCAACGCCTGGTTAAAAACCACCCCCGCTAATGTCGGGCTTATGATCTACGATCTTGATAATAATCGTATTGCTGCCAGCCACCAACCTAACCAAGTTTTCAATGTCGCCTCTATTTATAAACTTTTCTTCGTCTATGACGGCTACCGCCAAATCGAAGCCGGCGCCGCCAAGGCCGACGAAAAATACGTCACGACCAGCGATTACCGCGCCAATACTTACGCCTATGGCGAATGCCTTGACCTCATGATTCGCGAATCATACAACGGCTGCGCCGATAAAATGCACTCCGACCGCCAAGCCTTCGCTCGCGTCGCGAACCTCATTGACGAGATTAACCTCAATAACACAACTAACGGTGGCCTCTCCTCGACCGCCGCCGACCTGACCGAACTTTTGAAACTCTACTACGAACACCCCGATCTCTCCGAAGAAAACTGGCAAAAAATCGCCGACTCCATGCTGGACCAACCGCCCACCAAGATCGACGCCACCACCACATATAACTGGCGCCAAGGTCTCCCCTCCGGGTTTTCAAACCAGGCGAAAGTCTACGACAAAGTCGGCTGGGCCTGGAATCCAGAAAGCAATCTCTGGTCGACCTACGCCGATGCCGCCATAATTGAATTTCCCGAGCAAAACCGCCACTACACCGTCGTAGTCCTCACTAGCAATCTCCCCGGCCGTACCGCAGCCGCCATCACCAATCTCGGCACGCGCATCGAAGATGCCATCTTGAGCTCCGACAACAGCCTCTAACCCCGCCAGTAAACCCCGCCTCGCATATGCACACTTAAACACCGATGAGAAACTATTTAACCTCGAATTCTTCCGTCTTAAAATCTTTATAATAGCGCCCGCTCTCCGCCGTAAACTTCAAGACGCAATAATCCGGATCCGTCACGCCATACTTATAAAATCGCGTATCGCCCTTCCGCCAAAGCAGATTCTTCACTTCTTGCTCCGTCACAACTTCCATCGTTCCGCGCAGCATCACGCCAGTATAGCTAATCAATCCTTTCCGAAAGAAATAAATACAAGCCTTCGGATTCTTCAAATATTGCTGCGTCCTAAGCGCCGACAAATTGGTCGAAAAGTAAAACTCTTTTAACCCAATCATCTGCCGCGGCGCCAACATCGCCTTAATATTCGGCGCCCCATTCTCATCCACCGAACCAAGCAACGCCACCTTTCGGCTACGCACAAACTTCTCTACGTTCATCAGTTTCATCAACAACTCCTCTTCATTTACCTCTCATTATATCAGAAAAGTCAAAAAACTGAATCCAACCTCCCCCGACGTAGACCTAATAAGTCGTGAAATACTGCGACCAATAAGTTTTATGCGCCGAATTCGGATCAAACACAAACCCCACCGACAAGTACTTGAAATCCGGATCCAAAATATTTTTCCGGTGATCCGGCGACGCCATCCATGACGCCACGACCGTCTGCGGCGAAACCGCCGCGTTACCCGCATTCAAGTTCTCGCCACTTTTTCCGCCGCTAGTCGGGATCGGACACGTCGTAGACCAAGAACTTCCATCCGGCCGAGTATGAGAATAACTTGTCATAATCTCCCGAGCACGCGTATTCGCCGCACCCTCACAAGTCGAACCCCAAGCAAGCGCCGAAAGACCATTTTTCGCCCGCTCCTGATTCACCAACGCAAGAACATCTCGCTTCCACTGTTCAACCGGCGGAGCAATCACCGTCACCGTGATACTATCATGTCGCCGACCATCGTAAGTACCAGCCGTAATCGTCGTCGTCCCCGTCCCCACAATCACCGGATACCGACAAGTCTCCGCGCTATACCCGAGCCAGGTTCGCGCCGACGACGAGAAACCTTTGATAACTGCCGGATTACTCGTCTGCCAATACATCTCGCCTAATCCCGAAAGACTACTGCTTACGCAAATATCAAAATCCGCCGTCTGGTAAATCGTAATCGCATCTTGGCTCCAAAGTTCGCTCGAACCAACTTGCCCATCTGCCATGCCTCCGCTAATCAAACCGCTACTGACCGAACCGCCTCCCGAGGAACTCGCCCCGCCCGAAGCCCCACCGCTCGGCACATTGCCGCCCGACCCCGGATTCACAATCGAAGGCGGCTCTAATTCTTCCAGACCCGGTGCAACCAAGCCCAACTCTTCCAGCCCGCCCGAAATCACATCCGAACGCTCCGCCACCACCTTGAACTCCAGCCCCCCGTTCAAGTTGATCGCCGAGAAAATCATCACGCCGACAATCAATATCACCACCGCATTCAGCGACAACAAAATCATCATCTTCGTCTGACGCATCAACCTCGCCGCTGTCATCTCGTCTCGTCCTCTCCATTAACTTTTATATAACTCACAAAACTCATTTCGCTAAATAACTTATAACTTTCAAAACTCGCAACAATATAGACAAACAATTTATGCTCGCAAATGTTTCTCCGAATCAATCACCGTCGCGACCAAGTTAATAATCATCTCCAGCTGCAATAAATCTCGTCGTTCAAACACGGCTTTCCCAAGCGGTTTCCCGACCAGCAACTGCCCGAAAGTCTTACCTTTCGCATTCCGAAGCTCCGCCACCGCATAAAGCCCCAGCTCATCAAAAGTCTTCTGTACCGTCTTGTTCGGCACCTGCCACACGCCATTCGAGGTCTGGCGCAAATGCGTGATACTCGAAAGTTCTTGCGACGACATTGCCAACGACTTCGAACCATAAAGCCGCCCGTTAATCACAAACCCGATATACGCAAAGTGCAGATGGTCCGCCAAGAATCCCGCCAAATCCCGAAGATCCACGTTCCGCGTCGCTAGATGATTGAGCTTCTTAATCACATACGCAATATCCACCTGCCCGACCGAGATTGTCGATCGAATCGACGCAATCAGCTCATTAATCACCGGCATCAAAAGCAAGACAATTACAATCATCAAGAAGTTAAGCACCAAAACCGAAGTCGAAGGATTTGGAATCTTAAATAAGACCGTAAAGATCGTGTAGAAGATTAGCATATAAGCAATCACACTCATCGCCATCACCACAATATACGACAGCGCCCGCATCCATTTCGCCGACACCGTAATAATACGATATCGAATTACAGCGTAGAAGAACGCCACAATCACCACGGTCGTCCCGAACGGCCCTACCCAAATCAAGTCATAACGACCAAAGAACGGCATAATCAAATCAAAGATTGAAGTAAAGCCGCAGGAAATCAACATTCCGACGAGCAGGACATAATCACCCGTGCGAATATATTTGCTCTTCGTGTGCCGAATGCGATAAAACAAAATCGCCAAAAATGCCGGCAAACAAGTGCAAAAATATGCCAAATACGCCAAATAGAACCAGCCACGAACAATCGTAATTGAATTGCCAGTCCGACTCAGCGTCATCTCCTCAATCAAAATACTCGGGTCATGAATCAAAGCGACGCCTAGCACTACCGCCAACAATATATATATAACTGTGGCTACTTTCCCAAACTTATATTTCCAAGCTGAATAGCCCAAAAGAGCCGGCGCCATCACCAAAGCGCTCAAATAAATCCCAAAAATCAGCCAAGTCGCCGATTCAACATGCGCATCTTCCGACAAACCAAGAAAACCAGAAATAGACAGCGACCAAATCGCCGTCCCAATCGTTGCCACAAAAAACCATGCCAGTCTGCCACGATCCGCTCTTGAAGCACCTACTAATGCCACAAAACCGGTCAAAGCTGCCAAAATCGCAGCCGCAAACAGCAATATTGATATTAAACTCACTTGACCTCCTTAGTTTGCTGTACTTAACTAGTTTAAGTATAGCATGAGCGCTTCAAACTGGTCAAGTCAAATCTCAAAACTAATCACAGAAAACAAAATCTTAACACAACCCCAAAAAAGTTGAAACCCCGCTAGCTAGCGGGGTTCTACCGGGGGCAGTCAAGCTTTCGCCTGACCGCCCCCATAAAGGTACTTTAGGGTTTCTGGAGGTGGAACCAGACCATCGCCGGCTGGATACTTCTGGTGTCGGAGATCGCCTCCACCATCTTCAGGCCAGCCTTCGCCGCCACTTCCTCCATCCGCTTGATGGCCGACTTGGCGTCGTCGTCGAACTGCATCTCCTGCTCCATCTTCCAGCCCAGAACGCCGCAGCGGATGGTGTAGATATTCTTTAGTTCCACCTCGCCGCAGAAATGGCCGCCCGACCGCAAAAGCCCAGCAATGCCTTCAAACAGGTCGTCCGACCGGTCGCGGTAGTAGGACAGGCCGCCCTCCATGCCAACCAAATCGGCCTTGCCGATCAGATCCGGATCCTTGAAGGCGTTCCAGAAGTTGTCCACGCGGTAATCAATGCCGTACTCGCTGAGCGGCTTCTCCGCATAAACCTGCTGCACGCACTCCAGGACGCCCGGCGCGTTGTCATAGGCGATGACATGCTGCTTGATGCCGCGCTCCTGCCAGCCAAACCGAATCTGCTCCGGCAGCATCGCTGCGCCCAGGGACACATTCAGGATGCCCTCGCCCAGTTCTTCCTGCACCAGCTGGTGTGCCGCCGTCCGCACCCGCGTCGAACCAAAAATGGGCTCGCGGGCGCACAACAGATAGGACACATCGCTCTGCGGAATCTGCATATACTTGCCGTCGATCCGCCGGGCAAAGCCGTAGGGGGCGTCCATCGACATCGGGTGATACAGCTCAGCATAGTAACGGGAGAGGAACAGGGAATGACAAGCCAGAGTCCGCATATACTCGGCCAGGCCGTAGCTCGCCTTCATCTTGGCTTCCAACGCCGGCCAAATCTCGTCCAGGCCCTTCATATAAGCCTCGAACTGCCGCTCGTCGTCGCCGGCATCCGCCGCACAGGTGGCCTCGATCTCGTGGCGCACGTAGGGAATCAGGTCCGGCGGGGTCTGCTTGTCCTGGGACATGGTCAGCCCCACAAACATCTGCGCATCCCACATCGGGTCGCGCATCGGCGTCCGCATCAACATCGAACGCTCGATCGGGTCTCTCTGCAGAACTTCCTGCAGTTTTGTCTGTAACTTATCCAAAGTTACACACCTCCTAATTTGTAATATTTGCTAGGAAACGGGAACGGCGACGCGGACCGTCAGCTCATAATTCACCACCTCCTTGCTACGTATAATTATACCACAAATAATCAAAACCTATGCAAATCCCCACCCACTTTTAACCTTGACCATTTCCCGCACTCGCCCTATAATAGACATAAGTATATTATTAATATAAGGTAACTCAAATGCCAACTAAAAAATATAAAGAGAAAATGATGAAACATCGCATTTGTTCCGTTGCTCGCATTATGGCTTGTGCATCTTTCCTTGTGCTCGCTATTATTGGAGTTTCGTCGCTTGTGCGCGCGATGTCCCTAGAAAACATCGCTAACGAAAACGGCGTTCCGGCCGTCTGGAACGTTGCCTCCCTCGGCAACCCAGAATCTATCACCATTCCAATCACCTATTGGGATCAACGTCAGGACGATTGTACCGACCCCGAACGCCAGTTCGAATGGTCTCAATGTCGTCTCTACGCGAAGGGAATTATCACCGGCATCGTGAAGCCGACTCTCGGCTCCGATGGACTCCCTGTCCCGACCTACACAAACAGCACCGATTCTTGGAACTATGCTCATGACGTCTTTACCGCCAACGTTACCGGCCACGACCCAGTCCAAAAAACCGACAATTTCTACCGTTGGTTCCACGAAACTTACGACGCGAACGGCAAACAACTTTCCAAGCAAATCGAACGCGAAATCACCTTCCACCGCACCGGCAACAACACTTACGAGTACGGTAGCAAGGGAACTTTCCCGCTAGACGATGTCGATTTTTCAAAAGACGACGAAGCCACCACGACTGGCCACAACTTCCATTTCACCGCCCACATGCGGATTCCAATGAAAATCTCCGCCGACGGCAGCGAACAATTCTGGTTTAGCGGCGACGACGATGTTTGGGTCTTCTTGAACGGCCAGCTTGTCCTCGATCTTGGCGGTCTCCACATGGACACCGAAGGTAGCTTCCGCATTGACGCAAACGGCAATGTCATTTCCACCGTTAACAACGTTGCCGATCCTTCTTGCCGCGTCCAGAACGTCATGGATCCCCGCAATCTCGGCTACGACATGTATAATAATCAAGTCGAAAACGCCTGCCCCCGCTCTCCAAAAACCACCACTTACAACCTTGGCCTGAAAACCGGCGACGTCGTCAACCTCGACTTCTTCTACGCCGAGCGCAGCACTTCCGAGTCCAACACTCGCATCACCATTACGAACATGAACTGGCCAATTTCCGCCGATTCTGACGTCAAGGCCAAAGTCGTCGGTAAAGTCGAAAACAGCACCAGCAACATCGTCCAGTTCAACACCAGCGTCACTAACCGCGACCCTGAAAACGCTCTCGACCTCGAACGTCTCGCTGCCTACATCAACGAAAAGACCGAGGATAACACCCAAGAAGGCTACCTCCCACTCGACAGTTCTACTCTCGAATACACTCTCACCCCTGAAGACCCCGATTCCTGGAAACCGCTCGAAATCACCCCTCCCGCCAACACCGCTGAAGGTTTCAACCTCGTCACGCCAATTCGTATGGCCCCTTATGGTCAAGCCGGCGACACTATCTACTTCCGCTACTTCGGTGAAACTTCCGAAAATTCCGGCACCATGACCAGCCTCGTCAGCTACTATACCAGCATGAACGGCACCACCGGTTTCACCTACGACTACGACACCGTCACCTATACCGGCGCTGAGAAACCTACCACCCATAAAGTCAACATCAGCTACATCTACGCCGACGACGAATCCCAGGCCCACGAGCCATACACCGGCGACTTCAAACCTGGCGACGAATTTGAAGTTCCGTCCCCAATCATTGATGGCTTCACCGCCGACATCATCAAAGTCAGCGGCACCATGGGCGACGACGATCTGACCTACATCGTCAAGTACTCCAAAACCCCTGAAGTTCCTGTCGAACCAGATCCCGAAACCCACACCATCACTATCCACTACATCTACGAAGATGGCACGAAAGCCGCCGAAGATTACAAGCAAGATTTCTACGAAGGTGACGAGTTTGAAGTCATCTCCCCAGAAATCGACGACCACACCCCTGACTACGACGTCATCAAAGACACCGTCGGCAACGAAGACAAAGAATACATTGTCCGCTACAAGAAGAACGAGGAACCGACTCCAGAAATCCCAGTCGTCCCTGGCCCAACCATCCCAGTCGAACCGAATCTCCCTGGCTCCGACATCATCGACGATCCTCTTGATTACACCCCACCGTTAGGTGAAGTCGTCTACGTCCCGAACACCGGCATCGTCAATGACCTCGTCGCCCCGATCTTCGAGCAATATTTTGCCAGCGTCATACTGTCTCAAGGCATGGTCCTCGCCGTCCTCCTCATCTTCGCCGGTTCCTTTGCGACCTACTTCTCCCTCCGCCGCTACCTTAACTTCACCGCCGCTCCTGCGACCGCTACCGCCAGCAAATCCATGTCCAAATCCATGAAGTCCTCCGCAAAAACTGCCAAATCCGCCAAATCCGCTGCCAAGACCGCCAAAGCTATGAGCACAACGAAAGCTACCTCGAAGGCTTCCCGTGCCATGTCTTCCACTTCGAAATCCGCTGCCAAATCCGCCACTTCCGCCAAATCAATGAAGTCCGCTGCCAAAACTTCCCGCAAGAAATAACCCTCCAGCGGTTCTAGAAAAGTCCTCCATAAGGAGGACTTTTTGTTATAATATCTTTATGTCTATCCGTATCCCGAAATATACCCTCGCCGAAGAGCTTTGGAACTCCATCAGCCACGGCCTCGCCGCCATTTTTGCCATCGTCGCGACCGTCCTTATGATTGTCAAAGCTGACACCGCCCTCGAATACGTCACCGTCTCCATCTTCGGCACGACCATGATCATCCTCTACGCCATCTCTTGCGTCTACCACGCCCTCTCCCGCCGCCTCACCGGCAAAAAAGTCCTCCGCGTCATTGATCATTGCAACGTCTTTCTCCTCGTCCTCGGCACCTACACCCCTATCGCTCTCCTCGGCGTCGGCGGCGCTCTCGGCTGGTGGCTCTTCGCCTTCGTTACCCTCGTCACTATCGTCGGCATCACCCTCTCCGCCGTCAACACCGACCGCTTCCAAATCGCCGAAGTCATCTGCCACCTCCTGAACGGCTGGAGCATTCTCATCGGCATCAAACCCCTCTACGAGCGCATGGGCTTTGCCGGCATCCTCCTACTCCTCCTCGGCGGTCTCGCCTACACTCTCGGCGCCATTCTGTACGGCGTCGGCGCCAAACACCGCTACGTCCACAGCGTCTTCCACTTCTTCTGCATCGCCGGCACCGTCCTCCAATGGCTCTCCATCTACCTCTGTTTGCTTTAACTATTGACAATTTTACCATTCTGTGCTACAATGGTAATAATAACCCTCATATTTTGTGTCTCAAAACAAAAAATGCTATACTATAAACCATGAAAGCCTCCCATCTTCATCTCGCTTACGGCACCAAAGTCATCTACGATGACTGTAATTTTCATTTCGAAGCCGGCGACAAAGTCGGCGTCATCGGCGTCAACGGCGCCGGCAAAACCACTCTTTTCCGCATCATCCTCGGCCAGCAGCAGCTCGATGACGGCGAAATCGATTTCGGCAACAACCTTCGCCTCGGCTACCTCCCCCAAGAAATCACCATCCCGCCCGAACACGCCGACATCACCGTCTGGGACTACGTCGCCTCCGGCCGCCCGGTCGACGACCTCCAGGCCGAGCTGAACCAAGAATACGAAAAACTCGCCAAATACCCCGACAGCGAAAAAATCCTCGACCGCATCACCAAGCTCCAAGATCTCATCGATAGCTACGACCTCGCCAATTTCGACTACGAACTCCTCAAAATCCTCGACAAAATGAACCTCGGCGAGCTCTCCGATCGCAAAATGCGCGAACTTTCTGGTGGCCAGAAGTCCAAAGTCGCCTTCGCTCGCGTCCTCTTCGAGAACGCCGGCCTTCTCTTGCTCGACGAGCCGACCAACCACCTCGACGTCGAGACCAAATCCTTCGTCATGAACTTCCTCCGCCACTACCCCGGCACCGTCCTCGTCATCTCCCACGACATCGAATTCCTCGACGCCGTCACGAATAAAACCCTCTTCGTCAACAAAACCACCCATAAAATGAAAGTCTACAAAGGGAACTACAGCGATTTCCGTCGTGAATACGCCGCCGAAAAAGCCGCCGAAGACGCCCGCATCACCGAGCAAGAACGTGAGATCAAACGCCTCTCCGAATTCGTCGCCCGCGCCCGCGCCGCGAAGCGCAGCAACACCGCCCTAATCGGCATGGGCCACCAACGCGAAAAAGTCCTCGCGAAGAAGCTCGAAGCCCTCGAGACCAGGGAACGAGAATACGCCAAAGTCGCCCTCAACATCGCCCCCGCGAAACTCTCTGGCCGCACTCCGCTCGAAGTTCAAAACCTCACTTTCGCCTACGGTGGAGGCCCGCTCCTCTATGACCGCCTCTCCTTCTCCCTCGACCGCGGCGAAAAGTTCCTCATCGTCGGCGAAAACGGCGTCGGCAAATCCACCCTCCTAAAACTCATTGTCGGCCAGCTCCATCCCCTCGCCGGCTCCGTCATCTTCAGCAAACACACGACCATCGCCTATTACGCCCAGGAACTCGAAATCCTCGACGAGCGCCGCACCATCCTCGAAAACGTCGCGAGCTACGACTTCACCGACACCGAACTCCGCTCCGCCCTTTCAAACTTCCTCTTCTACGGCGACGACGTCGACAAAAAAGTCAGCGTCCTCTCCCCCGGCGAAAAAGCCCGCGTCGCCCTCTGCAAAATCCTCCTCCAGCGCGCCAACCTCATCATCCTCGACGAGCCGACCAACCACTTCGACCCCGACACCCAGAAAATCATCGGCGAAAACCTCAAAGATTACCCCGGCACAATCATCATGGTCAGCCACAACCCCGCCTTCGTCGAGCAAATCGGTATTACCCGCATGCTCATCGTCCCCAGCCGCCACAATCAAGACCTGCCCGCCGAAGCCACAAACCGCGTCACCGCCCAACCAACCAAGTCCAAACTCACCAAAACCGGCGACGCCTCCCATCTCCCTGTCATCAAAAACTACTCCCACGAACTCCTCGAGTATTACTACTATCTCAACTCCGACCTTATCTAACCAAGAAATCCCACAAACTATGCTATAATCATCCCAGAAAGGTGGTGAGTACATTGTCAAAAAACTATAACTGCTACTCCGCAGGCCCCGGGCTTTTCCCGCGCACCCTCTCGAATGGACACCGAGAAACTTGGGACGAATCTGAAGCCCGCGTCCGCGCCCTGAACGCCGTAATCGCCGACGTCCCCGAATTCAAGGTCATCACGCCGACGAACACCGATTTAGTCGCCTGGCCGGAAGAAAAACAAGCCCGTGTTTGTCTCCGCAAGGATCTCTACCTCGCTGCGCACTGCGACATCACGTTCGCTGACGTCACACCCTTCGGCGGTCGCGAGCCGGACGCCGGCACGCTCGTCGAAGCTGTCACCTGCGCCCTCTCCGGCGGGCTCCTCGTCCTCTGGGCTGACCCTCTGACGACTTTCGAGGAAAAGTATGCCGACGCCGACGTTCATCCCGACTCCTTCCTGGACAAGCATTACAACTTGATGCTTGAACAGCTGTTCTATTGGAGCTGGGAGACCCAATTCGGCGCCGCACATTCGGTTTTTGGCAGCCTGAAAGAGGCCGTCGAAGAGACCGCTCGGCTCGTCCGCGCGCACGGCTTAAAGCGCATTCCGCTCCTCGATAAGGTCAACGACGACACCGATGCGCCAGACATGGTCGCAATGGTCAAAGCCCTCCTCGACTAAGTCTCCGCTATAAGTCGCGGCTCAAAATCCCCGCACAACAAGAAACCCATCCCCCTCCGGAGTAGCCAAAGCCCTGCGCAAACCACGCGCAGGGCTTTTAACGCACGCAGGGCGCCCCGAGGGGCGCCCTTTGCCAGCCAGATAATCAAGAACCTCTCCGTTTCTTAGCCGTCACAGCAACTCCGACACAGCAACCGATCGCCAAGGACGCAATCACCGCAACCACCAGCACTAAGACGGAGTTATCGCTCTGCTCCGTCTCAGCCTCATCAGTCGATTCAGCGCTCTCAACCGCCCCATCAGTAGCATTGCCATTATCAATCACTGGGACCTCAAACCCCGTTCCCGGCGCGCTTAGCAGCGACATATAGTCCAAACTCTGATCAACCGCCGGCACAGAATCGTCCGCCACTACCTGGATCACGAACGACACTAAACGATACTCGCCCACAGTCAAACGACGAGAGTTCCGCAGCATATCAGCACCCGCGCCAAAAAGCTCCTCGTAGTCAACCACCGTCTCTCCATTAGATCCGGTACTTTTCGCCGTTCCGTCGACATACTGTATCGAAACGCCTTCACGCGCAACGACACGGATCGACGCATAGATATTGATACTCGTGCCAGTCACAATGCGCGCTCCGAAATTCTGAATTTCTCCGGCGCCCAACTCATACGGCATGTCAATATTCAGCATGACACTACCGTACTGTAGGCAGCGATAGCTATCTGTGCCGTCGTGACGACAGTAAACCTCGACCAGATATTGATCTCCGGCCACCAGTTCCATCGTCCCTGCGCGCCAAGCCTCGCCGGTCGTCGCATTCGTGATTGTCAGAAAGTTAAACTCGTTGCCGTAGTCAGGATTATCGACCACGGAATTGAGCGGAGAGGCATCTGCCGGCCGAGTTTCCTCGGTATACTGCCGACGAGAATTGCTGCCAATTGCCGCGCCGTCATAAACTTTGGGTAAGTCGGGGTTGTTTTCGCTCGAAGTCTCAACCTCGGTCATCGACTCAGCAGTCTCGGAGCCATTTGCGGAATCATTCTCAGCCGCATACACCACCGGCATCATCGCGCTCAAACAGAGCACCATTGACAGCAGAAACGCAAAGAACTTATTTTTCATAATTCACCTTTTCCTTTCATCAGCCGTTTTCGGTCAGTTTCAGTCATTTTCAGTATCAGGCACGGTCTTTTCATCTCCTCCTTGATTATCCAGTTTTTGAAAGAACTTGCGCCATTTTTCGGCCCAATACCAAAAATACCAGGGCACAATCACCCCTTATACTACCATTGTATCACACATTACCATTTTTGTCAAGATACGCTGCTCCCTCTCTTCCTATTTCTTGACAAAACCACCCATCTGTGCTACAACAGAAAGATAGTACCCAAAATCTACATTTCGGGAGGGTTTTGTATGGACCAGAACACCATCAAAAGTACATGGGAGATTAGACGGGTAAGCACCCCTGAGCGCATCTTCCAGAAAATCACCACGGAGATACCCCAGCCCCTCGGCATCCTCGTCGTCGGCACCGAAGGCAGTTTCAAAGAGGAAATCGCCCATCAGCTCACCGAGCAGACCAATGCCGTCCGTCTCTACGTCAGCCAGACTTCGACCCACCACGACAACGCCTACCGCGCAACCTTCACCGACGGCCACAACGTTCTCACGATGCTGACCGCCCACATCTCCGCGGCTCACTCCGAGCGGCACCGCCAGGTCAAGGCCATGTATGACGCCGGCGCCAAGAGCGTCATCGCCGTCTACGTCGAAGGCAAGTTCGTCTACAGCCACGAGGATAGCTACCGCATCCACCGCGCCGTCACCAGCGACCCGCCGACTGCCGAAGGCGTCGACTACCTCATCACCATCCGCGAAGACGAAGATGAGGTCGAAGACTAAACCGACCACCCAGCACAGTCAATCTCCCTATTTTCCTTAGCATCTCACACGCGCTCCCCAGCAAAAGGCTCCCGCCATCCGGCCGGAGCCTTCTTTTAGGCTTCGTCAACCTAACAAGTAATCAACAGAATTGCGACACCAACAAACTTTGCTAGTCCTTGCTGTTCCAAACAATACTGACGCTCAGCACATTCGTCCCCTCAATGTTCGTCCGGCAATCATAATCACGCTTTCCGTAAGATTTATAATCCGTATCGCCACCCGTCGGATTAACATCCCACAGATAAATATAATTAACGTCATCATCTGAATCAATCCCCTTACGAATAGTGTCCAAATCATCCCACTCATATTCCGTCGTCACCCCATTCGACTTCAACTTCGCAGCTGCCGCCTTATTGCAAGCCTGAAGCGCCCTCGAAAATGCTTCCTTTTCTTCCTTCAAATTCGCATAATATGCTGGATACGAGCTCGCCGTCCCCAAATCCTTATCCAACCATCGCGGCACGAAATAAATCGCTGCCACAATCACCGCTATTGCCGCGATCACCCCGCCGCCAATCGCCAAGATTTTCTTGTTAACCCCCACCTTCGGCATCGCGACGCCCTGAGCCTTTGCCCTATTCACAATCACATCACTACCATCCTTAAATACTTCAACTTGATCACCAACCTTCGGGCCAGCAAAAGTCAACGCCGCAATCGGCACCGTTGTCACTTTTCCACTTTCGTCGCCGAGCTTCACTTTCGCACCGTTAATACTAATAATTTTTGGCATAAGGCCTCCTTTTTATAGTTAGTACTTGCCTTAAACGAAATAGGACACCGAGCAAACGGTGTCTTAAGTCGTTCTTCAGAGGCAAGTCACAATATACTTGTCCGGCTCGATGCCCTATATACGGTATATTGAGACAAAACTCTCCGGTTTTATCTTGCTTCTGAATAACTTAAGACACTCCTATTATAACATACTTTTCACAAAAGACCATGCGACCCGACATAGCAAAATCCCGAACCTTCCGGCTCGGACTTCTGCTCTGGCTGGGGATGAGGGAAAGTCAATCTCGCTTCGCTCGATAACGAACCAATTACCCTCCAATACCTATCTAACCCACCACAGAGAAATAACTCCACCCGAAGGTGGAGCTATTTCTCTGGCTGGGGATGAGGGATTCGAACCCCCGAATGGTGGGACCAGAACCCACTGCCTTACCACTTGGCGAATCCCCAATGATTAGCCGCGGCAAGCCAAAAGGCTCTCGCTCCTCTCATTATACCACAAACTTCCAAAAATCCAACATTTTTGCTACAATAAAGCCATGAAATCCGCCGAAAACGTCCATAAAACACCCCGCATAGCATCCCGAGCCAACCAAAAATCCTTCACCAGCCAAGAAGCTCTCGCCCTCCTCGAATCTCTCCGTGGCGAAGCCGCCAAATATGGCCATCATGACACTTGGATTCACCACTCTGTCCTCGTTGGCGACTGCGCCGGCAAACTCGCCGCCGCCATCCGCGAGAACCAAATCGCCAACCATCAATCATCCAATCTCATCGACCCCGATCACGCCCGCGCCCTCGGCTACCTCCACGATATCGGCAAAGGCCTCGGCCCCTTCCTCGACCACCCCATCACCGGCTACCGCTATCTCAAGGATCACGGCTACGCCGACGAATTCTGCAGCGTCTGCCTCACCCACTCCTTCACCAACCGCGAATGTGAAATGATTTCCGGCTTCCGCCCCGCCGACGAGTTTCTCCAAGACTACATCAAAAACCACGAGAACACCCTCTACGAAGACCTCGCCGCGCTCTGCGATCTCTATTGCAACGACAAAGTCCTCCCGCTCGAAGGTCGCCTCATCGACGTCATCATCCGCTACGGCTCCTCCGAGCATACCGCCCACCGCCTCGAAGAAATCTACAAGCTGAAAGCCAAAATCGAACAAAAAATGGGCAAATCCGTCGAAGAAGTCCTCGACCTCCCGTATTTCAATCCGCTTATTGCCAGCCCCTTCCAAACCCCAGCCCTAAAACCATAACCATATCTTGACAAAAACACCCATCTGTGCTACAATAGAAAGATAGGGCATCTTTTTGGCTCAAATCTCGCCCGAGCCACGCATCATTACCATCGCATTGCTAGCTTCACCCCTGTCAAAAGATCATCACTTACCAAAACAGAGGCGAGCACAGCAACAGAGAACAAGGAGGTATTTTCGTGAACCAGCCTAACCCCTTCGGCGCCGGCGACTTCAAGCTGAACGGCACGCTTCATAGCGCCCAGCCCAACACTCCGCCCCAGTCGCCGAAACCACCGAAACGCCCCGGACCGACCAAGTCCAGCCCAGTTATACCCCCCCCCGACAGCGAAAATAACAACAGCAGCGAAGACCGCCCGCAGATCGACCCGTTTCTGAACAATCCACCCGTCGGCACCATCGTCATCACCGACCGACCGCCTCTCCGCAGCCGCATCGCACGCATCGTCGCCTGGATGAACCTCACCCTCGCCACGGTCTACGCCTCCAGCCTGGTTTTCCGCCTATTGGACTTCATCGCCGACGTCCGGAACCCCGCCAATTTCCCGCTCATACTCATCTCCCTCCTCATCATCGCGCCCATCGGCTACGTCGTCATACACAATGTCATCGCTGGCTGTATCGAGGGCGTCAACGACATCTTCCTCGGCATCGTCGACGCTTGGCCTGAACCCCTCACTCTCCCGCAATTCTTCGAGCGGCTAAAAGTCGAAGCCGCCCTGGATCTCGCCAGAACCGCCCTCCACAGCATCGACCTCCCCGAAATCGCCGCCGTCATTCCGCAGCGTCCGCACCTCAATTCCAGCGCCCGCTCCCTCTTCTATATGGCGACCTATCTCACCTGCTTCTTCTGCATCCCGGCGGCCGGAATCATCAAAGCCGTCTTTTGGAAGATTGAAGGGCTTTTCGCCATCCTCTTCCTGGCCTACATCCTGACCAATTTCCGCGCCTACCACGAGCAATACCACCCCTAATCAAGAAGGGCACTCCACCGACGAGCCACCCCAGCAATGCGAAACCGTCGCTTCCCGAAGAAGCGGCGGTTTTTCTCCCGAGACGACACCCGCCAGCAACATTAGCTATTGCTAATGTTGACAATCTATGCTACAATACTATTGACAAGTCTGGTATCAGACTTTTTTTGTTAGAGCCAACGCAAAGCCGTTACGACGCCTAGTCGCAACAACCCGCGCCGCTCTACTTAAGAAGCCTCGCCAGACGATAGAGAAAGGAAACCATGTCGCACAAGTCCACCAAATCCGCCGCCAAAGCCGCCCTCGGGCGTGCCGCTGGCTCGGAAAACAAGGAAAAGAACAAACACATCACCAAAATCACCGCCAAACCTTCCGCAGAAGCCAAAGCCCCCGTCGAAACCGCAAAATCTGATCAAAAACCAGCCAAAACCAGCCAAAAACCGGCCAAACTCGACCAAAAAGCCGCGAAATCCGCCGCCAAAAATGCCAAAAATGCGAAAAAGGCTAAAAAATCCAGCGAGGAAAAACCTCTGAAAGAAGTCTTTATTCTCGCGCGCCCCTTCGTCGCCCTCGGTCGCTACATTCGCGACTCTTGGCGCGAAATCCGCCGCGTCCGCTGGCCAAACCGCAAAGCCACCTGGAAAATGACCGGCGCCGTCCTTGCCTACTGTATCGCTTTCATGGTCTTCATCGTCCTCTTGGACAGCTTCTTCACTTGGCTTTTCGGCCTTATTATCAAATAACCACGCGCCAAACGCCCGAACCGAGCGTCTAATCTAGCGCAAAATCACACTTAAATAATCAAAAGGAGAAAAATTATGGCAGTAAACCGTTATGATGACACCCGCGCGTGGTACGCAATCAGCACCTACAGCGGCTACGAAGACAAGGTCGCCAGCGGCCTCAAGGAACGCATTGACGCCCACGAACTCGACGGCAAAATCTTCGACGCCATCGTCCCGAAAGAAAAAAGCATCAAAATCAAAAACGGCAAGCGCAAAGTCGTCGACCGCAAAATCTTCCAGGGCTACGTCCTGATCGAGATGTGCCTCTCCGACGAAACCTGGTACATCGTCCGCAACACCCCCGGCGTGACCGGCTTCATCGGCAACGGCACCCAGCCGACCCCAGTTTCCGAGAAAGAAATCCAAAAAATCAAGAAACGCATGGGCGTTGAAGATCCAAAATACAACATCAACTACGAAATGGGCGAAGTCATCTCCATTATCGACGGTCCGTTCAAGGGCTTCGAAGGCGCCGTCGCCGAAATCGACTCCCAAAAAGGGAAGATCAAAGTCATGGTTTCCATGTTTGGCCGCGAAACTCCTGTCGAGCTTGACGCTCTCCAGGTCAAAAAGCTCCAATAACAGCCTACGAAAAAGCCGCCTCAGAAAAGAGGTGGCTTTTTCGTGTCTACCTTATCGAATCGAGATGATCGAAGTCTTCCCGTCGATGCTATCCGAAAACGTCGCGCCAAAAGTAATCCCGTCATTATTTACCCAAATATACCGCTCGAACGTCGGTGCCTTCGTCGCGAGATGCCCCTCGACCCCGCCGAACTTCTCGACCGTCTCCTTATAAGTATAAGATGTCCCGTCCCGCAGCAAATTCTGCAACTCATACCCGACCGACATCTTCACCGCAATATCCTTAATCTCATCTTTATTGTAGCTCGCCGTAATTGTCCCGAGCTTCTCCTTATATTCGATTGCGATCTTCGATTTCGACGTCAGCTGCCAGGTATATTTCTCCCCCGTCTCATCCTTCTCGCCCTCGAAACCAATCACCTCATTCGCCTCCGCGACGGTCATCTCCGGCGTGAGCAGCGCCATACACTCGTCAATCTCACACTTACCCTTCGGCGCCTCTTCCTTCGCCGTATCGTCGACTTTCTGCTCCGAATTCCCCTCGTTCAGCGCCACCACCCCTAGCACCCCGAGCAGCACAATCGCCACCACCGCAATCACCAGCGCTACCGTTTTCTTTGTATCTTTCATCGTTTTCCTCCATTTATTTTAACTTAATTTTACCACTCCACCCTCCCAAAATCCACCCCTCTCTTGACAAAAATCATTATCTGTGCTACAATAGAAGGATACGGGGGCGTTCTTTTCTAATTGGTTAGTTTTTGCTAAAACGTCTATCATTTAGTCGAATCGCCCTACATCTTAGAAAGGAGGCATCAATTATGCCTCGCATGCAGTTTGATTTCCAAGAGTTCAACGACACCATCATCCAGACCATCCGCTACGCCGCCAGCCAAATCGCCGACTTCGACGAGGGTGCTATCGCCCTCCGCTATATCGGCAAATCCCCGTCCATCGCCCGCTGGCTCGGCGGATACAATGTCGGCAGCGTCGATAACGACCCGAACGTCGACGTCGACCTGATCTACAGCGTCGTCCCCGGCGGCCCGAAAACCCGCTCCGCTGGTTGGCGCGGCGACCCCGAGCGCCGCGAAGTCGCCTGTGCCGGCTACGCCATGCTGAAGCTGGAGGGATGCGCCTACGCCATGGTCCACGGCTACGGCCGCTACTCCGACGACATGCCGAAAGAGTGCGAGACCGACGGTCGCGTCAGCGGACGCGGAGCTGTGTGCTTCGATCTCTATCCTCCCGAGGATGAACATGGCATCATCGCCGACGACCAGCTGGCCGAGGGCGAACAGCCCTGGCTCCGTGTCTATGTCGCCGTCAGCGGCGCCACCGGCCCGGAGGACAAATGGTGTGCCTGGCAGGCCATCTGCGCTCTTGAGCAGCTCCTCTGCACCGCCGACCCCGACCGCATCGTCGCCCCGACCTACGAACCCAACTTCGACGAGATTACCATGCGCAAAATCTAACCCAGCCTCGAGCCGCCCGAAAGGGCGGCTCCTGTCATTTAGCAACAAAAAGAGGGCTTAGCCTACTGTTTACAACAATAGGTCGCCCTCAATGCCCTAATTTTACCACACTTTTCTCCCACGGCAAAGCCCCCGAACCGTAGGGTTTACTGTAACAAACCAGAACAGCAGAATAAGTAGTTATCTACATTATAGA